>NZ_JBKEAF010000009.1:0-50120 GCF_047971895.1 Microbacterium sp.
ACATCCGACATGGGCTTTTCCTCCTTCACGGCCGCAACGGTGTCATCCGTCCCGGCATTCCCGCTCCCCCGCCGTGTTCACGATTGGAGGGTCGTGTACGAGGGTGGGATGCCGCTTCCAGGGCCATAACTCGTGGCGCACGGACCGCGCCTATACTTGGGGGGACGGCGAGGCGCGCCCCGCTGTCTCCACCCGTCGAGTCTACAGGCAACGCCCGACACCGACGGCCCCCGCTACGACGCCCCGGGAGACAACCGAGTACATGTCCACGACGGCCGTTGCGAACTCCGTCCGGTCCTTCCTCATGCCCCACGCCATCACCCGGTGGGTGCGAGCTCTGGCGTGGGCCTCGCTGGCCGTCAACATCGGCATCGTGGGTACCGGCGGACTGGTCCGGCTCACCGGCTCGGGCATGGGCTGCGACACGTGGCCGTACTGCACCGGATCGTCGCTCGTCCCGACGAGCGAGCTGGGCATCCACGGCATGATCGAGTTCGGCAACCGCACCCTCACCGGGGTGCTCGTCGTCGTGGCGCTGTTCATGTACCTCTCCGTGGTGCGCCTGCGTCCGCGCCGGCTGGACCTCGCCCGCATTGCGTTCGCGATCGGTCTGGGGATCATCCTGCAGGCCGTCGTGGGCGGCATCACCGTCCTCATGCACCTGCATCCGAGCGTCGTCGGCACCCACTATCTGATCTCGTCCGCCCTGGTCGCGCTGGCGACCGTGCTGGTGGTACGCGTGTACCGCGAGCCGGGTCCCCGGGTGCGCGCCGTCGGCTCCGGATACGCCGCGCTCGCGTATGCCACCGGCGTGGCGGTGCTCGTCACCGTCGTCGTTGGCATCCTCCTCACCGGGTCCGGTCCGCACGCCGGCGATGCCGCCGCGGCGCGCAACGGCCTCGACCCCGTGTGGTGGCAGCACGTCCACTCGTGGCCGGCCTACCTCGCCTTCGCGCTCACGCTTGCGCTCGTCGTCGGCGCTCGGCGGACTCCTCCCGCGCTGCACCTGCGGCGCTGGACCCTGGTGCTCCTGGGGGTCGAGCTCGTGCAGATCGGCATTGGGCTGTGGCAGGCCCGCTCCGGGCTGCCGATCGTGCTGGTCAACGTCCACATGGTGCTCGCGGTGGTGCTGGTGGCAGCCGTGGTCGTCGTCCTCATGCACGTGACGGCACCCTCCCCCACACCCCCCTCCCGTACCCCCAACCGCTCCGGCTCCCTCAACCACTCCGCCACCCCCACCCACTCCCCCGCGTAGCCCGGGTCATCCCGCGGCACATCTCCGCATTTCTGCAGTTCTCCGCATTCAGGCGTGGCTCGGCATCCGGAGAACTGCAGAAGTCCGCTGAAGCGCGTCACCGCGCGCGGGTCAGGCGGCCCGATGCAGGCCCTGCGCGACGGCCTGTTGGATCGCGTCCTGAACCGCGGGCCAGTCGTCGACGATCTGCGCGTAGGTGTAGCGGAGCACGGTGTATCCGCGCAGCACGAGCTCCGCGTCGTGCGCGATGTCCGCGGCGCGTTGCGCGCCGACGTGGTGCCCGCCGTCGATCTGCACGACCAGGCGATCGCCGATCAGGAAGTCGACCCGATGCCCGTGCAGCCAGATCTGGGAGAGGATCCGAACCCGCAGCCACCGCAAGCGAGTGCGAAAGAACGTCTCGAGCCCGGAGTCGGCGAAGGGTGACACCTCGTCGAGCAGGTCGCGCGCGGCGCCGGACAGCGTCAACCGCTCGAGGGTCTCACGGGAGACCGCACCCTGCCGGATCGCCGAGTCCCAGACCGCCAGTGCTTCCTCGAACGGCTGGCAGCCTGCGACAAGCGCGAGGGTGTTCTCGATCCGGTCCACCAGTTCATCGGGTGCGCGGGGCACCAGCGGCGCAGCCCAGTGCACGTGCAGCTGGGCCGGCCAGCCCCCACCGCTTCCCTTGCGGACGGCCACGTGCCGGGTGTCCTCGCCCAACACCCACAGCCCGGCGCGACGCGCGGCGCTGACGCAGGTGATCACGACGCCGTATCGCGCCGCCGCGACCAGTTCGGCATCCGCCCCCGGCGCGGCAACCCAGTCCCGGCGCACGCGAACGAGTTCGCCGTGGCGAACCGCCTCGGCGATGTAGTGTCGGGAGTGGCCGGCGCGCTGCAGCGACGACGCGCGCGCAACACCCCCCGCGACGGCCGCAACCAGTTCTGAAATCCCACGTCTCGACATGGGCACACTCTTGCGCGCCGACCGCCCCGGTGCGTCCCCCGTGCTCGCTTCTGTGGATGCCTGGGCGTATCCGCGCGCTGTGGAGGAATCGACTCGCCCCACGCAACCCCGCACATCTGCACAACTCCGGATGCGGGAGGCCCCGGATATGCGGAGAACTGCAGATCTGCAGAGAAGTGCAGGCCGGGGCAGCGGTCAGAACGGCAGCAGCGGGTCTACGGCGATCGCGACAAACAGGAGTGTGAGGTAGGTGATGGATGCGTGGAACACGCGCATCGGACGCGGCTGCTCACCGCGCACGGCACGGTTGTACAGCACGTGCGACTCGCAGATGAACCAGCCGCCGAACACGACGGCGGACACGGAGTAGACCGCGCCCATCGCGGCGACGGGGATCAGCAACAGCGAGCATGCCACGGTCGCCCACGCGTACAGGATCACCTGCAGTCCGACCTGCGAACCGTTGCGGGTGGCACCCAGCATCGGCACGTCGGCCTCGTCGTAGTCGTCCTTGTACTTCATCGACAACGGCCAGTAGTGCGGCGGCGTCCATAGGAACACGAGCACGAACAGGATGAAGGGAGTCCACGTGAGCGAACCCGTCACGGCCGACCAGCCGATCAGCACCGGGAAGCAGCCCGCAATCCCACCCCACACGATGTTCTGTTCGGTACGGCGCTTGAGGATGATCGTGTAGACCACCACGTAGAAGAAGATGGCCAGCGCGCTCAGGCCCGCGGCCAGCCAGTTCGTCGTCAGCCCCAGCCAGAGCGTGGACCCGATCGCCAACACCCACGCGAACACGAGCGCACCGCGCGGCGAGGCTTCGCCGGTGACCAGTGGACGGTTCTCGGTGCGCTGCATGTGCGCATCGATGTCCCGATCGATGTACATGTTGAACGTCGCCGCCGAACCCGCACTCATGGATCCGCCGATGACCGTCGCGATCACGAGCCACAGGGACGGCAGCCCCTGCTGGGCGAGCACCATCACCGGTACGGTCGTGACCAGCAGCAGCTCCAGAACGCGCGGCTTGGTCAGAGCGACATAGGCGCGGATCGTGCGACCCAGGGATCGGCGATCCGCGGATGCCGCGAACCCGCCCGTGGTCGTGATGTCCATCGCCCCGCAATCGCCGTCAAGTCTCCCCGCCAGTCTATGGCACCGTGGGAGTCCGCGTTCGCGCGCGTCCGCTCAGTCAAGTCCCTCCAACTGCGGGACGGGCCGGCGGAACCCACCGGTGACGACGGCGATCCACAGCGCGCCGAGCGCCACCCAGACCAAACCCACTACCAGTGCCGCACCGGACAGGCTTGTCCACAACCACACCGTGATGGCGAAACCGATCCCCGGGATGACGAGGTTGTTCATGACCGCACCGCCGCTGCGCTCCTTCAGGTCGACGAAATAGTGCTTCGCGACCGCGAGATTCACAAGAGAGAAGGCCGCAAGCGCACCGAAGCTGATCAGCGAGGCGACCGTGCCGAGGTCGAGCACGAGCGCCAGGAGGCCGACCGCCGATGTCATGGCGATACCCGCGACCGGGCTCTGCCACCGTGCGCTCAGCCGGCCGAAGAACCGCCGCGGCAGCACGCCGTCACGGCCCATTGCGTAGATGATGCGCGACACCGCCGCCTGCGAAGTGAGTGCGGAACCGAGCGAACCAGCGACGTAGGCCGCCGTGAAGAATGCCGCGAGGAATGTCCCACCCGCCTGCATCATGACCTCGACCGCCGCCGAATCAACGTCGGCGAACGACGTGGTCGGCAGCACGAGGTAGCTGATGTAGGCGAGCCCGATGAACAACGCCCCCGCGATGAACGTCGTCTGCATGATCGCGCGGGGAACGACCCGCTTCGACTCGCGCGCCTCCTCGGCGAACGTGCTGACGGCGTCGAACCCGAGGAAGGACAGGCAGAGGATCGCGGCCCCGGACAGGAGCGGACCGACCCCGCCGGCGCTCCCGTCGCCGACGAAGGGAGCGAGCAGATCGACCTGACCCGATCCGCTGAGGCCGACGACGGCGAGGATCACGAAGACGACGATGAACACCGCCTGCGCACCGATGATGAGATAGTTCGCCCGCGCCACCGTGACGATGCCGAAGATGTTGAGCGCGGTCACCAGCACGACGCTGCCGACGATGAACACCCAGGCGGGCACCGCGGGGAAGGCGGCCTGCAGGTAGATGCCGATGACGAGATAGTTGATCATCGGCAGCAACAGGTAGTCGAGCATCAGCGCCCAGCCGGTGAGGAAGCCTGCGGTCCCACCGAACGCCCCGCGACTGTAGGTATAGGCGGAGCCGGCGGTCGGGTACGCCCGCGCCATCCGGCCGTACGAGCGAGCCGTGAACAGCATGGCCACGAGCGTCACCGTGTACGCGAGCGGCAGCCGTCCCCCGGTGATCTCCGTCACGATCCCGTACGTCGTGAAGATCGTCAACGGCACCATGTACACCAGTCCCAGCAGCACGAGCGAGGGTGTTCCCAGCGCGCGTTTCAGGGTGACGACGTTCGTCTGTGCAGATGCATCGGCCATGGGCGGACTCCTTCGGTCTTTTCGGCGCCGGCTACTCCCGTCGGGCCACTCTCGCTTCGATGACTCCAGTGCGGAATCGATTCCGCATTGGAATGATGGTAGCGGCCCACGCCGCCGGGCACAAGACCTGACCCGCCGCCTAGGATGAGCGTGATGAATCGATCCCGCGTGACACTGCTCGACGTCGCCGTCGCCGCCGGGGTATCCCGCACGACCGCCTCCGTCGCCCTGGGCGGGTCGGGCCGGGTCTCCCCCGCGACGGTCGACCACGTCCGCGCCGTCGCCGCGCGACTCGGGTACCACGGCAACGACGCGGCTCGGAACCTGAGGCGGGGCCGAGCCGGCATCATCGGCCTGTACCTTCCGGTGGACATCGGCACGCTCGAGTACTACATGCGCTTCGTGTTCGGCGCCGCCGAGCAGGCCCGCGTGCGCGGTTTCGCCCTCACGATCCTGCTGGCCGGCCACGACCTGTCCTCGCTGCCCGACCGCGTCGACGGCGTGATCGCCGTCGATCCGCTCGCCGCCGACGCGGGCCTGCAGGCACTCATCCGCGCAGAGTTCCCGGTCGTGTGCAATGAGCGGATCCCGGATGCCCCCGACGCACCCGTCCCCGTCGTCGAGCCCGACCACGACCAGGTGATGACCACGCTGCTCGACCACCTCGCGGACCGCGGCGCCGAGCGGGTCGCGTTCATCGCCGCCGGCGACAACACCAGCTGGGGGCGTCGCACGGCCGCCGCGTATGCCGGCTGGTGCGACCGCCATGAACGCCGCGCGTTGCTGCGGCAGACGTCGTTCACGGCGTCCGCTGACCACGTCGCCGACGTCGCGCGCGACCTGGTCGCCGACCCGCGACGTCCCGACGCCGTGATCAGCGCTCCCGACGGCGCTGCGATCGGCGTGCTCGACGCGGCACGCAGCCAGGGACTCGTCGTCGGCGGGGACATCCTCGTCGCGGCGGCCGTGGACAGCTCCGCCTTCCGGCTCGTCCGCCCCGGAATCACCGCGGTCGACCACTACCCCGCCCGCATCGGTGCACAGTGCACCGATCTCGTCACCGACTGGGTCGAATCCGGTGCCCGCCCGCCCGCACCGCCCCGGCTGCGGTTCGACCTCATCGCGCGCGGTTCCACCGGGGGTGCGGTGCCGGCATCCGTGCCCGCGCGCTGAGCGCACTGCGCCGGTGAAACGGCGCGTCACGCGGCGCCGTCCGGTGCCGCGCCGACAGGCCCCTTCGATATGCTGGGGGCACATACGCCCCCGTCCCTCGCGCCGCGGCTCGTCGCCTCTCGACGGCCACGAGCGACTGCGACGACGCGGGGCTTCCGAACGAAAGGCGACCCGTTGTCACAGCTGGTGTGGGAAGAGATCGATCGGCGCGCGGTGGACACCGCTCGTGTTCTGGCGGCGGATGCCGTAGAGAAGGTGGGCAACGGTCACCCCGGCACCGCGATGAGCCTGGCACCGGCGGCATACCTGCTCTATCAGAAGGTGCTGCGCCACGACCCGGCCGACACCGACTGGCTCGGGCGCGACCGGTTCATCCTGTCGGCGGGCCACTCGTCGCTGACCCAGTACGTGCAGCTGTACCTCGGCGGTTTCGGGCTCGAGCTGACCGACCTCGAGGCGCTGCGCACGTGGGGGTCGCTCACCCCCGGTCACCCCGAGTACGGGCACACCAAGGGCGTCGAGATCACGACCGGTCCGCTGGGTCAGGGCCTGGCCTCGGCGGTGGGCTTCGCGTACGCGGCCCGCTACGAGCGCGGACTGTTCGATCCGGCCGCTGCCGCCGGAACCAGCCCGTTCGACCACTTCGTGTACGTCATCGCCGGTGACGGCGACCTGCAGGAGGGCGTCACGAGCGAGGCATCGAGCCTGGCCGGGCACCAGCAGCTGGGGAACCTGATCGCGATCTACGACTCGAACCAGATCTCCATCGAGGACGACACCAACGTCGCCTACACCGAAGACGTGCGCGCCCGATACGAGGCGTACGGGTGGCAGGTCCTCACAGTCGACTGGAAGAAGACCGGACAGTACGTCGAAGACGTCGCGGAGCTGTTCGCGGCGATCGAGGCCGCCCAGGGCGAGACCGCCAAGCCGTCGCTGATCATCCTGCGCACCATCATCGGCTGGCCGAGCCCGGGCAAGCAGAACACCGGCAAGATCCACGGTTCCGCGCTCGGCGCCGACGAACTCGCCGCGACCAAGAAGGTGCTCGGTTTCGACCCCGAGCAGGCGTTCGCCGTCGCCGACGACGTCATCGCGCACACCCGAGCGCTGTCGGACCGCGCCGCCACCGCGCGCGCGGCGTGGCAGCAGGGGTTCGACGCCTGGGCGGCGGCGAACCCCGACCGCAAAGCGTTGCTCGATCGACTGGAGGCCGGTGCCCTCCCCGACGGCATCGCCGACGCCCTCCCCGTGTTCGAGGCCGGGAAGGACGTATCGACCCGGGCCGCCTCCGGTCAGGTGATCAACGCCCTCGCCGCCGAGCTCCCCGAGCTGTGGGGCGGATCGGCTGACCTCGCGGAGTCGAACCTCACCACCATCAAGGGCGCGAAGAGCTTCATCCCCACCGAGTGGTCCACCCACGAGTGGTCCGGTGACTCGTACGGCCGGGTGCTGCACTTCGGCATCCGCGAGCACGCGATGGGCGCGATCGTCAACGGCATCCGTCTACACGGCCCCACCCGCCCGTTCGGCGGCACGTTCCTGATCTTCAGCGACTACATGCGCCCCGCCGTGCGTCTGGCCGCGCTCATGAACATCCCGAGCGTTTTCGTCTTCACCCACGACTCGGTCGCCCTGGGTGAAGACGGCCCCACCCACCAGCCGATCGAACAGCTCGCCTCGCTCCGCATGATCCCCAACATGACGGTGGTCCGACCCGCCGACGCGAACGAGACCGCACACGCGTGGCTCGAGATCGTCCGCCGCACCGCCGGGCCCACCGGCATCGCGCTGACCCGCCAGAACGTGCCGGTGTTCCCCCGCGGCGACGGCACGGCATCCGGCGACGTCTTCGCCTCCGCGGCCCACACGGCCAAGGGTGCGTACGTCCTGGCCGAAGCGCCGAACGGAGACCCGGATGTGATCCTCATCGCGACCGGCTCCGAGGTGCAGCTGGCCGTGGCTGCGCGCGACGCGCTCGCCGCCGAAGGCATCGGCGCTCGCGTCGTGTCGGCCCCCTCGCTCGAGTGGTTCGCCGAGCAGGACGCGGCGTACCGCGAGTCGGTGCTGCCGGCCGCGGTCACCGCCCGGGTGTCGGTGGAAGCCGGCGCCACGGGGCTGTGGCGCGGGGTCGTGGGCGACCGCGGCCGCACCGTCGGCATCGACCATTTCGGCGCCTCCGCCGACTGCAAGACCCTGTTCCAGAAGTTCGGCGTCACCGCCGACGCGGTCGTCGACGCGGCCCGCGCAACCGTTGAGGAGAACGCATGAGCACCCCCACCCACGCTCTGTCCGCAGCCGGCGTCAGCATTTGGCTGGACGACCTGAGCAGGTCCCGGATCGCCTCCGGCAACCTCGCCGACCTCATCGCGACCCGCGACGTGACCGGTGTGACCACCAACCCCACCATCTTCCAAGCCGCGATCGGCGGCGGCAGCGCCGACTACGCCGGTGAGCTGGCGGCGCTCGCCGCCGGCGGTGCCGACGCGGATGCCGCGATCTTCGCGCTCACCACGGAAGACGTCGCCGCGGCGGCCGACATCTTCCGCCCCGTGTACGACGCGACCGGGGGCGTCGACGGGCGCGTGTCGATCGAGGTCTCCCCCGACCTCGCCCACGACACCGAGGGCACGATCGCCGAGGCCAAGACGCTGTGGGCGAAGGTCGATCGCCCCAACGCCCTCATCAAGATCCCTGCGACAAAAGCGGGCCTGCCCGCCATCACCGAGGTGATCGGCGCGGGCATCAGCGTGAACGTCACCCTGATCTTCTCTCTGGAGCGCTACGCGGCCGTCATCGACGCGTACCTGGCCGGTCTGGAGAAGGCGAAGGATGCCGGCATCGACCTGTCCAGCATCCACTCGGTCGCGTCGTTCTTCGTCTCCCGCGTGGACACCGAGGTCGACAAGCGACTGACGGCGATCGGCTCGGACGACGCCCTCGCGCTGAAGAGCAAAGCCGGTGTGGCGAACGCACGGCTGGCATACGAGCTGTTCGAGCAGGAGTTCGGCGCCGATCGCGCGCAGGCCCTGGTCGCGGCCGGCGGCACCGTGCAGCGTCCGCTCTGGGCCTCCACCGGCGTCAAGGACCCGAGCTTGCCCGACACACTGTACGTCACCGAGCTCGTCGCCCGCGGCACCGTGAACACGATGCCCGAGAAGACCCTGGAAGCCACGAGCGATCACGGTGTCGTCACGGGAGACACCATCACCGGCAACTACGCCGACGCGCACGCGGTGATCGACGGTCTCGCTGCCGTCGGCGTCGACTTCGCCGACGTGACGCAGGTGCTCGAGGACGAAGGCGTGGCCAAATTCATCGACTCCTGGCACGACCTGCAGGCAACGGTCCGCACGGCGCTGGCCACGGCGCCCGAGGCATCGCGTTGAGCTTCGAGATCCACGTCTCCGGCCACGTGGCGTCCGTCGTCGAGGCGACGCTGCCCGGGCTGGTCTCCGACCTCATCGCCAGCGGCATCACCGCCGGCGACGCCGACCTGTGGGGGCCGGATGCCGAGGCCGAGGCCGCCCGGCGACTCGGCTGGGTACAGGCCGTGTCGGTCTCGCGTCCGCTCGTCGCCGAGATCGCGTCGCTGCGCGAACGGCTGCACGCGGACGGCGTCAGCCGTGTCGTCCTGGCCGGGATGGGCGGATCATCGCTCGCACCGGAGGTGATCACTGCGACAGCCGGTGTGCCACTGGTCATCGTCGACAGCACCGCACCCGCGCAGGTGCTCGCGGCGATCGACGGTGAGCCCGGTCTGGGGCTCGAGCGGACCGTCCTGGTCGTGTCGTCGAAGTCCGGTTCCACGGCCGAGACCGACGCTGTGCTGCGTGCTTTCGAGGCTGCATGGCGGGATCTCGGTATCGATCCTGCCGAGCGGATCGTGGTCGTCACCGACCCCGGTTCAGCGCTCGATGCCGCCGCGTCGCGCGCCGGTTATCGCGTCTTCCACGGCGACCCGACCGTCGGCGGCCGGTACTCGGCGCTGACCGCGTTCGGGATCGTGCCAGCCGGTCTGGCCGGAGCCGACATCGCGGAACTGCTCGACGAGGCCGAAGCAACGCTGTTGGAAGTCGCGATCGACGACGCGAATAACCCCGCACTGGTCCTGGCTGCGGCGATCGCGGGCGGTGACCCGCGACGCGACAAGCTGGGCCTGGTCAGCGACGGCACCCACATCCTTGGCCTGCCCGACTGGATCGAACAGCTCGTGGCGGAGTCGACCGGCAAGGACGGCACCGGCATCCTCCCCGTGGTCCTGCTGCCGGTCTCGCCCGAGACGGACACGCCGCAGACGGACGTTCAGATCGTCCGTTTCGTCGACGACGCGGTGCGCTTCCAGATCATCGAGCGGTACCCGGACGAGGTGCTCATCAGCGGATCGCTGGGCGCCCAGTTCGTCGTATGGGAGTACGCCACCGCGATCGCGGGACGCATGCTCGGCATCAACCCGTTCGATCAGCCCGATGTCGATGCGGCCAAGACCGCCGCACGCGGACTGCTGGAGGCGCGTCCCGAGCCGTCCGCTCCGGCGTTTGTGCAGGACGGCATCGCGGTCCGCGTCTCCGACCCCGCCCTCGCCACCGGGGGGACGATCGAGGCGGTCTTCGACGCCCTCTGGCGTAACGTGGCCGACACCGGGTACGTCGCGGTGCAGGCGTACGTGGACCGGCTCGCCATGCCGCAACTGGCGGGTCTGCGCGAACTCATCGCCGCCGACTGCGGCCGGCCGACCACCTTCGGGTGGGGTCCGCGGTTCCTGCACTCCACCGGCCAGTACCACAAAGGCGGACCCCGCAACGGTGTCTTCCTCCAGATCCTCCAGTCCGGAGACGTCGACCTGGAGATCCCGGGACGCCCCTTCACATTCGGCCAGCTCATCGCTGCCCAGGCCGCCGGGGACGCCGCCGCCCTGACCGCGCTCGGCCGCCCGGTCGTGACGCTCACCCTCAGCGACCCGCAAGCCGACGTGCTCGCGCTGTTCGAAGCCGCACAGTAGGAACCAGATGACTGTCCCGATCTCCCGCGGCCACAACCCGCTGCGCAACGCCGACGATCGCCGGCTGAACCGCATCGCGGGCCCGAGCGCGCTGGTCATCTTCGGGGTGACCGGTGACCTGTCCCGCAAGAAGCTCATGCCCGCCGTCTACGACCTCGCCAACCGCGGGCTGCTGCCGCCGGGGTTCGCGTTGGTCGGGTTCGCCCGGCGGGACTGGAAGGACCAGGATTTCGCCGCGGTCGTCCACGATGCCGTCCGGGAGCACGCCCGCACGCCCTTCCGCGAGGAAACCTGGCAACAGCTCCTGCAGGGCATCCGGTTCGTCTCCGGCGAGTTCGGCGACGCCGACGCCTTCCGCCGGCTCCGCGAGACCGTCGAGCGGCTGGATGTGGACCGCGGCACGATGGGAAACCACGCGTTCTACCTGTCGATTCCGCCCCGGGACTTCCCCATCGTCGCACGCCAGCTGAAGGAGTGCGGCCTGGTCGACGAGACACCCGGAACCGACAGCTGGCGGCGCGTGGTCATCGAGAAGCCGTTCGGTAGCGATCTGCGGACAGCACGCGAACTGAACGCGGCGCTCGAGGTCGCCTTCCCCGCGGACTCGATCTTCCGGATCGACCACTACCTCGGCAAGGAGACCGTCCAGAACATCATGGCGCTGCGGTTCGCCAACGAGCTGTACGAACCGATCTGGAACGCGAATTACGTCGATCACGTGCAGATCACGATGGCCGAGGACATCGGCGTGGGCGGCCGCGCCGGGTACTACGACGGCATCGGCGCCGCGCGGGACGTGATCCAGAACCACCTGCTGCAGCTGCTCGCGCTGACGGCGATGGAAGAGCCCAACTCGCTCGACGCACGCGATCTGCGCGCCGAGAAGGAGAAGGTGCTGGCCGCCGTCCACGTGCCGGACGATCTCGGCGCCGCGACCGCGCGCGGCCAGTACGCCGGGGGCTGGCAGGGCGGCAGAAAGGTGCCCGGTTTCCTGGAGGAGGACGGCATGGCCGCCGACTCCACGACCGAGACCTACGCCGCCGTCAAGCTCGAGATCGCGACGCGCCGATGGGCCGGGGTGCCGTTCTATCTGCGCACCGGCAAGCGCCTCGGCCGCCGCGTGACCGAGATCGCCGTGGTGTTCAAGCGCGCTCCAGAGCACTTGTTCTCCCGCGCGCAGACCTCCGAGCTCGGGCAGAATGCCCTTGTCATCCGCGTCCAGCCCGACGAGGGCGTGACGATCCGGTTCGGCTCCAAGGTTCCCGGCTCGGGCACCTACGTGCGCGACGTCACGATGGATTTCGGCTACGGCCACGCCTTCACCGAGGCGAGCCCCGAAGCGTACGAACGACTCATCCTGGACGTCCTCCTCGGCGACCCCCCGCTCTTCCCTCGTCACGAAGAGGTCGAGCTGTCGTGGCGGATCCTCGACCCCATCGAGCGATTCTGGGCCGCCGAGGGCGGGCCGGTGGAGCAGTACAACCCGGGCTCCTGGGGCCCCGAGTCGGCCGACGCCCTGCTCGCGCGCGACGGACGAGTCTGGAGACGCCCATGATCATCTCGCTGCCCGACACCGATGTGAGCAAGATCGCCCGGGCTCTGGTCGAGGTGCGCGAAGACGGCGGCGCCGTGGCGCTCGGCCGCGTGCTGACCCTCGTCATCTCGTCGAAGTACGGCGCTCTCGAAGACGCGATCGAGGCGGCGAACGATGCGTCGCGGGAGCACCCGATGCGCGTCATCGTGCTGACCCTCGACCGGGATGCGCGCAGCGCGCCGCGGCTGGACGCCGAGATCCGCGTCGGCGGCGACGCCGGCGCGAGCGAGGTCATCGTGCTGCACGCGTACGGATCCGCCGCCTCGAACGCGGAGAGCCTGGTCACGGGGCTGCTGCTGCCGGATGCGCCCGTCGTCGCCTGGTGGCCGTCCGACACGCCTCCGGTGCCCTCCGAATCAGCGATCGGCCGCATCGCTCAGCGGCGGATCACCGACGCGTCCCGGCATGAGAATCCGAGCGCATGGGCCCACGCGCTCGGAGACCACTACGCCCCCGGCGACACCGACCTCGCCTGGACACGGCTGACCCGGTGGCGAGAGCAGCTGGCGGCCGTGCTCGACCAGCCGCCGTACGAGCCGATCACGGCCGTCGAGGTGACGGGCGCGTCCGACTCGCCCTCGACCGGGCTGCTGGCCGCGTGGCTGCGACTGCAGCTGGACGTGCCCGTGCGCCACGAGCACCTCGATGCCGATACGTGGACCAGCGGCATCCGATCTGTACGCCTCACTCGCCGCAGTGGCGACATCGTCCTCGAGCGGCCAACCCCGGGCGTGGCCGTGCTCAGCCAGCCAGGGCAGCCGTCGCACGAGCTCTCCTTCCCGCGCCGCACCCTGCGCGAATGCCTGGCCGAAGAACTCCGCGGACTGGACCCGGACCTCCTGTATGGTCGAGTGATCACGGAGGGCTGGGACCTGCTCGGTGCTCCGGCAACCGGGGAGACAGATGACGACGCCGAGTGACTGGCTGACCGAACGCCGCGTCGTGGTCAGGGACGACCCCGCCGGCGTCGCCGCGGTGCTCGCGAACAGGCTCACCACCAAGCTGGTCAAGGGCACGCGTCACGGCGCCGTGATGCACGTCTCGCTCACCGGGGGCAGTGTCGGGATCGGATCACTGCGGGCAGCGGCGGCACATCCGCAGGCTGCGGATGTGAATTGGTCGCACGTGCACTTCTGGTGGAGCGACGAACGGTTCGTGCCGCGAGCCGATGCCGAGCGCAACGCGCTGCAGGCGCGGGAGGCCTACCTCGATCACATCCCGGTGCCTGCCGGCAACGTCCACGAGATGCCGGCCGCCGACGACGGCATGGGCCTCGATGACGCGGCGCGGGCCTACGCCGCCGAGCTGGCTCGATTCGGCAGCGACGAGCAGCCGTGGCCGGCGTTCGACATCTGCCTGCTCGGTGTGGGACCCGACGGACACATCGCCTCGCTCTTCCCCGACCGGCCCGAAGTGAGGGTCACCGACGATGCGGTCGTCCCGGTGCGCGACTCCCCCAAGCCTCCGCCCGAGCGGCTGTCGCTGACGCGCCCGGTCATCAACTCCTCGCGGCGGGTGTGGATGGGGCTGGCCGGAGCCGACAAGGCACCGGCGCTCGGTCTCATCCTGGCGGGCGCGAGCTATGCGAACGTTCCAGCGGCCGGCGCCAAGGGGCGTCAGCGCACGTTCGTCTTCGTCGACTCCGCCGCGGCGGCCGAGGTGCCGCCCGAGCTCATCGAGCGGGACTGATCAGGCCTGCCCGCGCCGCTCGCGCAGCTGGGTGAGCGCGTCTTCGAGAAGAGTCTCGGCCTCTTCCTCACTGCGACGCTCCTTGACGTACGCGAGGTGGGTCTTGTACGGCTCGGTCTTGGCCACCGCGGGCGGATTGTTCTTGTCACGACCGGCCGGCAGACCCGAGTGCGGGTGGTCGATGACATCCGGGATCTCTTCTTCCGGGAGATTCGCCGCGAAGTAGCGCACCGTCTCGTTGCCCAGGGCGTCCCAGTACGTGATCGCCACGCGCTCGGCGTGGAACCCGTGGTCCTGCTCGCCCATCGGGCCGGCCCCCACGCGGGTGCCGCGAATCGCATTGCCGCCAGTGGCCATATCAGACTCCCTGGAACTTGGTGATAAGACCCAACGCGACGATCGAGACGAACCACGCCAGAGCGAGCACCACCGTGAAACGGTTGAGGTTGCGTTCAGCAAGGCCCGACGACCCCAGCGATGACGTCGTCCCGCCGCCGAACATATCGGACAGCCCGCCACCGCGCCCCTTGTGGAGGAGGATGAGCAGGGTCAGCAGCAGGCTGGTGATACCCAGCAGCACCTGCAGTATGAACTCCAGAATCGGCACGTGTCACGCCCTTCACCGCGGTCCCGGCGGACCGCACGAGTGTCGATTATACCGAGGCTTCAGACCCCGACGTGCTTCTGATAGCGCACGATGGCCGAGAACTCGTCGACGACGATGCTCGCTCCGCCCACCAGCGCACCGTCCACATCGGGCTCGCGCATGAAGCCGGCGATGTTGCCGGCCTTCACCGACCCCCCGTAGAGGATGCGCGTCCGCTCCGCGGTCACGGGCCCCAGCGCCTCGGCGACCACACCGCGCAGGGCCGCACAGACCTCCTGCGCCTGCTGCGGAGTCGCGGCCTGGCCCGACCCGATCGCCCACACGGGTTCGTACGCGACGACGATGTCGGCGTCTGCCGCAACATCCTCCAGCGCGCGTACGAGTTGCGCGGCGGGCACCGCGCTGGCGCCGTGCTCTTCGAGGTCTTCGGCGGTCTCGCCTACGCAGATAACGGGGACCACGCCGTGGCGCAGCGCCGCCTGGACCTTCCGCCCGACCACCTCGTCGGTCTCGTTGTGGTACTGCCTTCGCTCCGAGTGCCCGACGATGACATAGCCGACCTGGAGCTTGGCGAGGAACTGTGCCGACACCTCGCCCGTGTAGGCGCCGGCATCGTGCTCCGACACGTCCTGCGCCCCGAACGAGAACGGGATGCGATCGGCGTCGATCAGCGTCTGCACACTACGTAGATCGGTGAACGGCGGAAAGATGCCCACCTCGACCGACCCGTCCTCGTGCGCCGCGTCGCGCAGCGACCAGTGCAGCTTCTGCACGAACGCGACCGCCTGCAGGTGGTCGAGGTTCATCTTCCAATTGCCCGCCAGGAACGGGGTCCTACTCACTGCCATCCGAGGACCTCCAGTCCGGGAAGCTTCTTTCCTTCGAGGAACTCCAGGCTCGCACCGCCACCGGTCGAGATGTGACCGAACTGCTCATCGCGGAAGCCGAGCAGCCGCACGGCCGCGGCGGAGTCCCCGCCGCCGACGACGCTGAGCCCGTCCAGCTCCGTGAGCGCGCGGGCGACCGCCTGTGTGCCCGCGGCGAACGGCGCCAGTTCGAAGACGCCCATGGGTCCGTTCCAGAACACCGTCCTGGAACCGACGATGGTGTCAGCGAACAGCTCAGCAGTCTGCGGTCCGATGTCGAGACCGAGCCCGTCTGCTCCGAACGGGGTCTCCTCGAGGCGATCGGCCGCGGCGACGGTCACCTCGGCGTCGGCACGGAAGGCCGAGGCCATGACGGCGTCGATCGGCAGCACGAGCTCGACGCCCCGTTCGGCGGCCTCCGCGATGTATCCGCGCACGGTGTCGAGCTGGTCTGCCTCGAGCAGGCTGTTGCCCACCGCGTAGCCCTGCGCCTCGAGGAAGGTGAACATCATGCCGCCACCGATGCACAGCCGGTCGACCCGCGGCAGCAGATGCGAGATGACGCCGAGCTTGTCGCTGACCTTCGATCCGCCAAGCACGACCGTGTACGGCCGCTCGGGCGTCTGGGTGAGGCGATCGAGCACCTCGACCTCCCTCGCGATGAGCTGGCCCGCCGCCGAGGGCAGGATCTCAGCGAGGTCGAAGACGGATGCCTGCTTCCGATGCACCACACCGAAGCCGTCCGACACCAGCGCATCGCCGAGCTCGGCGAGCTGCTGTGCGAACGCGCGCCGCTGCAGATCGTCCTTCGCGGTCTCACCGGGGGCGAAACGCAGGTTCTCGAGCACCGCGATCTCGCCGTCGCCAAGGGCGTCGACGGCACTGTGGGCCGACTCCCCCACGGTGTCGCGGGCGAACGCGACGGGTGCGCCCAGCAGCTCCGACAGCCGCTGCGCGACCGGCTCGAGGCTGTACCTGGCGTCCGGGGCGCCGTCCGGGCGGCCCAGATGCGAGCACACGACCACGCGTGCCCCCTCGTTGATGAGGTGGTTGAGCGTCGGCAACACCGCCCGCACGCGACCGTCGTCCGTGATCACGCCGTCCTGCAGCGGGACGTTGAAGTCGACACGGACGATGACGCGCTTCCCAGCGAGCGACCCCAGCGAATCGAAGGCGCGCAGTGCCATGACGTCAGAGCTTCTCGGCGACGAGCTCGGCAAGGTCGACGAGGCGGTTGGAGTAGCCCCACTCGTTGTCGTACCACGACGACACCTTGACCAGGTTTCCGCTCACGTTGGTCAGACCGGCGTCGAACACCGACGAGTGCGGGTCGAGCTGGATGTCGGTCGACACGATCGCATCGGTGTTGTACTTCAGGTAGCCCACGAGGGCACCCTCGGACGCCGCCGTCTCATAGGCCGCGTTGATCGTCTCTACGGTGAGCCCCTCGGTCGGGGTGACGATCGTGAGGTCGACGATCGAGCCCGTGGGCACCGGCACACGGTACGACGAGCCGCTCAGCTTGCCGTTGAGCTCGGGCAGCACGAGCCCGATGGCCTTGGCCGCGCCGGTCGACGCCGGCACGATATTGATCGCCGCTGCCCGTGCCCGGTGCAGGTCCTTGTGCGGGCCGTCCTGGAGGTTCTGGTCCGCGGTGTACGCGTGCGCGGTCATCATGAACCCGCGTTCGATGCCGAAGTTGTCGTTGAAGACCTTTGCCAACGGTGCCAGGCAGTTGGTGGTGCACGAGGCGTTAGAGATCACGTCCATGGTCGCCGAGTCGTAGCCGTCGTCGTTGACGCCCATGACGAACGTGCCGTCGACGTCGGTGCCCGGGGCCGAGATAATGACCTTCTTTGCGCCGCCCGCGATGTGCTTCTTGGCGTCGGCGGCGTTCGTGAAGCGGCCGGTCGACTCGATGACGATGTGCACGCCCAGGTCGCCCCACGGCAGGTTGGTGGGGTCGCGCTCCTCGAACACTGTGATGCTTTTGCCGTCGACCGTGATCGAGTCCTTGCTGTACGCCACGTCCGCGTCCAGGCGGCCGCCGACCGAGTCGTACTTGAGCAGGTGGGCGAGGGTCTTGTTGTCGGTGAGGTCGTTCACCGCCACGATGTCGATATCGGCCCCCTGCGCGAGCGCCGCGCGAAGGAAGTTGCGGCCGATGCGACCGAAGCCGTTGATTCCGATCTTGACAGTCACGAATGTAACCCCTGGTTGTGTCGTGCGCAGATGCGCGATTTCTTTCGACTGACGGACAACGGCGTCCCGGCGGTGCCCCACCGGGACGCCCGCGCTGCTATGACAGTACCAGCAGGCCCGCGGCCTTCTCCCGTGCAGCGGTGAAGCGCCGCTGCACGTCGGCCCAGTTGGCGATGTGCCAGAAGGCCTTCACGTAGTCGGCGCGCACGTTCTTGTAGTCCAGGTAGTACGCGTGCTCCCAGACATCCAGCAGAAGCAGCGGGACCGTGCCGGCGGCGAATTGCGACTGCTGGTCGAAGAACTGCTGGATGATCAGGTTCTCGCCGATCGAGTCCCAGAACAGTCCGGCCCAGCCGGAGCCCTGCACGCCGAGCGCCGCGGCGGTGAAGTGCGCTTGGAACTTGTCGAACGATCCGAAGTGGTCGTCGACGGCGGCGGCGAGGTCGCCGGTCGGCTTGTCACCGCCCTCGGGCGACAGGTTGCTCCAGAAGATCGAGTGGTTCGTGTGCCCGCCGAGATTGAAGGCCAGATCCTTCTCGAGCTTGTTGACGTTGGCGAAGTCGCCCTTGTCACGCGCCTCTGCCAGCTGCTCGAGCGCGGTGTTCGCGCCGGTCACGTAGGCCTGATGGTGCTTGTCGTGATGCAGCTGCATGATGGTCGCACTGATGTGCGGTTCGAGGGCCGCGTAGTCGTACGAGAGATCGGGCAGCGTGTACTTCGCCATGTTCGCTTCTTCCTCTATACGCCGCGATTCGCGCGGCAGCGATCGTCGGACGCGCCTCTGAACGGCATCGCCCGGATGATTCTCATCCTAACGAGCGACAACGCGGAAGGAACGGGGGTGCTTCCCGATGTGTCGAACGTGCTTGCACGTCAAAGGTCGTCCGGCACGTTCTCCTCGGTACCCGGGATGTCGTCGTGCTCGGCCTTCTTGTCGGCCATCGCGAGCAGCCGGCGGATCCGGCCGGCCACGGCGTCCTTCGTCAGCGGCGGGTCGGCGTGATGGCCGAGCTCGTCGAGGCTGGCATCGCGGAAAGCCAGCCGCAGCTCCCCCGCCTGGCGGAGATGATCCGGGGTCTGGTCGCCGAGGATCTCCAGGGCACGCTCGACGCGTGCGCACGCGGCGACGGCGGCCTGCGCCGAGCGTCGCAGGTTCGCGTCGTCGAAGTTGACGAGGCGGTTCACGCCCGCGCGCACCTCACGGTGCTGGCGCAGCTGTTCCCACCGCCCCGCGGTCTCGGTCGCACCCATCGCATACAGCGTCGCGCGGATGGCCTCGCCGTCTCGGACGACGACGCGCGGCACGCCGCGCACCTCCCGGGCCTTGGCCGCCACCTGGAATCGGTGTGTAGCGCCGACCAGCGCCATCGCCGCCTCCGCCGTGGGGCAGGTCACCTCGAGCGCTGCCGAGCGCCCCGGCTCGCTGAGGCTGCCGCCAGCCAAAAAGGCACCGCGCCAGATGGCCGAAGCATCCTCTCTCGCTCCCGCGATCAGCCGATTCGGCAGTCCGCGCACCGGACGCCGGCGCTGGTCGAGCAGCCCCGTCTGACGGGCCAGCGTCTCACCGCCGTCCACCACGCGCACGACCCAGCGCAGGCCCTGCCGAGAGCCGGACGCCTGTACCTCCTTGACCTCGGGGCGCACACCGTACAGCTCGACGAGGTCGCGGACGGCGCGGCGGGCGACTGCGGGCGAGTCGACCTCGGCCTCGACGGCGACGCGTCCGGCGATCGAGTGCAGGCCTCCCGAGAAGCGCAGGAGGGTCGTCAGCTCGGCGACCCTGGCTGTCGGGCGCACCTCCCGGACGGCGATCAGCTCGGCCTTCACGTCGGCGGTCAGTGTCACTGTTCTCCTCAGTACTCGATGCGGTGCGGGTGCACGGGATGCGCCGCGCCGCCGTAGGTCCGAACGAACAGCCTACTCACGGCCGAGATCCCGGTGGCGCACACGCACGGCGATACCCTCCTCCTGCGCGAGGCGGTTCCCCAGCTCGATCGCGGTCACGACCGAGCGGTGCTTGCCGCCGGTGCACCCCACCGCGAGGGTCGAATGGCGCTTGTTCTCGCGCTGATAGCCCTGCAGCACCGGATGCAGCGCCGCCGCGTACGCGTCGATGAACTCGATGGCGCCCGGCTGGCCGAGCACGAAGTCTCGCACCCGCGGGTCTTCCCCGGTGAGCGCCTTGAGGTCCTCGCGCCAGAACGGATTCGGCAGGAAGCGCATGTCGGCGACGATGTCGGCGTCGGCGGGCAGCCCGTACTTGAAACCGAAGCTCAGCACCGTGAGGCTGTGCCGGGCCTGACCCTCTTCGGAGAAGAGCTCGGAGATCTCGGTGGCGAGCTGGTGCACGTTGTAGCCGCTCGTGTCGATGATGATGTCGGCCCGCTCCCGCACCGCCGCGAGACGTCGTCGTTCGCGCCGGATGCCGTCGACGATCGTCCCGTCGTCCTGCAGCGGGTGGGGGCGACGCACCGCTTCGAAGCGCCGCACCAGCACCTCGTCGGAGGCGTCGAGGAACACGGTGCGCAGTTTGCGCGCATCGCGCAGCCCGCGAAGCACCTCGGGCAGCTCGGCGAACATCTCGCCGCCGCGTACATCGACGACCGCAGCCACCCGTGGCAGCGTGGCCGACGCAACACCGGACAGCTCCATCAGGGGCTTGAGCATCTGCGGCGGGAGGTTGTCGACCACGTACCAGCCCAGATCTTCGAGCGCATCCGCGGCGGTGGATCGTCCGGCGCCGGACATCCCCGTCACGATGAGCACCTCGTTGGTATCGCGCCCGGCTGCTGTGCCCATCTCTTCCTCCCGTCAGCCTCGTCTCAGCCTATCGAGCCCGGTCCTGCCCGGCGAGGTGCCCGTGCACGGCGGCGGCCAGCGTCGGACCGATCCCGGGCAGCTCGGCGATATCGTCGGGCGTGGCGCGCTTCAGCGCGGCCACGGATCCGAAATGACGCAGCAGTCGCTTGATCCGCGCCTCGCCCAGGCCTGGGACCTCGGCCAGCACCGTCGCGATGTCGCGGCGGCGGCGAGACCGCTGGTGCCGGATGGCGAACCGGTGCGCCTCGTCGCGCAGTCGTTGCAGCAGGTACAGCGCCTCGCTGGTCCGCGGGAGGATGACGGGGAAGTCCTCCCCCGGCAGCCAGACCTCCTCGAGGCGCTTCGCGATCCCGCACAGCGCGATCTCCGGGTGCCCGGCGTCCGCCAGCGCACGTGCTGCCGCGGCCACCTGCGGCGCGCCGCCGTCGACCACGAGCAGCTGCGGCGGGTACGCGAAGCGGCGACGCGCCACCGGGTCCTCGTCGCTCTCGTCACGCCGCAGGTGAGCGAGACGGCGACGCAGCACCTGATACATCGAGTCCGTGTCATCCGTCGTCTCGGCCACGCCGAACGACCGATACTGATCCTTGCGCGGCAGTCCGTCCTCGAAGACCACCATCGAGGCGACCACGTTCGTGCCGCCCAGGTGCGACACATCGAAGCACTCGATGCGCAGCGGTGCCTCGGCGAGTCCCAGCGCCTCCTGCAGGTCGGTGAGCGCCCGTGTGCGGGCCACGTAATCGCTGGAGCGTCGCGACTTGTGCAGGATGAGCGCCTGCTGCGCGTTGAGCGTTGCCGTCTTCATGAGCTCGGCCTTGCGACCGCGCTGCGCGACCTGGACCGAGACGCGCTTGCCCCGCCGCTCCTGCAGCCACAGCTCGAGTTCGGTTGCGTCGTCCGGCAGGGTCGGCACGAGCACGGTGCGCGGGATGTCGGCGGCCGATGCCGCCCCGTAGGCACGCTGCAGCACCTGGTCGACGAGCTCCGCTCCGGCGATGTCGATCTCCTTCTCTACGACGGAGGCGTGCACGCCGCGCACCCGGCCGCCGCGAACGACGAAGTGCTGCACGGTCGCGGCCAGCTCGTCCTCCGCGATGCCGAACAAGTCGGCATCGGTGTGGGCGGCGAGCACGAGCGCACTCTTGCTCAGCACGGCGTCGATCGCCTGCAGCTTGTCCCGGTAGCGCGCGGCAGACTCGTAGTCCATCGCGGCCGACGCCTCGCGCATGCGGCCGGTCAGCTCCCGCGTGAAGCGCTGGTCTCTGCCGGACATGAAGGCGATGAAGTCGTCGACGACGGTACGGTGCTGCTCGATCGTCACTGTCATCGAGCAGGGTCCGCCGCAACGGCCGATCTGCCCGGGGAAGCAGGGGCGGCCGGTCGACATCGCGCGCTTGTACGAGGCATCCGAGCACGTCCTGATCGGGAAGACGCGGATCATGAGATCGATCGTGTCGTGCACCGCCCACACCTTCGGATAGGGGCCGAAGTACTTCGCCCCCGGGATGCGCCGGTTCCGGGTGACGATCACGCGCGGCGCCTCGTCGGCGAGGGTGAGCGCGAGGAACGGATACGACTTGTCGTCCTTGTACCGGACGTTGAAGCGGGGCGAGTACTCCTGGATCCACATGTACTCCAGCTGCAGCGCCTCGACATCGCTGGCGACGACGGTCCACTCCACGGAGGTGGCCGTCGTCACCATCCGCCGGGTGCGTTCGTGCAGCGTGTGCAGAGGCGCGAAGTAGTTCGACAGCCGGGACCGCAGGTTCTTGGCCTTGCCGACGTAGAGCACGCGACCCTCGGCGTCGCGGAACCTGTAGACGCCCGGGTCGGTCGGGATCTCGCCCTTTTTCGGTTTGTACGGCACCGTGGGCGTGCGCGACGCCATGCCGTCAGCCCGCTCTGCGCTGCGGTGCCCCGCTGCCGAACGCACCGTCGAGCACCTCGGCGAGGAACGCCCCCGTGTGGCTGCCTTCCGCGCGCGCCACCTGTTCGGGGCTGCCCACGGCCACGACCTCTCCACCGCCGGCGCCGCCCTCGGGTCCGAGGTCGATGATCCAGTCGGCCGACTTGATCACGTCGAGGTTGTGCTCGATCACGATCACGGTGTTCCCCTTGTCGACCAGCCCGTTCAGCACCTCCAGCAGCCGCGCGACGTCTTCGAAGTGGAGACCCGTCGTCGGCTCGTCGAGCACGTAGATGGAGCGCCCGTTCGAGCGACGCTGCAGCTCGGTGGCCAGCTTGACCCGCTGCGCCTCGCCGCCGGACAGCGTGGTCGCCGACTGGCCGAGGCGCACGTACCCCAGTCCCACATCGACCAGGGTGCGCAGGTAGCGGTGGATGGCGGGGATCGGCTCGAAGAACTCCGCCGCCTCGGTGATCGGCAGCTCGAGCACCTCGGCGATGTTCTTGCCCTTGTAGTGCACGGCGAGGGTGTCGCGGTTGTACCGCTTGCCGTGGCACACCTCGCAGTCGACGTAGACGTCGGGCAAGAAGTTCATCTCGATCTTGATCGTGCCGTCCCCGGAGCAGGCTTCGCAGCGCCCGCCCTTGACGTTGAAGCTGAATCGGCCCGGGAGGTAGCCGCGCACCTTCGCCTCGGCGGTCTCGGCGAACAGCGATCGGATCCGGTCGAACACACCCGTGTACGTGGCCGGGTTCGAGCGCGGCGTGCGTCCGATCGGCGCCTGGTCGACGTGCACGACCTTGTCGAGGTTGTCGAGTCCGGTGACGCGCGTGTGCTTCCCGGCGACACGGCGCGCACCATTGAGCCGGGTGGCCAGCACCTCGTACAGGATGCCGTTGACCAGTGACGACTTGCCGGAGCCGCTGACGCCGGTCACCGCGGTCATCACCCCGAGCGGGAAGTCGACGGTGACGTCCTTGAGGTTGTTCTCGCGCGCACCCACCACCGTGACCTGACGCTTCTTGTCGATAGGGCGGCGTGCGGCCGGCACGGGGATCTCGCGCCGGCCGGAGAGGTAGTCGCCGGTGATCGACGCGCGTTCGGCGAGCAGGGCGTCCAGCGGCCCGGAGTGCACGACCGTGCCACCCTCGAGCCCCGCGCGCGGGCCGATGTCGACGATCCAGTCGGCGGCGTGCACGGTCTCTTCGTCGTGTTCGACGACGATCAGCGTGTTCCCGAGGCTCTTGAGGGCCAGGAGCGTCTCGATGAGACGACGATTGTCGCGCTGGTGGAGACCGATGGAGGGCTCGTCGAGGACGTACAGCACGCCCGTCAGCCCTGATCCGATCTGCGTCGCGAGCCGGATGCGCTGCGCCTCCCCGCCGGAGAGCGAACCGGCCGCGCGCCCCAGGCTCAGGTAGGTGAGCCCCACCTGGATGAGAAAGTCGAGGCGCGCGCGGATCTCACGCAGCACCGCCGCGGCGATATGCGCCTCGCGCTCGGTCAGCTCCAGCTCGGCGAAGAACTGCTGCGCCTCGCCGAGGCTCATCCGCGACGCGTCGGCGATCGAGCGGCCGTGCACCAGCACTGCCAGCACCTCGGGCTTGAGTCGCGCGCCGTCGCACGCCGGGCAGGGCACCTCGCGCAGATACTCCGACCATCGCTGTCGCTGGTTGTCGGACTCGGCCTGGAGGTACTGCCGCTCGATATACGGCACGACGCCCTCGAAGCCGGAGGCATAGCGCATCTCGCGGCCGTACCGGTTCTTCCACCGCACCGTGACCTTGTAGTTCTCGCCGCGGAGCACGGCCTCCCGCACCGCCTCGGGCAGATCTTTCCACGGGGTGTCCAGCGAGAAGTCGAGGTCGGCCGCGAGGCCCTCCAGCAGCCGCTCGTAGTACTGGAAGAGCCCCTTCCCCTGCGTCGTCCAGGGGATGAGGACGCCCTCGCGGATCGACAGTGCCTCGTCACCGAGCATCAGCTCGACGTCGACCGACATGCGGGTGCCGAGCCCCGAGCAGACGGGGCACGCGCCGAAGGGCGCGTTGAAGGAGAACGTGCGCGGCTCGATCTCGCTGAGCTGGAGCGGATGTCCGTTGGGACAGGACAGCTTCTCGGAGAACGACTGCCATGCGGCGTCCCCCTCCTCGTCGACGAAGTTCGCCTGCACGATGCCGCCGGCCAGTCCCAGCGCTGTCTCGACCGAGTCGGTGACGCGGGACAGGATGTCGGGGCCGGCCGCCAGCCGGTCGACGACCACCGCGATGTCGTGCTTGTAGCTCTTCTTCAGCGCGGGCGGGTCGGACAGCTGCACGAGCTCGCCGTCGACGATCGCCCGCGAGTAGCCCTTGGCCCCGAGCTCGCGGAAGAGGTCGACGAACTCGCCCTTCTTCTGCGTGACCACCGGTGCGACGATCTGGTATCGCGTGCGTTCGGGAAGCTCCATGAGCTGGTCGGCGATCTGCTGGACGGTCTGCCGCTGGATGCGCTCGCCGCACTCGGGGCAGTGCGGGATGCCGATGCGTGCCCACAGCAGACGCATGTAGTCATGGATCTCGGTGATCGTGCCGACGGTGGACCGCGGGTTGCGGTTCGTGGACTTCTGGTCGATGCTGACGGCCGGCGACAGACCCTCGATGAAGTCCACGTCGGGGCGGTCCACCTGACCGAGGAACTGCCGCGCGTAGGCGCTCAGCGACTCGACGTAGCGGCGCTGGCCCTCCGCGAAGATCGTGTCGAAGGCCAGGCTCGACTTGCCCGAGCCGGACAGTCCCGTGAACACCACGAGAGAGTCGCGGGGGATGTCGAGGTCCACGTCCTTGAGGTTGTGTACGCGAGCGCCCCGGACACTGAGTTTTCCGGCGGTCGCGACAGGGATGATGGGCACCAGACAAGTCTAAGAGCGACCACCGACACCGGCTTCGTCCGGTTCGGTGCGGGGACAGCGACGCGCCGTCCGGATGCCGCGGGCGATGCGACATATCGGCTCACGCGTGACCGGCGACCTCCATTGCCCGCAGGTCGCGCTTCATCTCCTGCACCTCGTCGCGAAGGCGCGCGGCCAGTTCGAACTTCAGCTCCTCGGCGGCGGCCAGCATCTGATCCGAGAGGTCTTTGATCGTCGCCTCCAGCTGGGCCGCACCCTCCGCCGCGATCCCCTCGCGCCGCAGCTGCGGGGTCGGGCTCTTGCCCTTTCCGGACGCGCCGGACCGCGATCCCTGACCGCGTCGCGCACTGCCGCTCAGCATGCGGTCGGTGTCCGCGCCTTCCCGGGCGAGCACCTCGGTGATGTCGGCGATGCGCTTACGCAGCGGCTGCGGGTCGATGCCGTTGACGCGGTTGTACTCGAGCTGCTTCTCGCGGCGCCGCTCGGTCTCGTCGATGGCACTGCGCATGGAGTCGGTGATCGTGTCGGCGTACATGTGCACCTCGCCCGACACGTTGCGCGCCGCGCGCCCGATCGTCTGGATCAGAGACGTGCCGCTGCGCAGGAATCCCTCTTTGTCGGCGTCGAGGATCGCCACCAGCGACACCTCGGGCAGATCGAGGCCCTCGCGCAGCAGGTTGATGCCCACCAGCACGTCGTAGACGCCCGAGCGCAGCTCGGTGAGCAGCTCGACGCGCCGCAGCGTGTCGACGTCGGAGTGCAGGTAACGCACGCGCACGCCGTGCTCGCCGAGGAAGTCGGTGAGCTCCTCCGCCATCTTCTTGGTCAGCGTGGTGACCAACACCCGCTCGTCGCGCGCGGCTCGCACCCGGATCTCCTCGAGCAGGTCGTCGATCTGACCCTTGGGGGGCTTGACGACGATCTTCGGGTCCACGAGGCCGGTCGGACGGATGATCTGCTCGACGACGCCGTCGGCGACGCCCATCTCGTAGCGGCCGGGCGTCGCCGACAGGTACACGGTCTGCCCGATGCGCTCTTTGAACTCGTCCCAGCGCAACGGCCGATTGTCCAGTGCGCTGGGCAGCCGGAACCCGTGCTCGACGAGGGTGCGCTTGCGCGACGCATCCCCCTCGTACATCGCGCCGATCTGCGGGACGGTCACGTGCGACTCGTCTATGACCATGAGGAAGTCGTCGGGGAAGAAGTCGAGCAGCGTATGCGGCGGCTCGCCCGACTCGCGCCCGTCGAGGTGGCGCGAGTAGTTCTCGATGCCCGAGCAGAAGCCCAGCTGCTGCAGCATCTCGAGGTCGAACGACGTGCGCATGCGCAGCCGCTGCGCCTCCAGGAGCTTGCCCTGGCCCTCGAGCTCCTTCAGCCGCACGGCCAGCTCGTCCTCGATCGTGCCGATGGCGCGCTGGATGACGTCGGTCCCGGCCACATAGTGGGAGGCCGGGAAGATCGGCACGGAGTCCAGCTTCTGCACCACGTCGCCGGTGAGCGGATGCAGCATGTACAGCGCCTCGATCTCGTCGCCGAACAGCTCGATGCGGATCGCGTATTCCTCGTAGACGGGGATGATCTCGATCGTGTCGCCGCGGACGCGAAAGTTGCCTCGTGAGAAATCGACGTCGTTGCGGTTGTACTGCATCGCGATGAACTGGCGGATAAGCGCGTCGCGATCGTAGCGCTCCCCCACCTGCAGGGCCACCATCGCGCGCAGGTACTCCTCGGGGGCACCCAGGCCGTAGATGCACGAGACCGTGCTCACCACCACGACGTCGCGGCGGGAGAGCAGCGAGTTCGTGGTGGAATGCCGCAGTCTCTCCACCTCGGCGTTGATCGACGAGTCCTTCTCTATGAAGGTGTCCGTCTGGGGGACGTAGGCCTCAGGCTGGTAGTAGTCGTAGTAGCTGACGAAGTACTCGACCGCGTTGTGCGGCATCAGGTCGCGGAACTCATTCGCCAGCTGCGCGGCGAGAGTCTTGTTGTGCGCGAGCACCAGGGTCGGCCGCTGCACCTGCTCGATGAGCCACGCCGTGGTCGCCGATTTGCCGGTGCCCGTGGCGCCGAGGAGGACGACGTCGGTCTCGCCCGCGTTGATACGTGCAGCGAGCTCGGCGATCGCCTGCGGCTGGTCGCCGCTGGGCGCATACTCGCTGACGACCTCGAAGGGCCGCACCGATCTCGTGGTCTGCATCACTCCAGCGTAGGCGGCGCGGCCAGAAGCGCCGGGAGCCGTCGCCACAGATCGTCAGCCTGGCGCAGGGTCTCGTCGAGCTCCCCCGAAGTGTCGATGACGACGTCGGCCACGGCGAGTCGACGCTCGTCCGGCACCTGCGATGCGAGGCGTGCCGCGGCATCCTCTTCCGTCAATGCGCGCAGCTCCACGAGTCGCCTGCGCCGCACGCCGGCCGGCGCGTGCGCGACGACGATGAGGTCCCATGGGTCGTCGACACGGGCCTCGACCAGCAGCGGCACGTCATAGACGACGACGCCGGCGGGATCGGCCGTCCGGGCCTCGGCCAAACGCTGCGCAGACAGCGCACGCACGGCGGGGTGCACGATCGCGTTCAGCCGTGCGAGCTGCTCGGGGTCTCCGAATGCGCGTGCCCCCAACGCCGCACGATCCAGTGATCCGTCGGCACGGAGGATGTCGCGGCCGAACGCGGCGGCCAGCTCGGCCAGCACGGGCGAGCCCGGCTGCTGCACTTCGCGCACCAGCGCATCGGCGTCGATCACAGTGGCGCCGTGCTCGGACAGTCGCCGTGCGATCGTGGACTTGCCCGACGCGATTCCGCCGGTCAGTGCGATGAGAGCCATGGAGAGAGTCTGCCAAAGAACGGCGAAGGGTCGGAGACCGCAGGCTCCGACCCTTCGTCACGCACCGCGCTCAGCGACCGGACAGCTTCTCACGCAGTGCTGCGAGCGCCTCGTCGTCGGCGAGGGCGCCGCCCCGGCCGGAGTCGCCGGTGAACGACGACGGCGCCGACTCCACACCCTCGGGGGTGTTGGCCTCCGCCTCGATGTTCTTCGCGACCAGTTCCTTGTGGGCCTCCCAGCGCGCCTGAGCGGCGGCGTACTCCTGCTCCCACTTCTCGCGCTGCTCGTCGAAGCCTTCCAACCACTGGTTGGTCTCCGGGTCGAAGCCCTCGGGGTACTTGTACTCGCCGTTCTCGTCGTACTCGGTGGTCATGCCGTACAGCGCGGGGTCGAACTCGGTGCCGTAAGGGTCGACCGACTCGTTGGCCTGCTTGAGCGACAGCGAGATGCGACGGCGCTCGAGGTCGATGTCGATGACCTTGACGAAGACCTCTTCGCCGACCGACACGACCTGCTCGGCGAGCTCGACGTGCGTGCCCGACAGTTCGGAGATGTGCACGAGGCCTTCGATGCCGTCCGCGACGCGCACGAACGCACCGAACGGAACGAGCTGGGTGACCTTGCCCGGCGTGACCTGTCCGATGGCGTGCGTGCGGGCGAAGACCTGCCACGGGTCCTCCTGCGTCGCCTTCAGCGACAGCGAGACGCGCTCGCGGTCGAGATCGACCTCGAGGATCTCGACGGTGACCTCCTGGCCCACCTCGACGACCTCGCTGGCGTGCTCGATGTGCTTCCACGACAGCTCGGAGACGTGCACGAGGCCATCCACGCCGCCGAGGTCGACGAACGCACCGAAGTTGACGATCGACGACACGACGCCCTTGCGGACCTGACCCTTGTGCAGGTTGTTCAGGAAGTTCGAGCGCGACTCGGACTGCGTCTGCTCCAGCAGAGCGCGACGCGAGAGCACGACGTTGTTTCGGTTCTTGTCGAGCTCGAGGATCTTCGCCTCGATCTCCTGCCCGAGGTACGGCGTCAGATCGCGCACGCGGCGCAGCTCGATGAGAGATGCCGGCAGGAAGCCGCGCAGGCCGATGTCGACGATGAGACCGCCCTTGACGACCTCGATGACCTGGCCGGTGACGACACCGTCCTCTTCTTTGATCTTCTCCACGTCGCCCCACGCGCGCTCGTACTGCGCACGCTTCTTCGAAAGGATGAGGCGGCCTTCCTTGTCCTCCTTCTGGAGCACAAGGGCTTCGACGTGGTCCCCGACCACGACGACCTCGTTCGGGTCGACGTCGTGCTTGATGGAGAGCTCGCGCGAGGGGATGACGCCCTCGGTCTTGAAGCCGACGTCGAGCAGGACCTCGTCGCGGTCGATCTTGACGATCGTCCCCTCGATGATGTCGCCGTCGTTGAACGACTTGATGGTCAGTTCGACCGCGGCCAGGAAGTCTTCAGCAGATCCGATGTCGTCGACGGCGACCTGCTTGGTGGCCGGGGCGGTCGTTGCGGTAGTCATGTAGTGGGTTGTCCTTGGATTCGGGGGTGTCGGGCACGGGCGTGCCGAAGCATCCCGTGCGAGGTGGATTGTATGATGCAGAGTCGTGAACGCATGGCGATGACGCCACACGAGTGACACTCCACAATATCAGAACTGCGCCTACGCTTTAACAGCGAGCGCTCCCCCGGTCTCGATCATCACCCCGCGTCGTCGTCTGGTCGTCATGCCGGTCATCTGCGCTGTGTTCACGGCGATGGGCGTGGTCATCCTGCTGCTGGCTGCGTGCCACCCGGAGCCACACGGGCTGGGATCTCGCGTGGCCTGCCACCCTGCTCGACCGCACGCCGCGCGAGGCGGCCGCCGCAGCGCTCAGCGCGCTCGGCACACGCGGTGAGCACCTCTTCCACCGCGAACGAGGACGGCAGTCGCGTGCCCCGCGCCCCTTCGATGAGGCGACCGGTGCGATGCCCGAGCACATCCGTGTGCGGGTTCTGCGCCGCAGCGCTCATGCGCGCCGTCGACCAGAACGTCTGACTCGGGCACCGGGCCGTCCAGGGCCTCCCGGATCACCCGGAACGTCGGCGCGCCGATACCCTGCTGACGCTGGAGCGCCGCGGCATCCGCCAGCTCCTCCGGAGTGCGTCCCGCGACCACGCCGCCGCCATGCGGAACGCCTTCGATCTGCAGCGCGACGAGCGCTCGCGCTCGAGCAGAAAGGCGATCTCGTTCAGTGCGTCGAGAGGATCAACTCCGTCAGTCCGCCGTGCAAGGATGACCGCGTGGCCCGACTCATGCTGCTCGACACCGCCTCTCTGTACTTCCGCGCGTTCTACGGCGTGCCCGACACGGTGCGCGCCCCGGACGGGACGCCCGTGAACGCCGTGCGCGGACTGCTCGACATCGTCACCCGGCTCGTCACCGAGTTCCGCCCGACGCACCTGGTCGCGTGCTGGGACGACGACTGGCGTCCGCAGTGGCGCGTCGACCTCGTTCCCGGCTACAAGGCGCATCGCGTGGCGGACGAGGTCGCCGGGGCCCCCGACGTCGAGATCGTCCCGGATGCGCTCGAGATGCAGGTGCCGATCATCCGCGAGGTCCTGGCGGCAGTCGGCGTCGCCGTGGTGGGCGCTCCTGGGCACGAGGCGGACGACGTGATCGGCACGCTGGCCGCCACCGCTGACATGCCCGTCGACGTCGTGACCGGCGATCGCGACCTCTTCCAGGTCGTCGACGACGCCCGCCGGGTACGCGTGATCTACACGGGCCGGGGAATGGCGCGCCTCGAGGTCTTCGATGACACGGTCGTGTTCGCCAAGTACGGCGTGCACGCCGCCCAGTACGCCGACATGGCGGTGATGCGCGGGGACCCGTCGGATGGACTGCCCGGCGTCCCGGGCATCGGCGAGAAGTCGGCGGCACAGCTGCTGGATCGCTTCGGCGACCTGGCCGGCATCCGGGCCGCTGCCACCGACCCTGCGGCGTCGATGACTCCCGGGCAGCGGGCGAAGCTCACCGCCGCGGCCGACTTCCTGGAGGTCGCGCCAACGGTCGTCGAGGTCGTGCGCGACCTTCCGCTGCCGGCCTTCGACGCGGCCCTGCGCCCGCTGGACGATGCACAACAGACCGCGCTCGCACACCTCGCGGTCGAGCACGGGCTGGGCACGACCGCCCGGCGAACGGCGGCCGCTCTGGCCGCATCCGCCGATGAGACGAGCTCGAGGCTCTGAGCACGACCGGGGCGCTCGCCAGGCGCTTCAGCGCCCAGACTGCGGGCCAGGTTACTCTGTCATCGCTACGGCCACGGAGTCCGTCGGCATGTCGTCGTGCACCTCTCGCCCCTCCGATGCATCCCGAGCGGATGCGCCTCGGTGTCACCCTGACGACAGCTCGCGGGTCACAGCCACCCACAGATCGAGCGTGCGCAGTGCCGACCCGTCGTCGATCGCCGCGGCAGCGGCATCCTTCGCCTCGGCCAGACGCTCCAGGATCGGGCGACCCACCTGCGCCGGGTCCTGCGAGAGACGGAACGCGACGATCCCGGCGGCGGTGTTCAACAGGACGATGTCGCGCACCGGCCCCTGCTCCCCGGCGAGCACCCGGCGCACCACCTGGGCGTTGTATGCGGGCTCGCCTCCGAGCAGGTCGTCGATGTCGGCGAGGGGAATGCCCAGGTCTCGCGGATCGAGATCGTGCTCGTGGATGTCGCCGAGGCTGACCTCCCAGAGCCGGCTGTGCCCGGTCGTGGTGAGCTCATCGAGGCCGTCGTCGCCGCGGAACACCAGCGCCGTAGCGCCCCGGGTCCGGAACACGCCGGTGATCAACGGCACACGATCGAGGTGGGCCACGCCGACCGCGTTCGCCTCGGCGCGCGCCGGATTGCACAGCGGGCCGAGGAAGTTGAACACCGTCGGCACCCCGAGCTCGGACCGCGTCGGCCCGGCGTGCCGGAAGCCGGGGTGAAAGGCGGAGGCGAACGCGAACGTGATCCCGGCACGCTCGAGCACGACGGCCACCTGTTCGGGAGAGAGGGTGAGGTCGAGCCCGAGCGCGGCGAGCACGTCCGACGCGCCCGACGAGGAGCTCGCAGCCCGGTTGCCGTGCTTGACGACCGGCACACCCGCAGCCGCTGCGACGATCGCCGACATGGTCGACACGTTGACAGTCCCGTACTGGTCTCCGCCGGTGCCGACGATGTCGAGGACGTTCGGGTCGACGGGCAGCGGAAGCGCCGCCTCGAGGATCGCGTCGCGGAACCCCACGATCTCGTCGACGGTCTCTCCCTTGGCGCGCAGGGCGACGAGGACTCCGGCCAGCTGCGACGGCGTCGCCTCACCGCGCATGATCTGACGCATCGCCCACGTCGACTCCCAGACGCTGAGATCGCGGCCCTCCAGCAGCGTGGAGATCAGATCGGCCCAGGAAACGCGCTCCGCCATATCTGCGATCCTAGTGGCGCTTTCGGCGACTTCTCGGTCATCTCTTAGGCAGTCCTAAGTCGCCGCGTGGACGAATCGAGGGCACGCCTGCGAAAATCGACGCGCGAAATCGGCCATAATAGGGAGCGTGACAACCCCAGCTACCTTTGCCCCCGTGCCAAGAGGCATCAAGCGTCCCGATCCCGTCGCGGTCGGGACGATCGTGTGGCTCGGCAGCGAGGTCATGTTCTTCGCCGGTCTTTTCGCGATCTATTTCACGCTCCGGAGCACGTCTCCCGAGCTCTGGGAATATCGCACCGACATGCTGAACGTGCCCTACGCGCTCGTGAACACGCTGATCCTCATCGCCTCGTCCTTCACATGCCAGGCCGGCGTCTTCGCCGCTGAGCGCCTGCAGCCGTACACGACGCGCACGCCGAAGTACCGCTGGGGCATGGTCGAGTGGTTCTTCCTCACCTTCGCCCTCGGCGCCATCTTCGTCACCGGCCAGGTGTGGGAGTACGCACAGCTGGTGATGGAGGGCATGCCGATCACCGCGGATGCCTACGCGTCGGCCTTCTACCTGACCACCGGCTTCCACGCACTGCACGTGACCGGCGGGCTCATCGCCTTCCTGCTGGTCATCGGCCGCGCCTACGCGGTGAAGAACTTCGGTGCCAAGGAGGAGACGACCGCGATCGTCGTCTCGTACTACTGGCACTTCGTTGACGTCGTGTGGATCGCGCTGTTCGCGGTCATCTACTTCCTGAAGTGAGAGCGGAGCACATTCCCGACATGGCACGAGAGAAGAAGCATCGCTCGACCGGGCGCCGCAGCCCGTGGGCAGCCGCTGCGCTGATCGGCATCGGTCTGCTCATCACCGGCGGGGCCTACGCCGGCGCGTCGGCGGCCATCGCATCCACCGCCGCGACGGCGGACGTGAGCAGCGGGCTGACCGTCGAGGACGGCAAGAAGCTGTTCCAGGCCAACTGCGCGACCTGCCACGGCATGGACCTGCAGGGGACGCAGAACGGGCCGTCGCTGTACGGTGCCGGAGAACTGGCTGTCTACTTCCAGGTGTCGACAGGGCGCATGCCGCTGCAGATGCAGGGACCGCAGGCGCCGCAGAAACCCGCGCAGTTCACCGAGGCCGAGACGGCTGCGATGGGCGCGTACGTGCAGTCGATCGCCCCCGGTCCCAGCTATCCCGCCGACGATGTGCTGGACGGCGAGGGCGATGTCGCGCAGGGTGCAGAACTGTTCCGCATCAACTGCGCGATGTGCCACAACGTCGCCGCTGCCGGTGGCGCGCTGACCGAGGGCAAGTGGGCTCCCGCGCTGCACGACACCACGGCGCTCAACATGTACGCCGCGATGGTGACCGGACCGCAGAACATGCCGGTGTTCAGCGACCTGAACCTCACCACCGAGGACAAGCGCGACATCATCTCGTCTCTGCTGTGGCTGCAGAGCAACCCCGCGCCCGGAGGATTCACTTTGGGCGGGCTGGGCCCGGTATCCGAAGGTCTGTTCATCTGGATCTTCGGCATCGGCGGGCTGATCGCCATCACCGTATGGATCACCGCGAAGTCGAACTGATCCCAGCACAGCACGACGATCTCACAGAACGGAACGCACGAGGAGCACAATGGCACACGAGGTAGAGGCGCACGGCGACGACAGGTCACACGTGCCGTCGCCGGGACTCGCGGTGGCCGTTCAGGACCCGGTGGAGGTGCCTGGCCTGCCGCCGCACCGCGAACGGGTCACCGACAAGGACCCCGGCAAGATGAGGTCCGCCGTCCGCACGGTGTACACGCTGTTCTACGTGTCCCTCGCGGGCAGCATCTGGGCCATTGCGGCGTACATGCTCTTCCCGATCGAAGACGGTCAGGTCTCGAGCATCTACGCGAACAACATGTTCATCGGGCTGGGCATCGCCCTCGCTCTGCTCGCGATCGGGGTCGGGGCCATCCACTGGTCCAAGGCCATCATGAGCGACAAGGAGTTCGTCGAGTACCGGCACCCCACGCGCGGCCTGGACTCCACGCGAGCTGCGGCGGTCCAGGCATTCGCCGATGCGAACGAGGAATCGGGCTTCGGCCGTCGCGGCATGATCCGCGGATCCCTCTTCGCCGCACTCATCGCATCGATCCTGCCCGGAATCGTGCTGTTCCGCGGTCTTGCACCGCAGAGCACGCCGAGCGACCCAGAGGCAGGCGATCCGGTGGCACTGCTGAGCCACACGATGTGGGAGAAGGGGATGCGCCTCGCGCACGACCCGACGGGGCGGCCCATCAAGGCTTCGGACGTGACCCTCGGTTCTGCGTTCCAGATCATTCCTGAACCGCTCCCTGAGATCAGCCACCAGGACGGCTACCTCGACAAGAAGGCGAAGGCAATCGTTCTGCTGGTGCGCCTTCGTCCCGAGCAGCTCAGCGCCGAAACCAACCGGCTCGACTGGACGTATGACGGCATCGTGGCGTACTCGAAGGTCTGCACCCACGTCGGCTGCCCTGTCGCCCTGTACGAGCAGCAGACCCACCACCTGCTCTGTCCGTGCCACCAGTCGCAGTTCGATGTCGCCAACGGAGCCGCCGTCATCTTCGGCCCTGCAGCGCGTCCGCTGCCCCAACTTCCGATCACCGTCGATGACGAGGGGTATCTCATCGCCCAGGATGACTTCCACGAACCCGTCGGCCCGAGCTTCTGGGAGCGTCATTGAGTACCGCCACCGTCACCGAGGAGCGCGAGTCGACGACTGACACGCGAGACAAGCCGCTTGGCGGCCGATTCGTCGGCTGGGCCTCGAACTACATCGATGAACGCACCAGCCTGTCGGGATTCGTGAAGGAGCTCGGCCGCAAGATCTTCCCCGACCACTGGTCATTCATGCTGGGCGAGATCGCGTTGTGGAGCTTCGTGGTCGTGCTGCTGTCCGGCACGTTCCTCACCTTCTTCTTCCAGGCCTCCATGGTCGAGACGCACTACACGGGCAGCTACGAGCCGATGAGGGGCGTCGCAATGTCGGCCGCCCTCGACTCGACGTTGCGGATCTCGTTCGATATCCGCGGCGGCCTGCTGGTGCGTCAGATCCACCACTGGGCCGCACTCGTGTTCGTCGCAGGCATCGGCGTGCACATGCTGCGTGTCTTCTTCACCGGGGCGTTCCGCAAGCCGCGTGAGCTGAACTGGGTCATCGGATTCATCCTCTTCATCCTCGCGATGGCCGAGGGCTTCACCGGCTACTCCCTGCCGGACGACCTGCTCTCCGGAAACGGTCTGCGCATCATCGATGGCATGATCAAGGGTCTACCGGTCATCGGCACCTGGACCTCGTTCCTGATGTTCGGCGGTGAGTTCCCGGGAGACCAGATCGTCGGACGCCTCTACACCCTGCACATCCTGCTGCTGCCCGCCATCCTCGTCGCGCTGCTGCTGCTGCACCTCATGCTGATGGTGATCAACAAGCACACGCAGTTCGCCGGCCCCGCACGCACGAACGAGAATGTCGTCGGCTATCCGATGATGCCGGTGTACATGTCCAAGATGGGCGGGTTCTTCTTCATCACCTTCGGTGTGATCGTGCTGATCGCCTCGGTGTTCCAGATCAACGGGATCTGGAGCTACGGCCCCTACGACCCGTCCCCCGTGTCTGCCGGGACACAGCCGGACTGGTACATCGGGTTCGCAGACGGCGCCCTGCGCCTTGTGCCGCCGCATCTTGAGTTCGTGTGGCTCGAACACACCTGGTCGTGGAACATCATCCTGCCGATGCTCGTCCTCGGACTGTTCATCGTTCTCGTGCTCATCTACCCCTTCATCGAGGCGTGGATCACCGGAGACAAGCGGGAGCACCACATCGCCCAGCGACCGCGCAACGCTGCAACACGCACTGCGATCGGCGCCGCCGGTGTCGTGTTCTACGCCGTGTTGTGGGCGGCTGCCTCGTCCGACATCATGGCAACGCACTTCCGTCTGACGATGGAAGGGGTCATCCATTCCCTGCAGGCTCTGCTCATCCTCGGACCGATCGTCGCGTACTTCGTCACCAAGCGCGTCTGCATCGCGCTGCAGAAGAAGGACCGCGAGATCGCCCTGCACGGATACGAGTCCGGGCGCATCGTGCGGCTTCCCGGCGGTGAATACATCGAAGTGCATCAGCCGGTGGACGAGTATGAGCGCTACAAGCTCGTGGGCTACGAGACCTACGCTCCGCTCACTGTGCGGCCGAACGCCCAGGGCCGCATCGGCTTCTGGCAGAACGTGCGCGCCGGGATGTCGCGGTGGTTCTTCGAGGACCGACTGATCCCCGTCACACAGGCGGAGCTCGACGAGGCGCTGTCGCACCAGCAGCACACACTCGAGCACATCCAGCACGAAGAAGAGGTCGAGATCCAGGGCGCACACGCTCGGGCGGGCTTCCCCGATGCCCCGCTGGATCCGCTCGATCCGGAGTTCCGCTCCGAGACGGCCGTGAAGCCATCGCATCTGATCACCTCCGAGACCGAGCCCGAGACGAAGCCTCCGCGCAACAAGGACAAGGACCGCGACCAGTAGTTCCGGGCGCCTCACCGCGGCGAGTCGCATCTTCTGTTCTCAGAGGGTGCGACTCGCCGTTTCCCGCGTCGGGGAGTCCGTTAGCGGAGTCCGCGAGTGCGTGGCGTGCTCTCCGGCGTTGTCTCGCTTGCCGCGTTCCGCGGGCGGGACCCACAGAACGCGGCAAGTGGAACGCCGCAAGGGGAAGTACGCTCGGCGACGTCTCGCCCTTGGTTTGACGGGGGCTCTGATCATCCCGGAAGCATGAGGGGTCGTGCCGGAGCTGAGGAAGTATCCCGTTGCGTTGAAGGAGCATGCGATCTGGATGGTTCTGGACGTTCGTGATGAGTCGGGTGGGCGGCACGGTGTCTGCACGCGAGTCGGGCAGCTCGGCATTCCTGTCGACACGCTGCGCGGCTGGGTGTAGCGTGCCAAGATCGACGAAGGCACCCAGTCGGGCCCCTCGACGGACATGCCGTTGCACGAGTACGGGACAGCGACGCTTCCGCATCGCCGCGCTCGTAGCCGACATGCTCGGTCAGCTCGCTCTCCAGCCCGCGGACTGATAGCCATGGTCTCCGTAAGGTTCTCCTTGGTGGTGGATCTCACCCCTCACACAGACCATCTGGCACCCGCGACTCACCCGCCGCGAGCTTGACAAGTTCGGGGTCGACGGCGCGTCACGCCGTCTTCCACGATGTACCGAGTTGCCGGGCGAGACGTCGGACAGTGGCATGCTCGCGTCGCGGTTATCCGTTCGCTCACGCGACCGCACGCTTCGTGATCGATCCGCGCGGCACGACCAGCGACGGAACCAGCTCCACGAACGTCTCTGCGGACACCCTCAACCCACCAGATGTCCGAAGAGACTGTTTGGGCAGGGATCTCCGCAAAACCGCGGTCGACAGTACCGAGGGGTGCCTAGCGTGCGAAGTACCCGCGGTAATACTCGTAGACCCAGCCGATGATGGCGACAGCCACGACTGCGACGCCGATCGGCAGAAGCCAGGTGCCGATCGCGAGCCCCAGAACGAGGATCCCGGCAGCCGAAGCCAAGACGACCGGCCACCACGACCAGGGGCTGAAATGGCCCTGCTCGGGGTCACCGTCGTCCACGACGGCCGTCAGCACGTCCTCGGGGAGGTCTCCGCGTTGGGCCTTGTGCACCCGCTGAAGGTAGAAGGCAATCAGCGCAGCCATGAAGGCGATGAAGAAGAGTGTGACCGTGCCCACCCATTCGATGGAAACCGTGGTGATCGTCCACCAGTCGGCCCCGGGCACGACGTTGCTCTCCCAGTAGGTCGCCAGGTTCCAGGCCGTGTAGACGCCACCGATCAGGAGGAAGAAGACGGTGAGCACCCACCAGACGACGATGTTCGTACGCACGTTACTTGACCTCTCCGTCGGCGACGTCGACGGCCGGGGCGCCCGGCGCATCCTTGACATGACCCCCGCCGACCGGGACGCTCGCCTCGGGGTGATTGATGTCGAACGCGGGACGCTCGCTGCGGATGCGCGGGATCGAGGTGAAGTTGTGACGCGGCGGAGGACAGCTCGTTGCCCACTCGAGCGATGCGCCGTAGCCCCAGGGATCGTTCACCGTCACCTTGGGAGCCTTGCGCGCCGTGATCCACACGTTGAACAGGAACGGGATCATCGAGGCGCCAAGAAGGATCGCACCGTACGTGGAGATCTGGTTCTCCCACGTCCAGCCGTCGGATTCGGCGTAGTCCGCGTAGCGGCGAACCATTCCGTCGACGCCCAGCCAGTGCTGGATGAGGAACGTCATATGGAAGCCGATGAACAGCATCCAGAAGTGCACGTACCCCAGCCGCTCGTTGAGCATGCGCCCCGTCCACTTCGGCCACCAGAAGTAGAAGCCGGCGAACATTGCGAACACGACGGTGCCGAACACCACGTAGTGGAAGTGCGCGACCACGAAGTACGAGTCGGTGACCTGGAAGTCCAGCGGCGGCGATGCGAGGATCACACCGGTCAGACCCCCGAACACGAACGACACGAGGAAGCCGAGTGCGAACACCATGGGCGTCTCGAACGTGATCGACCCACGCCACATCGTGCCGATCCAGTTGAAGATCTTCACGCCCGTGGGCACGGCGATGAGCATCGTCATCAACGAGAAGAACGGCAGCAGCACGGCACCGGTTGAGTACATGTGGTGCGCCCACACCGACACAGACAGCGCGGCGATGGAGATCGTCGCATAGACGAGCGTCTTGTAGCCGAAGATCGGTTTGCGGCTGAAGACGGGGAAGACCTCCGAGACGATGCCGAAGAACGGCAACGCGATGATGTAGACCTCTGGGTGACCGAAGAACCAGAAGAGGTGCTGCCACAGCAGCACGCCGCCGTTGGCGGGATCAAAGATATGCGCGCCGAGCACACGATCTGCCGCGGCGGCGAAAATCGCGGCGGCGAGAACCGGGAAGACCATGATCACGAGGATGCTGGTGATCAGTGTGTTCCAGGAGAAGATCGACATGCGCCACATCGTCATGCCGGGAGCGCGCATCGTGACGATCGTCGTGATGAAGTTCACCGCGCCGAGGATTGTGCCGAAGCCGCTCAGGCCGAGCCCCAGCATCCAGAGATTTCCTCCGACGCCGGGAGAGAAGGTCGCTCCGGCGAGTGGCTGATAGGCGAACCAACCGAAGGATGCCGCGCCCTGCGGCGTGAGAAAGCCGGCGACCGCAATCGTCGAGCCGATGCCGAACAGCCAGAACGCAAAGGCGTTCAGGCGCGGGAAGGCGACATCGGGCGCCCCGATCTGCAGCGGCATGATGACGTTGGCGAAGCCGGCGAAGAGGGGCGTCGCGAACATCAGCAGCATGATCGTGCCGTGCATCGTGAACAGCTGGTTGTACTGCTCCTTGGTCGGCACGATCTGCATGCCGGGCTCGAACAGTTCCGCGCGGATGATCAGCGCCATGACGCCGCCCAGCATGAAGAACAGCACCGACGTGATCAGGTACATGTACCCGATCGTCTTGTGGTCGGTGGAGGTCATCCACTTGACGACGATGTTGCCCTTCTGCTCGGTGCGCGATGCGCTGAGCAGTGCGGCCTGGCGGGGCGGGAGCGTGGTCGGTCGGTCGTGCGCCTGATCGGACTGCGGCGGGAGGGTCGTCGTCATGCTCAGTTTCCTTCCCCGTTGTCAGGAGCGCCCGTACCCGGGAAGTTGTTCAGGCGACTGTAGGCATCATCGATGGCACCGGTCTGACCGGCGGCGCGCAGCGACTGCAGGTAGGCCTCGTACTCCGCCTCGCTGACGACCTTCACGTTGAAGAGCATCTCGGAGTGGTACTCGCCGCACAGTTCGGCGCACTTGCCCGCGTAGGTGCCTTCGCGCGTCGGCGTGAAGGACCACGAGTTGTCCTTGCCGATGTACATGTCCTTCTTGTAGAGGAAGTCGATGATCCAGAAGGAGTGGACGACGTCGCGCGACCGCAGGTCGATGCGCACCGTCTGGTCGACCGGGAGATAGAGCGTAGGCAGCGCGTCCTGGTCGACGTCGCCGGTGCGGTTGTCGACCTGGCCCTGGATGCCCATGGACCAGACGGCGTCGGAGTAGTCCTCTTCGTCAGCGTTGTACTGGAAGTCCCACGACCACTGCTTGCCGTACGCGACGACCGAGACCTCGGGATCTTCGGTCTGCGTCTCGAGGATCGTCTGGTCGCGCGCCGTGAACGCGAAGAAGCCCAGTATGAGCACGACGGGCACGACCGTGTAGAAGATCTCGATCGGCATGTTGTAGCGCAGCTGGACGGGTAGTCCGGTCTGTCCCTTGCGGCGGCGGTAGACGATGATCGCCCACAGCATGAGCCCCCATGTGAGGACGCCGACGCCGAGAAGAACGATCCACGAGGTCGTCCACAGACTGGCGATCATCTCCGTGCGGTCGGTGGCAGGCAGGCCGTCTTCAGTGAAGCCCGGCATGAATCCGTGGAGCTGCGTCGAGGTGCAGCCGGCAAGAGCGACCACCACCGCGATCCCGACGGGGATCACGGCCCAGCGGAGATGGCGTTTCGAGTGCACAGCACACCTTTCCGGAACGAGAACGTGACTGCAGCCAGTCTAGAGCAAGCTCACGGGTGATTCAGGTCAACCACCCAGCCGGTCGCGACGATTCCCCCGGCTGACCGGGTGGAATCACGGGTCTGGCTCAGTGGAAGCTGTCACCGCACGCGCAGCTGCCGCCGGCGTTCGGGTTGTCGATCGTGAACCCCTGCTCGGAGATCGTGTCCTTGAAGTCGATGTTCGCACCATCGAGGTACGGGATGCTCATGTCGTCGACGACCACCTCGACCCCGTCGAAATCGACGGTCTTGTCACCGTCGAGAAGGCGCTCATCGAAGTACAGCTGGTAGATCAGGCCGGAGCAACCGCCCGGCTGTACGGCCACACGCAGTCGGAGATCGTCGCGGCCCTCCTGCTGAAGCAGATTCTTAACCTTCTCGGCGGCATCATCGGTGAGGGCGACTCCGTGCGCGCGAGCGGCGGTGTCGGGCGACAAAGCGGTGTCTGTCATGTCTTCTCCTTTAGGGACTGCCGCGGAGCGGCTGCTCCCCCGAGTCTACCGCGACGGCTCTCCCGAGGCCCGTGTCCGCTCGTTCAATCTCGACAGCAGCAGCGCCTCGGTGAGCACAGCGTGCCGGAAGGTGTCCAGGTGCAGCGACTCGTTCGGGCTGTGCGCCCGCGAGTGCGGGTCCTCGACGCCGGTGACGAGGATCTGCGCGTCGGGGAACTCGCGCACCAAGTCGGCGATGAACGGGATCGATCCTCCGACGCCGGCATCGACGGGAGCGACACCGAAGCCATCCCGCATGGCGTCCCGCGCCAACTCCGCGGCCCATCCCGCCGTGTCGACCAAGAAGGCGTCGCCGCAGTCGACATCCGTGAACTCGAGCTCGGCACCGAAGGGCGCGTGCGCACGCAGGTGCGCCGCGATCGCCTCATAGGCATCGGTCGCCGCCTGCCCCGGCGCGACACGTGCGCTGACGACGACGCTCACCTCCGGCAGGAGTGTGTTCGACGCGGCGGCGACGCTGGTCGCGTCGAGGCCGGTGACGGTGATCGACGGCTGGTACCAGAGGCGGCTGAAGACGCTTCCGGTGCCGATCGGCGAGACGCCGGGCAGCAGCCCCGTCTCCGCGCGCAGTGCGTCTTCGCTGTCGGCGGGCGTGGGAGCGTCGTGTCGGTGGAGCCCTACCACGGCAACCGATCCCTCGTCGTCCCACAGGGTCGCCAGCAGCTTCACGGCGGCGAGCATCGCGTCCGGCACCGCTCCCCCGGCCATGCCGGAGTGCGACGCATGCTCGAGCGTGCGCACGCGCAGTGTGAACCGGGCGTTGCCGCGCAGCGACACCGTCAGTGCGGGCGTCGTCTCGTCCCAGTTCCCCGAGTCCGCGACGACGATCACGTCCGAACGCAGCGCATCGGCGTTGTCGGAGAGGAACTGTCCGAACGAGCGCGAGCCGAATTCCTCCTCGCCCTCGATGAACATCGCCACGCCGAGGTCCAGGTCATCGCCGTACGCATCCTTCACTGCGCGCAGGGCGGCGATGTGCGTCATGATCCCGGCCTTGTCGTCCGCGGCTCCACGGCCGTACAGTCGACCGTCGCGCACCGTGGGCTCGAATGGCGAGGAGTCCCACAGCGCCTCGTCGCCGGGCGGCTGGACGTCATGATGCGCATAGAGGAGCACGGTCGGCCGCCCGTTGCGTGCTGCGCGGACCGCGAGCACGGCGGGCTGGCCCTGTTCCTCCGTGCCCGGGATCGCGGCACGCTTGACCTCGACGCGGTCGAACAGGCCCGTGGCGGTGACCAGCTCGGCGACAGCATCCGCGCTGCGCACCACCTGCTGCTGGTCGAAGGCGGGCCAGGCGATGGAGGGGATGCGCACGAGCCGGCCGAGATCGGCGAGCGCGCTCGGGATGCCTCCGGCCGCTGCTTCGCGGACGGCGGACTCGCGCTGAGGGGTCTGTGATTTCATGCGGGTAATCTTAAGGTGCCCCGCGACGTCGATACCAAGGATTCACCGTGTCCAAGACCCCACCCGCATCCGCTCCCAACGACGAGCAGAGCGCGACGCCGGGCGCCGGTAAGGGGCGGCCCACGCCCTCCCGCGCCGAGCAGGAGGCCGCACGCAAGCGCCCGTTGGTCGCCAACACCAAGGAGGCGAAGGCTCGCGCACGTGCGGAGCTGGCCGAGAAGCGTGAGAAGGCGCGCGTCGGCATGGCCGCCGGCGACGAGCGTTACCTGACTCCGCGCGACAAGGGACCGCAGCGTCGTTTCGTCCGCGACTGGACCGATGCTCGCTGGAGTCTCAGCGAATGGGTGATGCCACTGATGCTGGTCGTCATCGTCATCGGCCTGCTGCCCAACAGCGGGTGGCTGGTCACCTACTCGTTCCTCGCCCTGTGGGGTGTGATCTTCCTGGTGATCGTCGAGATGGTGCTCACGTCGGTGCTCGTCAAGCGTGCGGCACGCCGCACCTTCGGTGAGGATCGCGTCGAGAAGGGCCTCGGGTGGTATGCCGCGATGCGGCAGATCCAGATGCGCTTCCTGCGCCTGCCCAAACCTCAGGTCAAGCGGGGCACGAAGCTCAGCTGACAGGTCGCCGCCGGTTGAGCTGTCGTGCCCACAGCGGACCGCGATAGAGGAACGCGGTGTAGCCCTGCACGAGATCGGCACCGGCGTCCCTGCGCTCTTGCATGTCGGCCGGGGTCTCGACCCCACCGGCGGAGATGACGCAGAACGAGTCGGGGACGCACGCGCGTACGATGCGCAGCACGTGCAGGGCGCGTGCCTTCAGCGGTGCGCCCGACAACCCGCCGTCGCCTGCGGCCGCGACCACCGAGGGTGCGGTGTGCAGATCCTCCCGCGCGATCGTGGTGTTCGTCGCGATCAGGCCGGCCAACCCGAGCCGCACCGCCAGCCGGGCGACGGCCTCGATCTGTGGGTCCGGCAGATCCGGCGCGATCTTGACGAGCAGGGGTGTGGTTCCGGCCGCATCGCGCACCGCCACCAGCAGCGGTTCGAGGGTCTCCACCTCCTGCAGTCCACGCAGTCCGGGCGTGTTCGGCGACGACACGTTGACGACGAGATAGTCGGCGAGTGGAGCGAGTAGGTGCGCGCTGTACACGTAGTCGGCGGTCGCATCGGCCACGTCCACGACGCGGCTCTTGCCGATGTTGACCCCGATCACCGGGCGGGGGCCCCGGCGGCGGAGCCGCGTGAGGCGGCGGGCCGCCGCATCCGCTCCCCGATTGTTGAAGCCCATGCGGTTGATGACCGCACGATCCGGGATGAGCCGGAACAGCCGCGGTCGTGGGTTTCCATCCTGCGGGATCGCGGTGATCGTCCCGACTTCGACGTGACCGAAGCCCAGCGCGTAGAGTCCCCGGACGCCGGTGACGTTCTTGTCGAAGCCCGCGGCCACCCCGAACGGCGAGTCGAAGTCCCGCCCGAGCACCCGCGTGCGCATCTGCGGGCGCGGGCGGGTGAGCGCGCGTGCGATCCAAGAGAGCGGCGGGGTGCCGAGCAGCCGGATCACCGACATCGCCGCGTGGTGGGCCGTCTCGGGATCCAGGCGCGAGAGCACGACGCGGAAGAGGAGGGGATACATCTCGGTCGGGCTAGTGGTCGTGGTCGGCGCGCAGCTGCGCGATAGCGCTGTCGAAGTCCTCGAGAGAGTCGAACGCCTGATAAACGCTCGCGAACCGCAGGTAGGCGACCTCGTCGAGCTCGCGGAGCGGGCCGAGGATCGCCAGCCCGATCTCGTTGGTGTCGACCTGGGACGACCCGGTCTGCCGCACGGACTCTTCGACCGCCTGCGCCAGCAGCGCCAGATCGGCCTCGGTCACAGGTCGCCCCTGACAGGCCTTGCGGACGCCGGACATGACCTTTTCGCGACTGAACGGCTCGATGACGCCAGAGCGCTTGATGACGTTGAGACTCGCCGTCTCGATCGTCGAGAAGCGCCCGCCGCACTCGGGGCACTGGCGGCGGCGGCGGATGCTGAGACCGTCGTCGCTGGTGCGAGAGTCGATGACGCGCGAGTCGGGATGGCGGCAGAAGGGACAATGCATGACGGGTAAAGCCTACGAGAACCGAGCCTGCACCGCTTCGCCGTGCGCCGGCAGCGCCTCGGCCTGCGCCAGCGCCTCGATGTCGGCGGCCACCGACTGCAGCGCCGGGCGGTCGTACTCGACGACCTGCTGCGGGCGCAGGAACGTGTGCGCACCCAGCCCCGGCGCGTACCGAGCCTGTCCGCCGGTGGGCAGCACGTGGTTGCTCCCCGCCAGGTAGTCGCCGAGACTCACCGGACTGTGCGCGCCGAGGAACAGCGCGCCGGCGTTGACGTAACGCGGCGCGGCCTCCGCAGCATCGGCGATGTGCAGCTCGAGGTGCTCGGGCGCGTACGCGTTGCTGAAGGCCTCGGCCGCGGTCAGGTCGTCGACGAGTACGATCGCCGACTGTGGACCCGCCAGCGCGGCAGCGATACGGTCGCGATGGCGCGTCGTCGCGGCCGCTCGCTGCACCTCGGCGCCGACGCGCTCGGCGAGCGCGGGTGACGGCGTCACCAGCACCGCTCCGGCCTGCTCGTCATGCTCGGCCTGGCTGACGAGGTCGACGGCCACGTAGCGGGCGTCGGCCGTGTCGTCGGCGACGATGAGGATCTCGGTGGCGCCCGCTTCGGAGTCGATGCCGACGACGCCGGCCACCGCCCGCTTGGCGGCGGCGACGAAGTTGTTGCCCGGACCTGTCACCACGTCGACCGGGGTGAGACCGATGCCCGGTACACCGTGGGCGAGGGCGCCGACCGCCCCGGCACCGCCCATCGCATAGACCTCGTCGACGTCGAGGAGACCTGCCGCGGCGAGAATCGTCGGGTGCACTCGACCCGCGCAGTCTCGCTGCGGCGGCGAGGCGATCGTGACCTCGTGCACACCGGCAACCTGTGCGGCAACGACATTCATGACAACGCTGGACGGGTACACCGCCTTGCCGCCGGGTACGTAGACGCCCGCGCGGGTGACCGGCTGCCAGCGCTGGGTGATGCGTGCACCGGGACCGATCTCGGTGATGGATGCCGCCGGCACCTGCGCGGCCGAGGCCTCCCGCACACGGCGTATGGCCTCGACGAGGGCGTCGCGGACGACGGGGTCGAGCGTGGCGACGGCCTCGTCCAGGTGCGTGGCCGGTACACGGATCGCGTGGCCGGTGACGCCGTCGAAGCGATCGGCCTGATCGCGCAGCGACTGCTCGCCGCGCGTCCGGACGTCGGCCACGACCTCGGCCGCGACCTGCAGCGCCTCCGACCGCGCGCTCGTGGCACGCGGCACGATCGTCAACAGCTCTGCAGTCGTCCAGGGACGCCCGCGCAGATCGATGGTGCGCACGCGTCAAGCCTACCGGCGCGTACGAACTCGTCAGCCCCGGATGACGCCCGTGACATCGTGCAGGTAGCCGATGCGCCCGTCCTCATGTCGGATGACGAACAACGACCCGCGGTCTTCGATCACCAGCGCCCACGCCGTCGGCCCGATGCGGAACATCGGCATTCCACGCTCGTCGTGCACATCGCGCTCGACGGGGGCCAGTGCCCAGAACGCCTGCTGTGCAGCGAGCGGCTGCTCAGGCTCAGGCTCATGTGCGGGAACAGGCTCCGGTTCTGGAACAGGCTCTGGCACGGCGACGGGTTCCGATGCGGGGACGGGCTCCGGCTCCAGTGCCGGAACAGGCTCCGGCTCGACCGCAGGCTGCGGTGCGAACTCGGACACGGTCTCTGCCTCCGTCTGATTCACCGCCTCTGCGGGCGGCGCCCACGCAGAATCTGACCCGGGCTCCGCATCCGGATTGGAGCCCGAGCCCGAGGCGGGCTCTGCGTCGGGCACAGGACGCGGACGCGGCGGACGGGCGGTGACCTCCCGCACGTGCCGCGCACTGCGGTGCGCCGGCGCCTCGGGGCGCCCCTGGAAGTCCTGCGCGAACGGCGGGATGATCGGCGCAGCGACGGTCAACACGACACCGGCGAGCATGAGGAAGAACTCCACCCAGACCACCCACGTACGCACCCACGTGCCCGCGGAGATGGCGACCGAGACGGTCTGCCACAGCACGACCAGCCAGACGACCGTCGAGACCGAGAACGCCACGGACGCGAACTGGTCGATGCCCAGGGAACCGACGCGGCGGATCCCCTGCGGTGAGAAGCGACGCAGCACGATGAGGAACAGGGCGACCGTGGGCACACCGATCGTCAGGATCCAGTCCAGCCCGACGGTCCACACCGACAGCCCGGCGCCGAGGGCGGCGCTGACCGAGCCGGTCAGCAGCGGGAAGAACGACACCACGAAAGCGGCGACCCAGACCGCGAGCAGCGCGACCTCACGAATGGTGAAGGGCCCGACGCCATACTGCGGAGGCAGCGCTTCCGCGACGGGGGTATCGGTCTGTTCGGCGAACCGGTCGTCGGTCACGGTCTTCCTTCCATCGGGGGGACAGCACATCGTATCCGCGTTCGTACGCGTCCCGATACTACTTGCGCGGCACGGGAGAGCCCAGGTCCCCTGGTCATCCCAGGCAGCTGGGCCCGAGCAGGCCCTTGAGCTCGCCGTACAGATCAGCGGTGACCGCCACCGGCAGGGGCACCTCGAAGAGCTTCGCGGAGCCGCCGCCGGCACGGCCCGGCAGCAGGCGCAGATTCACCTCGGTCTGTCCCCGATGCCTGCCCAGTACGGCGGCGAGCTCGCCGACCACTGCCTCGGTCGCCCGGTGCTCGGGGATCACGAGCATCAGCGGGCCACCGGCATCCATCGTTCCGAGATCCGGTGCGAACGCCGACTGCGCGTGCAGATTGAGCCCGTCATCGCGCCGCGACACGCGCCCGCGGATCACCAGGATCGCATCGGACTGCAGCTCGGGCTGGAACTCGGTGTAGGTCTTGCCCATGAACATCACGGTCACCTCGCCGTTGAAGTCCTCGACCGTGACCATGCCGTACGGGTTGCCGCTCTGCTTGGCCACGCGGTGCTGCACGCCCGTGAGCAGCCCCGCAATCGTCACCTGATCCCCGTCCTGCACATCCTCGTTCGCAAGCAGATCATGGATCGACGTCGACGCGTGCTTGGCCAGCGGGATCTCCAGACCCGCCAGCGGATGGTCGGATACGTAGAGACCGAGCATCTCGCGCTCGAAGGCCAGCTTGTCCTTCTTGGTCCATTCGGGCCGCTCGGGCACCTTCGGCGGCGCGATCTCTTCGAGCCCGTCGTAGAGGCTGTCGAAGTCGAAGCCGATCGCCCCCTGCGCTTCGTTGCGCTTGCGGTCCACCGCCGCTTCGGCGGCATCCTCGTGTATCTCCATGAGCGCGCGCCGCGTGTCGCCCAGCGAGTCGAACGCGCCGGCCTTGATCAGCGACTCGATCGTGCGCTTGTTGGCGACGTGCACCGGCACCTTGCCGAGGAAGTCGTGGAACGACGTGAACGGGGCGTCCTGGCGCGCGGCGACGATGGCATCGACGACGTTGGCACCCACGTTGCGCACGGCGCCCAGTCCGAAGCGGATGTCGTCACCCACCGCGGCGAAGAAGTTGATCGACTCCCCCACATCCGGCGGCAGCACCTTGATGCCCATGCGACGGCACTCGTTCAGGTACACCGCCAGCTTGTCCTTCGAGTCGCCCACGCTGGTCAGCAGAGCCGCCATGTACTCGGCGGGATAGTGCGCCTTCAGGTAGGCGGTCCAATACGAGATGAGGCCGTACTCGGCGGTGTGCGCCTTGTTGAAGGCGTAGTCGGCAAAGGACTCGAGCACCTTCCACAGTGCGTTCTGCGCGGCCTCCGAGTAGCCGTTCGACGTCATCCCCCCGAAGAAGTCGGCCTGCTGCTTGTCGAGCTCGGACTTCTTCTTCTTGCCCATCGCGCGGCGCAGGATGTCGGCTTGGCCGAGGCTGAAACCGGCGAGCTTCTGCGCGGCCTCCATGACTTGCTCCTGATAGACGATGAGACCGAAGGTGGTGCCGAGGATGTCGCGCAACGGCTCTTCGAGCTCGGCGTGGATGGGCGTGATCTCCTGCAGGCCGTTCTTGCGCAGTGCGTAGTTGGTGTGCGAGTCGACGCCCATGGGACCGGGGCGATACAGCGCGAGCACGGCGGAGATGTCTTCGAAGTTGTCGGGCTTCATCAGGCGCAGCAGCGATCGCATGGGTCCACCGTCGAGCTGGAAGACCCCGAGGGTGTCACCCCGCGCCAGCAGCTCGTATGACGCCGGGTCGTCGAGGGCGAGGTCTTCGAGCACGAGCCTCTCGCCGCGGTTGGCCTCGATGTTGTCGAGCGCGTCGTCGATGATGGTGAGGTTGCGCAGCCCCAGGAAGTCCATCTTGATGAGGCCGAGCGACTCGCACGCGGGGTAGTCGAACTGGGTGACGATCTGGCCGTCCTGCTCCCGCTTCATGATCGGGATGATGTCGATGAGCGGCTCGCTCGACATGATGACGCCGGCCGCGTGCACGCCCCACTGGCGCTTCAGCCCCTCGAGCCCCATGGCGGTGTCGTAGACCGTCTTGGCGTCGGGATCCTCCTGCAGCACCGCGCGGAACTCCGCGGCCTCCTTGTAGCGGCTGTGCGTCGTATCGGTGATTCCCGAGAGCGGGATGTCCTTCGCCATCACCGCGGGCGGCATGGCCTTGGTGAGCTTCTCCCCCATGCCGAACGGGAACCCGAGCACGCGCGAGGCGTCCTTCAACGCCTGCTTGGACTTGATCGTGCCGTAGGTCACGATCTGCGCGACCCGCTCGTCGCCGTACTTCTCGGTGACGTACTGGAT
>NZ_JBKEAF010000020.1:0-2045 GCF_047971895.1 Microbacterium sp.
TCCTCCGGGATCATCCCCGTGATGAAGCTGCTCGAAGACAGCTTCAGCTACGCCAACCAGCTCGGTGCACGGCAGGGTGCGGGGGCCGTGTACCTCTCGGCGCACCACCCGGACATCATGCGCTTCCTCGACACCAAGCGCGAGAACGCGGACGAGAAGATCCGCATCAAGACCCTCTCGCTCGGTGTCGTCATCCCCGACGTGACCTTCGAGCTGGCGAAGAAGGACGAGGACATGTACCTGTTCTCGCCCTACGACGTCGAGCGCGTCTACGGGGTGCCGTTCGGAGACATCTCGGTGACCGAGAAGTACCACGAGATGGTCGACGATTCGCGCATCCGCAAGTCGAAGATCAAGGCGCGGGAGTTCTTCCAGACCCTCGCGGAGATCCAGTTCGAATCTGGCTACCCCTACATCATGTTCGAGGACACGGTGAACCGGGCCAACCCGATCGCCGGCCGGATCAACATGTCGAACCTGTGCTCGGAGATCCTGCAGGTCAACACCCCAACGAGCTACAACGACGACCTCTCGTACGACGAGATCGGCAAAGACATCTCCTGCAACCTCGGCAGCCTCAACATCGCCATGACGATGGACTCGCCGGACTTCGGCCGCAGCGTCGAGACGGCCATCCGCGGGCTGACCGCCGTCAGCGAGATGAGCCACATCTCCTCGGTGCGCAGCGTCGAGGACGGCAACGACCGCTCGCACGCGATCGGCCTCGGGCAGATGAACCTGCACGGCTACCTCGCCCGCGAGCGCATCCACTACGGCAGCGAGGAGGGCATCGACTTCACGAACATCTACTTCTACACCGTCGCCTTCCACGCGCTGCGCGCCTCGAACGCGCTCGCGATCGAGAAGGGGCAGTCCTTCGACGGCTTCGCCGACAGCGCGTACGCCTCGGGGGAGTTCTTCAACAAGTACACCGAGCAGGCCTGGGAGCCGGAGACCGAGCGCGTCCGTGAACTGTTCGCCGAGGCGGGCGTGCGCATCCCGACGCAGGACGACTGGCGCATGCTCAAGGAGAGCGTGCAGGCGCACGGCATCTACAACCAGAACCTGCAGGCGGTGCCGCCGACCGGCTCGATCTCCTACATCAACAACTCGACAAGCTCGATCCACCCGATCGCCTCCAAGATCGAGATCCGCAAGGAGGGCAAGATCGGTCGCGTCTACTACCCGGCGCCGTTCATGAACAACGACAACCTGGAGTACTACGAAGACGCGTACGAGATCGGCTACGAGAAGATCATCGACACCTACGCGGCCGCCACCCAGCACGTCGACCAGGGCCTGTCGCTGACCCTGTTCTTCAAGGACACCGCGACCACGCGCGACATCAACAAGGCGCAGATCTACGCCTGGCGCAAGGGAATCAAGACGATCTACTACATCCGCCTGCGGCAGATGGCGCTCGAAGGCACCGACATGTCCGAGTGCGTCAGCTGCATGCTGTAACCGCATACCCGATTCGAAACGAAGACAATGACCGACAAGCTCAAGCTCATCGACCACGTCCAGGCGATCAACTGGAACCGCATCCACGACGACAAGGACCTGGAGGTGTGGAACCGGCTGACGAGCAACTTCTGGTTGCCGGAGAAGGTGCCGCTGTCCAACGACGTGCCCTCGTGGGCGACGCTGACCGCGCTGGAACAGCAGCTGACGATGCGCGTGTTCACCGGCCTGACCCTGCTCGACACCATTCAGGGCACCGTCGGGGCGGTCTCGCTGATCCCCGATGCGGTCACCCCGCACGAGGAGGCCGTGTACACGAACATCGCGTTCATGGAGTCGGTGCACGCCAAGAGCTACTCGTCGATCTTCTCGACGCTGTGCTCGACGGCCGAGATCGACGACGCCTTCCGCTGGTCGGTGGAGAACGAGAACCTGCAGAAGAAGGCCACCATCGTCATGGACTACTACCGTGGCGAGGAACCGGCGATGCGCAAGGTGGCCTCCACCCTGCTGGAGTCGTTCCTGTTCTACTCGGGCTTCTACCTGCCCATGTACTGGTCGTCCAAGGGGAAGCTCACCAA
>NZ_JBKEAF010000095.1:0-8832 GCF_047971895.1 Microbacterium sp.
CAGCCGTCAAATCGGCGTTTCGTCGACGTAGGAGTGATGAACTTGAAGGTGGGATCGGGCGTTCTCCACCCCTCGCCGTACGCGTAAGCCAGCCAGGCCTCCGCGTTCGCCGGCTCGGGCAGCTCGACATCGGCAATGCGTCGCTGGCGCGTGGGGAGTAGGTCTGCTTGCTCGACCTCAGGCCCGCGGAGCGCGAACGGCTGACAGTACAATCCGTCACGGAAGAAGCCCGTGAATATGTCGACGTAGTGGTCCGGCTCGCCGTCCTCGTTGAAGAACTCGATCTCAAGATGCGCGAGACTGTGCCGCACAACGGTGTAGCCATGCTCCTGAAGCACACGTTCCATTCGAAACGATTCCAGTCCAACGTCTGCCGCGTTCTCCGCACGACATAGGAAGGCGAGATCAAGATCATCGTCGTGGGGCATGAGTCCGCCGTCCCGAACGGCCCCGAGGAGCGTCCCTCCGACGATGTAGACGTCGTATCCCGCCTGCTGCAGGTGCTGCACGAGACCAACGCCATTCTCGAGGAGCTCGCGTTCGATATCCGCGTGCCGACCCTCGAGGACGGGTCCGAGGCGATCCCACTTTGTCATCGCGAGCCAACGACCCCGTGCATCAGTGAGAGCAAGCCTCTGACGAGTGAAGCCGAATCGCACGTCGACCGCGGCGGCCAAAACGCGCTGAGACACGGCATCCACGAGCGTTACCGTGGTGACACCGACGAGCCTCGGTCTGAGAGCCTCTGGCCAGGTGATAGCGATCTCTTCCGCGCGTGCACGCGGAACGGCGAGCGACCAAACTCGGTGGCCATCGAAGCGCACGTCCACGACGTCGACATCGCCCAACGCGCTCGCATCCACAAGAATGCGCTTCCGTGTGACTTTCATCGCGTACTCATCGCGTCGATCGCGTCGTCAATCGGGCCATCGAAGATCTTCTTCCCCCGCTTGATGACGATGCCGCGCTCGCAGAGGTCCTGCACCATGTGGGTGCTGTGACTCACGACGAGCATTGTCACCCCCTTCGAGGTAAGCTCCTTGATTTTTGCTGAGCACTTTGCTCGGAACGGAGCGTCACCAACCGACAGGATCTCATCCACGAGCAGCACGTCGAGTTCGACGTGGATGGCTACGGAGAATGCAAGCCGCATAAACATACCCGACGAGTAGTGTTTGACCTCCTGGTCGATGAAATCCCCGATCTCGGAGAACTCAACAATCTCGTCGAAACAGCGATTGATCTCGTCCTTTGACATGCCGAGGATGGCCGCATTGAGGTAGACGTTCTCTCGACCCGACAACTCCGGGTGAAAGCCCGCGCCGACCTCGATGAGCCCGGCTACGCGACCCCGGGTGAATACGCGGCCACGATCAGGCTCAAGCACACCCGAGATCAACTTGAGCGTGGTCGATTTGCCAGACCCGTTCAGGCCCATGACAGCGACAGACTCGCCCTCACCGATCTGGAACGATAGGTCATCCAGCGCGAGAAATGAGTCCGCACGTACTTTCCGGCCCTTGATCCATCCGACGAATGCTTCTTTGAAAGAGTGCGTGTTCCGCTTGAGAAAGCGCTTCGTCACACCGTCGACGATGATGCACGGCTCGGATTCGGTTACCTGAACAATCTCGTCGGTCATCATAGGTCCTGCGCAAAAGTACGTTCGAAGTGTCGAAATGTCGCCTGGCCCAGGAAGATGAGTCCCACGCAGATCACTGTGGCTACCAGGAGTGAAGTGCCGAAGTTCGGCAGAATGCTGGGGTCAGGCATTCCAGCATCCGGCGCCGGCACTGTCCCGGCCCAGAAAGCTTGATGAAAGAGTTCGACCGCCACGGTAAGCGGGTTCCAGCTGTACACGTCGAAGAGCCACTGGTGGCTGCCGACAGCGTCCCTGACGAGGATCCAGGGGTACAACACGGGAGAGGTCCAGACCGAAAACATCCGGATCAGTTCGACAAAGTTCTGAGCATCTCGATACCGAACGTTGAGCCCAGCGAAAAGCAATCCGAGGCCGAGCGCAAACGCCACGATCATCGAGATACCGAGCAGAGCCGCGCCCAGGCCAAGCAACGTCGGCGCCCAGCCGACAAGAATGCACACGAGCAGCAGAATCGCGAGTTGCGGCAGGAAGTGAACCAGCGCAATCACGATCGCGGCAACGGGAAAGAGCTCGCGCGGGAGGTAGATCTTCTTGACGAGCGCTCTGTTATCGACAATCGAGGTCGTCGCGTTTCCGAACGCCTCATTGAAGAGGTTCACGGCGACAACACCCGCGAAGAGATAGATCGGGAAGTTCTCGATGCCCCGGTTCAGTTGAAGAACCACACCCATGACAAAGTAGTAGATGAGAAACTGGGATGCCGGCTTGACGTAGGACCACACCCAGCCCAGCACCGAGTTGCGGTAGCGGGTCGCCGTGCCCTGCCGCACAAGCAGCCGGAACAGATACCTTCGGCGAAAAACGTCCAAGATGCCACGGCCGCGCGCCGGTGTGTCGAAGTCGCGCAGGTTGATCGGCTTGCCAAACGTCAACTCAGGTCACCATTCGGGTAGGAAAGTGGCGACACGCCACGACGAACTCGTCAATCATATCGAACGGCTCCCGAGAGAAGCCGGGTGCAGCCGCACGCGAGCGTCCGCCTTCAGTGCAACGCAGGTCTGCATCACGGGCGGTTCACTACCGCCCGTCCATCGGCCCCGACGACCACGGAACCACCTTCGAACTCCTGGACGCAGCTTCCGTCCTCAGACTCGCAACGCAACGCCGTGGTGGGATAACCCAGGTCGCCGTTCTCAAACCCCAACGCACGCCACGCCGAACGCACCGCACCCGTGGTCGCGAACACCCCACCAGACGGCGTGACATGAATGGATCCGCCCTCGAAGTTCTGGTAACACCCGCCATCACGCAACGTACAACGGACGTCCGAGGTGCTCGGGCCTAGAACTCCGCTGGCCCCACCTAGGAGGTCATACTTGTCGCGGATCGCCGTATATCCAGAAGGCACCTGCGTCGACCCGAACCAGTCCGGGTAGTCGTTGGAGACGTTGCGGTCTTACCACCCGGCTGGGCAGCCACGGTGTACTTCGTGATGGGCGAACCGCCGGTGTTCGTCGGCGCAGCCCACGAGACCACGGCCTTGCCGTTGCCTCCGATCGCCGTCACATTCGTCGGGGCGGACGGCGCCGACGCCTGCGTCGACCCGAACCAGTCCGTGTAGTAGTTGTAGAAGTTGCGGTTTCCGTATGACGAGCATGCGTCGCCCAGGCCATAGCCGGCGCTCAGCGCCGCGGCGTTCGGCGTATACGGCGTGTAGTTGTAGAGCGCCGCCGTCGCGTAGTTGACGATGTTGACCCGCATCGTGCCGCACGAAGCGTTCGGGCTGTACTGGATGTTGTGCACGCCCGGCTGGCGGGCGAAGTTTGCGGCCTTGTACGTCTTGAGCTGCGTCGCCCCGGCGAGGATCTGCACGCCGATGCCCTTGTACGCCGGATCGCACGGAGCCGTGTCGGGGCAGGCCTGGCCCATTGCGTAGCTGAGGTTCCAATCGCTCGGGTTCTTGCTCGTGACGAGCCCCTGCTCCTTCTGCAGCGTCGCGAGGATGACCTTCGCCGAGATGCCGCAGGCGACCTGGGCGCGGTAGATGATCTCCGAGACGCGTAGGTTGTTCCCACCGGTGAACGCCTCACAGACGACGTTGCCGGTTGTTTCTGAGACGCGCTTCGCACGCGACGACACGTTCGCACGCAGGATGTTGATGCAGTCGTTGCTGTTGCACGCGCCGACCTTGCTGTCCAGGAACGACTGGATCTGCGCCGAGGTCATCGCGTGCGCGTCATAGAACACCGCGTCGCTCATGATGTTGCCCGGGTCGAATCCGACAAGGGTCGCCGGGCGCACGGCCGCATCGACAGCGTCCACCGGCGCGGCGACGGCGGCGCCCACCGGCATGAGGATGCCCAACGACAGGCCGATGGATGCCACGACGGCCAGGGCCCCGCGGGCTCGATTCGGACGCAAAGATGCATGCCCCCTCTGGTGCAACATGTGACCAGTGTTACTGAAGTCAAGCATCAGCGCCACTCTCAGCGAATTCTCATCCGGCCAGTTCGTCAGCCGATTCTCACGAAGTCGACCCCGGGCAGATCGTCGAAGTGGGCCGTAGCGTCGAGGGAGACGACCGAACGACCTGTCTGCCTGGCGTGAGCGGCGATGATGAGGTCGTAGGCGCCGCGGCGCGCACCCGTCCGCCGCACGTGGTCGAGCAGCACGGCATGCTCCACCGCCGTCGCTTTCGTGCATGGGAGCACCTCGATCATCTCTTCGTCGTCGATGAACTACTCACGCGTCCGCGAGATTTTCGTGCCGGAGTATGTCCTTCCGCTGTGACTGCGTCGAGAGGCAGGTCATCAAACGGCAGCACGCCATGGGCGCGCACCAGAGCGGTGTACCTCGAAGAACCCTCACATGTCGGCGTGCAGATGCCAGACGCGGTCGGCCGCGGCACGCCACGAGAACGCCCGCGCCCGGTCGGTGCCCAGCACTCGCAGCCGTCCGATCGCTTCGGCGTCGGTCACGACACGCTCGACGGCGTCGGCGAGCTCACCGGCATCCACGTCCCCCTCGGTCTCACCGACGACCACTCCCCCGTCGAGGACCACCTCGTCGTGCACGGGCGAAGCGGCGGCGACCACCGGGGTGCCCAGCTGCAGCGCCTCGAGCACCCGCCACGGGAACGCATACCGCCGCGCCGGGGCGACCAGAGCCCGCGCCGCGCCGATCACCGCTGCGCGGGCGTGCGGATCCAACGCGCCGCGCGCGTGGATGCGGTGCTCCGGGATGCCGGCGGCCCCCGCCGCATCCGCGATCGCCGGCTCGGTCCCCTCGGCGGCGCCGAGCACCAGCACGTGCAGGCCGTCGTCTGCGGCGAGCGCCCGCGCTGCGGCGGCAAGACCGAGGCCGAGTCCGTCAGAGGGAGCGGTGGATGCTGCGACCACCACGAAGTCGTCGGGCAGCGCGTGCTCGCGCAGCCGGCCCACCGTGTCGACGGGGCGGGTGAAGCCCGTGGGTGCAGCACCCGCGATCACGCGCACACGGCCGCGCCAGCGGGCGATCTCCTCCAGGCGCCGAGCCATGGCGTGCGTCGGCACCACCACGGCGTCGGCGTGCTTCACGGCGCGCTTGAGCATCGCCCGCTGCCACGCCACCGATGCGCGGGGCAGCTCGCCCGGGTTCACCCATGCGGCGAGGTCCCACAGCGTCACCACGGTCTGATCGTGGTCGTGCACGCGATCATGCTTGACGAGTGGAGCCATCAGCGTCGGCGAATGGATCATCCCCGCCCCGACTCCGGCCGTCGTGCCGATCTGCCACGCCGCGAGCAGCTCTCGGCGCGCCAGGCGGGTGCGATGCACATCGGCCAGGCCCGTGACATCCCGGTTCAGCTGCTCGTCCTGCTCGGCCGACGTCGCCGGCACGATCGCGCGCACCTCGCACCCCTCGGGGGCCGCCGCGACGAGCCCACCCACCAGGCCGAGCGAGGCATCCACCAGATCGGGGTCCGTCGGCGTGACGAGCTGATCCAGCACCACCCGCAACCCCACCGCCATGGATAGACCTTATCGCCGTGTGGCGCGCACGCCGTGCAAGGATGCTGGGGTGACCGACGACGTTCCCCGCCGCAGACCCTGGGTGGGCTGGGCGGTGTTCGTCGCGATCGTCGTGGTCGTGCTGGCGGGTGGATGGCTCGGGGTCCGCGGCATCGGAGCCGCCCTCGCCCTGTCGTCCACGGCCGAGGCCGCGAAAGACACCCGCACGAGCATCGCCACGGGCGACATCGAGAACGTCGACCTCGTCATGGCGCGCGGCGCCGCGCACGCCGCCGACGCCCGGTCGCTGACATCCGACCCGGTGTGGCGCGCGGCCGAGCTGCTGCCATTCCTCGGCGTCGGCATGCGCGACATGCGCGTCACCGCCGAGGCGGTCGACGAGCTGACCGGCGTGATCCCCCACCTGCGCGAGGCGATGACCGTCGCGAACCTCGGCACGCTCGAGTTCACCGGGGGCCGGCTCAACACCACCCGGCTCGCCACCGCGGCGCCGGCGCTGGCCGACGCCGCGCTCGTCGCGCAGCGCGTCGACGACATGCTCGATCAGGTGGCGTCGACCGACATCGAAGAACTGCGGGGCGTCGCGCGCAGCATCCAGATCTCCGCTGGCGCCGCCACGCTGCTGCCGACCATGCTCGGCGGCGAGGGGCAACGCACCCTGCTCGTGTTCGTGCAGGACGACCCGCTCGGTGCATCCGCTGAGCCACCGGTCACCGCTGGGATCGTGCGCGCCGACGCCGGCACGATCAGCTTCGGTGCGGGCGGGCCGCTGGCCGCACCGGTGACCGGCGACACGTTCCCGGCCGCCGCGCAGAGTGCTGCAGAACTCGGCGCCGCCGATGCGGTCATTCTCGTCGACACGGCGCTGATCCCCGCGCTCGTCGACCTCACCGGGCCACTGACCATCGGCGAGGTCGAGTACGCCGCGGCCGACATCGCCACGGCGATGCAGGGCGAGGGGAACGTGGCCCTCGCCGGCCAGATCCTCGCCGCCGTGAAGGCCCGGGTCGCCGACGGCGGTGTGGCCACGGCATCCCTCTTCTCCGTGCTCGCGAGCGCCGGCGAACGGGGGCAGCTGCACGTCTGGAGTGCCCACGACGCCGAACAGCAGCGCCTGCAGCAGACCCCGCTGGGCCGGCAGGGTTGAGCGGGGCGTCAGCCGGTCGGGTCAGGAGTCGGGGTCGGCGGGTGCAGCGCCGTGCTGACCAGCTCGCGCACGTAGGCGAAGTCGGGGTCCTCGGGGTCCACGCCGTCTTCGGGAGTCAGCTCGATGGTCGTGATCGGCTGCTCCTTCGCTTCGAGCGCGAGCTCGGCGAAGTACGGGAGCATTGACTGCGGGATGTCGGTCTCCACCACATGGGCGCCGGCGGCGGCGACCTCCTGGAACCTGGTGAGCACGTTCGTCGGCGTGAACTGCCGCAGAATCGCCTCCTGCAGCTCGCGCTGCCGCTTCATGCGCGACCAGTCGTTCGTGGTGTACCGCGAGCGGGCGTACCACTGGGCGGTCTCGCCATCCATCACCTGCGTGCCCGGCTCGATCCAGCCGGTCGCCCACTCGTCGGCCGGCTGACCCGCGTAGGCGGGACCGCCGCCCTCGGGCAGCCGCTCGGTCACCGTGATCTCCACGCCGCCGAGGGCGTCGATCAGCGCGGCGAACCCGTGCATGTCGATGAGCACGTAGTACGGAATCTCGATGCCGAGGTAGCCGGACGCGGCATCCTTCACCGCTTCGATCCCCGGCGACGAACCCTGGCTCGCCGCGTCGGGATACAGCGCGGTGCCGTCGCGCAGCACGCCCACCTCGGTGAAGATCTCGTTGAGGGCGCAATGGGCGGTGCCGCAGTTCGGGCCGCGGTAACCGTCAGGGAACAGCTCCTGCATAGGCCCCTCCGAGAACGGCACGCCCAGCGTGTCGCGCGGCAGGCCCGTGATCGTCACGGCCCCGGTCTCAGCGTTGATCGACACCACCGAGATGCTGTCGGGCCGCATCGAATCGCGGCCCGAATCGGGGTCGGCGCCCAGCAGCAGGATGTTGTAGTACCCGTCGGTGGGCGGCACGCTCGGGCCGGACTGCCCGAAGATCGCCCCCAGCGTGTCACGGGTGACGCCGGTCAGCTGCGCCGCGTACAGCGCCCCGCCGCCGGTGACCACCAGCAGCACGACCGCCAGCAGCGTCACCCCGATGCGCGCGAGCGGGCGCACCCTCACGAGTGTGACGAGCCGCAGCGTGTCGAACGTGAGCACGAGCCACAGCACCGCGTACGCGACGAGCACGATCTGCAGCACCAGCAGCGCGAACCAGTTCGTGACCAGGGTGAACAGCAGCGACCGCCACAGCAACGCCGTGATCACGCCGAGCACGATCAGCGTCCACAGCGTGAGGGTCGCACCGAGCCCGAACCGGCCGAGCCGCCGATTGCCCGCCAGCACCTGCGCCGAGCCGGGCACGAGCACATTCAGCACCACGAGCCACCATGCGCGGCGGGTCATCACGTGGGGTGAGCCGTCGGGGTTGCGCAGCGGGCGGGACTCGATGATGGATGCCTGCGGCCCGGGCCGCGCGCCCGGTGGCCGCGGCGGGCTCAGCACACTCACAGAGCGCCCTTCAGCCGGGCGTTCTTCTCTTCGACCTGCGCCTGAAGGTCACGTGCGTACTGCTCGAGGGCGTCTGCCAGGCGTTCGTCGTGCGCGCCCAAGATGCGCACGGCCAGCAGTCCCGCGTTCTTCGCGCCGCCGATCGACACGGTCGCCACGGGGATGCCGGCGGGCATCTGCACGATGCTCAGCAGCGAGTCCATGCCGTCGAGGTGGGCCAGCGGCACGGGAACCCCGATGACCGGCACGGCCGTGACCGAGGCGAGCATGCCGGGCAGGTGCGCGGCGCCGCCCGCCCCGGCGATGATCGTCTTCAGCCCGCGGGCGCGCGCTTCGCGTCCGTACGCGATGAGCGTGTCGGGCGTGCGATGCGCCGAGACCACTTCCACCTCGTGCGCGACCCCGAAGTCAGTGAGCAGCTGCGAGGCGTCGCTCATCACCCGCCAGTCGGAGTCGGAACCCATGACCACCCCGACCAGGGGCGCGGCAGAAGAGTGCAGGGGCAAGGTCACCGCTCCAGGCTAGAGCGCCCGTCTGCGAATCCCCCGCAACGGCGCGCGCGACGGCGGTTCAGTGTCAGCGGAGGAAGAGGGATGCCGCGGCTCGCGCCTCGTACGCGACATC
>NZ_JBKEAF010000027.1:0-3828 GCF_047971895.1 Microbacterium sp.
ACCTACACCAACGGCCTGTTCGTGTCGCTACGACTGCTGGACTTCACGCCCGGGTACGACACCAACAGTGCCGTGCTGTTCCCGGAGACCGTCGCGATGCGAGAGATCCCGACCTTCACGTGGGGCGCGATCTTCCAGGACCGCGAGGCCGCGCGCTACCGCCGGGTGGTGCGCGCTGCCGCCGAGATCACCAAGCTCGACCTGCCCGAGGGTGCTGCCCGCATTCTGGACGACCAGCAGCTGGCTGAGAAGACCTTCGTGATGTGGGACATCATCCACGACCGCAGCCACATGCGCGGTGACCTGCCGTTCGATCCGTTCATGATCAAGCAGCGGATGCCGTTCTTCCTCTACTCACTGGAGGAGCTGCGCTGCGACCTGACCGCGTTCCGGGAGTGCGTCGGCATCCAAACGCGGCTGCGGGAGCGGGTGGCCGCGGGCGAGGAGCTCTCGACTGCCGAAACGGAGATGCTCGAGCACGCCGGACTGGTGCAGTATGCCGTGATCTTCGACCGGATCTTCCGGTTCGCCATCACCGGCTCCCGGGTGCGAAACTACGACGGACTGGGCGGGCAGCTGCTGTTCGCGTGGCTGCATCAGCGGGACGTGCTGCACTGGACCGACACCGCGCTGGCCTTCGACTGGGACGATGTCCCGGCCGCGGTGGTCGCGCTGTCCGACGCCATCGACCGGTTGTACTGGGAGTCGATCGACCGCCCCAAGACCGCGCCCTGGCTGGCGGCGTATGAGCTGGTCAGCTCGGTGGTCACCCCGAACCCGGCATCTGCGTGGGCCAAGGGCCTGCCGACCGAGGTGCTGGCCGGTCCGCCGAAGGGCTACACCGACGCGGTACTGGACGACGAGTTCCCGCTGTCGATGTTCTTCGAGGCGCTGGAGAAGAAGATGCGCGACGTTATCGCCCCGACCTCGGGAATCACAGGGCGAAATGCCTGAGCTCGCCGGCCGGGTCGTGGTCGTCTCGGGAGCGACGAGTGCGAGCGGGCGCGCGGCCGCCGGAGCGCTGGTCGCGACCGGCGCGCGCGTGATCGCGGTGGGGCGGGATGCCACGAAGCTCGCCGTCCTTCGACAGCGGCACCTCACGACCGAGGTGTGCGACCTGACCGACGAGGCCGACGTGGCCCGGCTCGCCGAGCGCGTACACGACGCGCACGGGCGGGTCGACGGCGTGCTGCACCTCGTCGGCGGCTGGCGCGGCGGCGGGGGCCTGGCCGGGCAGTCCGATGCCGACTACCGGTTCCTCGAGCGCGCGCTCACCGCGCTGCGGCACGTCAGCCGTGCCTTCGACGACGACCTGCGCGCCTCCGACGCCGCGCGGACGGCGATCGTCTCGTCGACCGCGGTCGACCGGCCGCTCGCCGGCGGCGCGAACTACGCGGCGATCAAGGCCGCGAGCGAGGCGTGGATGCGGGCCGTCGCCCAGGGCTTCGCGAAGAACGCCCGGGAACCGGCGCTGCGCGCGGCATCCGTCATCTTCCGCGTAAAAGCGCTCGACGGACTCGAGAACGCTCTCGCCGACGCGTTCGTGCACCTCTGGCACCAGGATGCGGCGACCGTGAACGGCACGGTCATCGCGCTCTGATCCGTCAGCCCCACCACTCCTCGACGGCGAGCCGGGGCACCGGGAGATCTCTCGCAGGTTGCGTGTGTCCAGCGTCGTTCCCCGCGCACGGGCTTGTCCGGCCGTGACGGTGGAGACGCCGCTCATCGCGACATCGCCCCCACCCTCGCCGTCGAGCGACCCACGGCGGGCAATTAGGCTGGGGGCTCGTGACCACCCTCCACGACCCCACCGCACGCGGCTTCGCCTCCGACAACTACTCGGGCGTCCACCCCGAGGTGCTCGACGCGATCGCGGCCGCCAACGGCGGCCACCAGGTCGCGTACGGCGAAGACGACCACACCGCGCGCCTGCAGCAGGTCGCGGCCCGGCACTTCGGACCGCAGGCCGAGGCCTGGCCGATGTTCAACGGCACCGGTGCGAACGTCGTCGGGCTGCAGTCGATGCTGCCGCGCTGGGGTGCGGTGATCTGCGCGACGACGGCGCACGTCCACGCCGACGAGGGCGGCGCGCCCGAGAAGTCGGGCGGCATCAAGCTGCTCCCGATCGCCACCCCCGACGGCAGGCTCACCCCCGAGCTGATCGCGCAGGAGGCGTGGGGCTGGGGCAACGAGCACCGGGCGCAGCCGCTCGTGGTGCACCTCACGCAGTCCACCGAGCTGGGCACCGTGTACACGCCCGACGAGGTGCGCGCGATCAGCTCGTACGCGCATGAGAAGGGCATGCGGGTGTACATGGACGGCGCCCGCCTGTCGAACGCCGCCGCCGCGCTCGACCAGCCGCTGCGCGCGTTCACGACCGACGCGGGAGTGGATGTCGTCAGCTTCGGCGCCACGAAGAACGGCGCGCTGGCCGCCGAGGCGATCATCGTGCTGACCCCGGGCGCGTCGGAGGGGCTCGTCTACCTGCGCAAGCAACAGATGCAGCTCGCCTCGAAGATGCGGTTCATCTCGACGCAGCTGCTGGCGCTGCTGGACGGCGACCTGTATCTGCGCAATGCGCGGCATGCCAACGAGATGGCGCAGCGCCTGCGCGCGGGCATCGAGACGGGTCTTGCCGACGGGTCGCTGCACGGCGTCGCGTTCACGCAGGCGACCCAGGCCAACGCCGTTTTCGCGTCGCTGCCGGAGGGGGTCGCCGATCGCCTGCGCGAGCGGTTCCGCTTCTACGACTGGGATGCCTCGAAGGGCGAGGTGCGGTGGGTGTGCAGCTTCGACACGACCGAGGCCGACGTCGACGCGTTCCTGGCGGCGCTGCGCGCCGAGCTCGGCGGCACCCCGTCCTGATCTTGCATTCATAGGAATACACCTTCCTCTCCGTGCGCTGTATCGAATCGGCGCTGAGCGCAGCGCCACGACGCAGAGAGGTGGATGAGGTGGAACGGTTCGACGGACGCGTGGCCCTGAGCCCCGCCTACCACGCCGCCAAGGGCGCGGTGCGGCTGCTGACGAAGACCACGGCGCTCGGCTGGGCGAAGGAGGGCGTGCGCGTCAACTCGGTGCACCCCGGCTTCATCGACACGCCCATCCTCGGCAACACCGACCGCGACATGCTCATCGCCGGCACCCCCTGGGGCGTCTGGGCAGACCCGAGGAGATGGCCGTGCTCATCGCGTTCGTCGCCAGCGACGACGCGAGCTTCGCCACGGGGTCGGAGTTCGTCGCCGACGGTGGGTACACGGCCGGCTGACCCGAACCGGTTCTCACCTCACGGACACGGCCGACCCCGGGGGTTCTCAAGCCCAGGCCAGGCTGGCGGTCGCCACCACGGTGGCCCACAAGGCGAGCGCGACGGCGACGTGGTGTCGCTGGGCTACCACCTGCTCGCCACCGCCGTGACCACGCTGCCCACCTTCGCGGCCGCCGCGGTGATCTGGCGTCGACGCTGATGGCCGACGCCTCGACCACCGACGCCTCCCACCCCCGACACCAACTCGACGGGGTCATCCACTCGCCGGTCCGATTCTCGATCATCGCCGCCCTGGCCTCGGTGGACGAAGCCGAGGTCGCCAAGGTGCGCGACGCGGTGGAGATCTCCGATTCCCTGATCTCCCGCCAGATCAGCACCCTGGACGACGCCGGCTACGTCAAGGTCAAGAAGGGCTACGTCGGAAAGCGACCCCGCACGTGGCTGTCGCTCACCGCGAAGGGGCGGAGCGCCTACGAGGCCCACCTCGCCGCCCTCCGGGCTATCGCCCCCGAGCTGTAGACCCCGCCAGGGTGACCACGGGAGGGGTCCCGGGGCGACCG
>NZ_JBKEAF010000063.1:0-9203 GCF_047971895.1 Microbacterium sp.
AGGGTGGTCGCCACCGATGCGTGGCCGAGCAGCTCCTGCACGACGCGCACGTCCGCGCCGCCCTGGAGAAGATGCGTGGCGAACGAGTGCCGCAGCGTATGCGGCGAGACGTGCACCGTCAGGTCGGCACGTTCGGCCGCCCGCTGGATCACCAGCCATGCACTCTGCCGAGACAGGGGTGCGCCGCGCACCCCGAGCAGCAGCCTCGGCGTGCTGCGACCCCGAGCGCTCAGCGCGGGCCGCGCCCGTGTGAGGTAGGAGTCGACGGCTGCCCGAGCGTAGGAACCCACCGGCACGATGCGCTCCTTCGAGCCCTTGCCGCGCAGCCGCAGGATGTCGCCGTGCGCCGTATCGTCGACGTCGAGGCCGACCGCCTCCGACACCCGCGCCCCCGTCGCGTACAGCAGTTCGAGCAGCGCCGCGTCGCGTAGACCGATGATGCTGTCGTCGGTGGTGGCGAGCAGCCGCTGCACCTGGTCGACCGTCAGCGCCTTCGGCAGCCGGTCGGCCTGCCGGGGCGGCCGCAGCCGCACGGTGGGGTCGTCTGCGGCGAGGCCCTCGCGGGTGAGGAAGCGGTGCAGTCCGCGAACGGAGGACTGCAGACGGGCGAGACTGGATGCCGCGGGCACCGGCTCGCCCGAGGCTCGCTCGGCGGCGAACCGGGCCACGAGCGCCCCAGTGACGCCATCCATCTGCTCGACGCCCTGCGCGGCGAGCCACGCGACGTACCCGCTCAGATCGCGGCGGTATGCGGCGACCGTGTGGTCGGACAGGCCTCGCTCCACCGTGATGTGCCGCAGATAGGCATCGACGGCGCGCTCCGGCTTCACCTCAGGATCGTCTCACGTGCGCGGCGCCCCCACCGCAGGCGATCGGCGTGGCCACGGGGTGTCGGCCGGCGCGAGGGTCTCCCACTCGCGGGCGCGGGCGGCCTGCGCTGCGAGCGCGCCGACCACCAGGGACGGGTTCTGCACCCGTCGTGCGAGCACGGCATCGACGACATCGTCCAGCGGCACCCAGCGCACCTCGATATCGGCTTCTTCGTCCGTGCGCTCGAAGACCTCGTGCGCAGCGGAGATGTCGCGGGCCAGGTACACCCGGATCGCCTCGTCGCTGCCGCCCGGGGTCGTGGCGAACTCGGCGAGCACGTTCCAGCGGGCGGCGACGAGATCAGCCTCCTCGGCCAACTCCCGCTGCGCCGATGCCAGCGGGTCTTCACCTGGCACGTCGAGCAGACCGGCCGGGATCTCCCAGTCACGCGCACGCACCGGGTGGCGGTACTGCCGGATCACGAGAATGCGATCATCGGCGTCGAGCGCGACGACGGCGACGGCACCGGGGTGGTCCATGTACTCGCGGACGATCGTGGTATCGCGGTACGCCACCTCGTCACGGCGCACGTTCCACACCCGTCCCTCGTACACGGTGTCGCTGCGGACGACCTCGAGCGCGACCGGCTCGTCAGACAACATGTCAGTCATTGTCGACGTCGAACAGCTCGCTCGCCCGGTGCCGTTCGAGCGCCGCGCCGATCAGCCCGCGGAACAGCGGATGGGCATCGGTCGGCCGTGACCGCAGTTCGGGGTGCGCCTGTGTCGCGATGTAGTAGGGGTGCTCGTCGCGCGGCAACTCGACGTACTCAACGAGGTTCCGGTCGGGCGACAACCCGCTGAAGACGAGCCCGGCGGCCGCGAGCTGGTCGCGATAGCGGTTGTTCACCTCGTAGCGGTGACGATGCCGTTCGGAGGCGCGGTTCGTGCCGTACAGCTCGGCGGCCAGAGAGCCTTGGGCGAGGTCGGCCTCGTAGAGCCCGAGTCGCATCGTGCCGCCGAGGTCGCCGCTCTCGATGATGTCGACCTGCTCCTCCATCGTGGCGATGACCGGGTGGTCGGTGTCAGGATCGAACTCACTCGACGACGCACCGTCGAGTCCGACGACCGAGCGTGCGTACTCGATCACCATGCACTGCAGTCCCAGGCAGATGCCGAGCGTGGGGATCCCCTGCTCGCGCGCGAAGCGCAGGGCACCGAGTTTGCCTTCGATGCCGCGGATGCCGAAGCCGCCGGGCACGATGATGCCGTCGAGCCCCGCGAGTGCCTTCTCGGCGCCTTCGGGCGTCTCGCACAGGTCGGAGGCGACCCAGTCGATGGTGACGTGGGTCTCCTGCGCGAAGCCGCCGGCCTTGAGCGCCTCGGTCACGCTGAGGTAGGCATCCGGCAGGTCGATGTACTTGCCCACGAGACCGATCGTCACCTCGTGCTTGGGGTTGTGCACCGCCTTGAGCACGACATTCCAGCGGCTCCAGTCGACGTCGCTGGCCTCGTCGAGGCGCAGGGTGCGGACGATGTAGGCGTCGAGTCCCTGCTCGTGCAGCATCGACGGGATGTCGTAGATGCTCGGCACGTCGACGGCATTGACGACCGCGCGCTCGTCGACGTCGCACATGAGGGCGATCTTGCGCTTGTTCGACTCGGTCACGGGGCGGTCGCTGCGCAGTACGAGGGCGTCGGGCTGGATGCCGATGGACCGCAGGGCCGCCACGGAGTGCTGCGTCGGCTTGGTCTTCTGCTCGCCCGACGCGCCCATGAACGGCACGAGGGAAACGTGCACGAAGAACACGTTGTCGCGGCCGAGCTCGTGCCGAATCTGGCGTGCGGCCTCGATGAACGGCTGCGACTCGATGTCACCGACGGTTCCGCCGATCTCGGTGATGATGACGTCCGGCCGGGGCTCCTCGGCGGCCTGCAGCCGCATGCGCCGCTTGATCTCGTCGGTGATGTGCGGGATGACCTGCACGGTGTCGCCGAGGTACTCGCCGCGGCGCTCGCGCTCGATCACGCGGGAGTAGATCTGACCGGTCGTGACGTTCGCGGCCTGGCTGAGGTCGATGTCGAGGAACCGTTCGTAGTGGCCGATGTCGAGGTCGGTCTCGGCGCCGTCATCGGTGACGAAGACCTCGCCGTGCTGAAACGGATTCATCGTTCCAGGGTCGACGTTGAGGTACGGATCGAGCTTCTGCATCACGACGCGCAGCCCGCGTGCGGTGAGCAGATTTCCGAGGCTCGCGGCGGTCAGGCCCTTGCCCAAAGACGAGACGACACCGCCGGTCACGAAGATGTGTCGGGTGGTGTCGTCGGGGCGTCCCGCGTCAGGTTCAGAAATCTGCATCACGGGCTTTCATCCTATCAGGCGGCTGGCTGGCGAGCTCGAGCAGCTCGCGCGCGTGTTCGATGGCGCTGGACGAGTCGGCGAGCCCCGACAGCAGACGAGCCATCTCGGCTTCCCGCTCGGTGCCGTCGAGACTGCGCACGCTCGACGCGGTGACCGTGCCGTCGCTCTCTTTGACCACGCTGAGGTGGTTGCTCGCGAAGGCAGCGACCTGCGCAAGGTGCGTCACGGCGATGACCTGGGAGGTCTCGGCGAGCCGCGCGAGCCGCCGGCCGACCTCGATCGCGGCGGCCCCGCCGATGCCGGCATCGACCTCGTCGAAGACGAACGTGGGGACCGGATGCGTGGACGCGATCACGACCTCGATCGCCAGCATCACCCGGCTCAGCTCGCCGCCCGACGCCGACCGCGCCACCGGGCGCGGCTCGGCGCCGGCATGGGGTGCGAGCAGCAGTGCCACTTCGTCGCGGCCCTCCCCGCTCGGCGGTGCAGGGGTGACGGCGACGGTGATCCGTGCGTCAGGCATGGCCAGCGCGGCCAGCTCTACGGTCACGAGTGAACCCAGCCGCTCGGCGGCGGCGGTGCGCGCACGGGTGAGCGCGGTCGCCGCGTCGTCGAGAGTGGATGCCGCGGCCTCCCGCTCGCGGTCGAGCTCGGCGATGCGATCGTCGTCGCCTTCGAGCTCGGCCAGCCGCGACCCGCCCGTCTCGGCGAGCGCGATGACCTCGTCGAGGCTGCCGCCGTGCCGGCGCATCAGCGCGGTGAGCACGGCGCGGCGGTGCTCGACGGCATCCAGCTCCTGCGGCCCGGTCTCGTCGAGATCGGCGAGGTATCCCGACAGCTCGACCGCGATCTCTGCGGAGCGGTACCCGAGGTCGGCGACCTGCTCGGCCAAGCCCGCGAGCGCCGCGTCCCGTTCGCCGGCCCGCTCCAGCGCCCGCCGTGCGTCGCCGGTGAGCGCCGCCACATCGACGCCATCGAGCTCGGACGACAGCGCTTCGCGCGCGGCGGCCGCGGCGGCGCGCAGCTCTTCGAGATGCGCCAGGCGCTCTGCGCGCGCGGCGAGCGCGAGGTCCTCCCCCGGCTGCGGTGCGGCGTCGGCGATCGATGCGAGCTCCTCACGCAGCTGCTCGGCCTCGGCGACGCGCGCCTCCCGCTCCGCGGTGAGTGTGGTGTGCTCGGCGTCGATGACGCGCCACTGCTCCCACGCCGCGCGATAGGACGACAACGCCTCGGTCACGGCGTCGCCGCCGAACCTGTCCACTGCGGTGCGCTGAGCGGCCGCCGACCTCAGTCGCAACTGCTCGGACTGCCCGTGCACGACGACGAGCGCCTCGGCGAGATCGGCGAGCACGCCCGCCGGTGCCGACCGGCCGCCGACGGTCGCGCGGCTGCGCCCCTCGCGGGTGATCGAACGCCCGACGTACAGCTCCGCGGTACCATCGCCGACGGGTTCCAGCGAGCCCCCGGCATCCTGCACCCGGTCGGCGACGGCGCCCGCCTCGGGAACGATCCACACGCCGGCGACGTCGGCGTTTCCGGTGTCACCGCGCACCACGCCGGAGTCGGCACGCTGCCCGAGCAGCAGTCCCAGCCCGGTGACGACCATGGTCTTGCCCGCCCCGGTCTCTCCGGTGATCGCGGTGAACCCGGCTCCCATGGGCAGGGTCGCCTCGGCGATCACGCCGAGTCCGCGCAGGCGCATCTCTTCGATCACGTGTCGAGCTCCGCAGCATCGATGACCCCGGTCACCGGGTGCGAGCCCCCCGCCGGTCCGCGCCAGCCGTTGACCGGCAGCTGGAACTTACGCACCAGCCGGTCCGTGAACGGTGCCGGGTGGAGCCGCGCCAGCCGCACCGACTGCCCCGAACGCTGCGCGCTCACCCGGGCGCCCGGCGGCAGATCGTGCGACCGTCGCCCGTCGCACCAGAGCACACCCGTCTCGGTGGTGCGCTCGAGCACCTCGATCGCGACGGTGGCGGCCGGGGCGATCACCAGCGGCTTGGCGAACAACGCGTGCGCCGACAGCGGCACGACGGCGATCGCCTCGACCTCCGGCCAGATGACGGGCCCGCCGGCCGAGAAGTTGTACGCGGTCGACCCGGTCGGCGTCGAGATCACGACCCCGTCGCAGCCGAAGGCCGTCAGCGGGCGGCCATCGACCTCGACGACCACCTCCAGCATCCGTTCCCGGCTGGCCTTCTCGACCGTCGCCTCGTTGAGCGCCCACGTCTCGTACTTCAGCTCGCCTGCGGCATCGGTGACGCGGACCGACAGTGCCAGCCGCTCCTCGACGAGGTAGTCGCGGGAGATCACCCGCGCCACCGCTTCGTCCAGCTCGTCGCGTTCGATCTCGGCGAGGAAGCCGACGTGCCCCATGTTGATGCCCAGCACGGGCGCCGACCCACCGCGCACGAGCTCTGCCGCCCGCAGGATGGTCCCGTCTCCGCCGAGCACGATGGCCAGCTCGACCTCGACGAGGGCGACGTCGCGCCCGAGCACCCCGACCGCGCCCAGCCGCGCGGTGCGCGCACCCAGGTCGTCGATGTCGGTGTCGGCGAGCACCGGTCGCGCACCGGCGGCGCGCAGGGCTGCGCACACGCGCACACCCGCGTCGATCGTCTCGTCGCGGTGCGCATGCAGCACCACGAGAATGTTGCGCTCGCCCGTCATTCCGCTCCTGCCAGCTCGTTGACCGTGCGCATCCATTGTGACGGATTCGCCCCCGACTCGACCTCCAACGGCCGGCGACGCAGGTGCACGAGGAACTCGCGGTTGCCATGCGTGCCCACGATCGGCGACGCGATGACGCCGAACGTACCCAGCCCCGCATCCCACGCCGCCCACAGCACACCAGCGACCGCATCTGCACGCAGGCCCGGATCGGTCACGACCCCCTCACGCACGCGGGTGCGCCCCACCTCGAACTGGGGCTTGACCAGCAGGACGAGATCGGCATCGTCCGCGGCCGTGCGAGCGGCGGCCGGAAGCACCTGCGTCAGCGAGATGAACGAGAGGTCGCCGGTGACCAGGTCGGGGACGTCGGCGGTCTCCGCGGCAGCCTCCAGGCTCTCGCGCGAGAGATCGCGCACGTTGAATCCTTCGACGACACGCACGCCCGAGTCGTCGCGCACCGTCGGGGCCAGCTGCCCGTGGCCGACGTCGACGGCGATCACGAGTCGTGCACCGCGTTCGCGGAGCACCTGCGTGAACCCTCCGGTCGAGGCGCCCATGTCCAGTGCGACGCGGGAGAACGGGTCGATGCCGAACGCGTCGAGTGCGGCGGCGAGTTTGTGCGCGGCACGGCTGACGTAGTGGTCGGATGCCGCCACCGCCAGCACGGCGTCGTCGGAGACCGGAGTCGACGCCTTCACCACCGCGACGCCATCCGCCGTCACCACTCCGTCGTCGATGAGCCGCTGAGCGTGCGTGCGCGAACGCGCGAGGCCGCGGGCCGCGAGGGCCGCATCGACGCGCACGGTCATCCGGCCTCGCTCCCGTCCAGACGCCGGGCGAGCTCGTCGTGCAGCGCCGCATACCCGGCGGGCCGTTCGGTCAGGGGCTGTCCCTCGATCACATCCAGCGCCGAGACGAGGTCTTCGGGCACGCGGTCGCCCGTCGAAGGGGGCTCGGGGTCAGCGGCACGATCGCTCATGCGCCCCAGGATACCCAGAGCCGCAGACCATGCAGGGATACCGACGCCGTCACGGCCGGTGGAAGGGATCCGCGTACAGCTGCTCGGGCACGCGCATCGCGAAGATGCCCACTCCGCTGTCCCAGATCGCGCGCGCGCCGGCGCGCAGCAGGTCGATCTGCGAGTTTCCCGCCGACAGGATGTGCACGTCCGCTCCGTCGACGCGCACCGTGGCCGCGCCCACCGTGACCGCCCCGTCCTTGATGCTCGTCTGCGGGTAGGGCTCGTGCAGTTGGCGCAGATCCGCCAGCAGGAACGCCGGGCGCGCATCGGCGGCCGCTGCCAGGACGTGCTTCGGGCGATCGATGCCGGTGAGCACGAGAGCCGAGGGGATGCCGGCACGGTTCGCGCCCAGGATGTCGGTGTCGAGACGGTCTCCGATGAAGAGTGGATGCTGCGCCGCGAACCGCGCCACGGCCTCGTCGAAGATCGGTGTCTCGGGCTTGCCGGCCACCGTTGCGAGCCGGCCGATGGCCGTGTGCACTGCCGAGACCAGCGTCCCGTTGCCCGGCGCGACACCGCGTGCCTGCGGGATCGTCCAGTCGGTGTTGGTGGCGATCCAGGGGATGCCGCCCTCGTCCTCCGGGACCTTCAGGGCGAAGGCTGCTTCGGCCAGGTCCGCCCAGCCGACGTCGGGCGCGAACCCCTGCACGACGGCGGCCGGCCCGTCGTCGGCGCTGCGCGTCACGACGAAGCCCGCCTTCTCGGCCTCGACGACGAGCCCGTCACCGCCGACGACGAGCACCGTCGACGCGGCGGGGATGCGCGTCGCGAGCAGTCGCATGGCGGCCTGCGGGCTGGTGACGACCTCGTCCGCGTCGACGATCAGGCCGAGCTCGCGCAGGTGCGCGGCCACGGCGGCGTCCGTGCGCGCCGCGTTGTTCGTGATGTAGCCGAGCCGACGCCCGCCCGCCGCACGGTTGAGGCTGTCCACGGCGTGCGGCAGCGCACCCGGACCGGCGTACACGACACCGTCGAGATCGGCCAACACGACGTCGACGCCATCGAGCGGCGTCGGGGTGGAGCGGCGGCCTCGGAACAGCGCCATCAGGCGTCGTCCTCGGGCAGCGACTCCTCCACGATCTCCTCGACGACGATCATGTCGCCGGCAGCGGTCTCGCCATGCAATGCTTCGGCCGCCACCTCGGCGCGGTGGTGCCACTGTGCGGCCTCGTCGAGGCGACCGAGGTCTTCGAGCACGACCGCCCGGGCTGAGAAGAGGGCCGGGCTCCACTCGAACGCGCGGTTCGGGTCGAGCTCGGGAATGTCGAGCTCGAGCAGCGCACGCTCGGGCTGGCCGAGGTCGAGCCGGGCGCCGGAGAGGGCGATGGTCAGTTCGACGCGAACAGCCGCCGGCAGAGCACCGCGCTCGACCGAACGGCCGACTTCGATCGCGCGATCCGGCCGACCCACACCCCGCTCGCTGTCGACCATGAGCGCGATCTGGTCGTCGCGGCCCGAGATGCGCCGATAGGTGCGCAGCTCGCGCAGTGCCAGGGCGAAGTCGCCGATGGCGTACGCCGTGATTGCCGCGGTCTCGCGGACCACCGCGAGACGGCCGGCACGACGCACCGCGGCCAACGCGTGCCGATGGGCGAGCGCCGGGTCATCGTCGATGAGCTGCGCTGCCATCGCGAGATGCCGTGCGACGTCCTCTGCGTTCTCCTTGCTGAGCGTCTTCAGCTCGTTGCGTGCAGCAGGATGCAGATCGCGCGCGGTCACCGACTCGGGAACCACCGGGTCGTCGTGCGACCGACGGTCGGCGTTCTGGGGCGGTCGGCTATCACGACGGGGCTCCCCAGCCGGGCGACGGCCCTTGGGGGCCGAGCCCGTCTTACGGGACGGACGATCGTCGCGGCGCCGCGCGTCGTGCGATCGCGGACGCCGTGGCCGCTCTCCACGCTCGTGCTCAGCCATTCCCTGCCCTCCTCGGTGTTCTTCGAGAGAACACTGTTAACGAGAAATGGCCACCCAACTCTGGGTGGCCATTTCACGAAAGAAGTCCGGCGGTGTCCTACTCTCCCACAGGGTCCCCCCTGCAGTACCATCGGCGCTGAAAGGCTTAGCTTCCGGGTTCGGAATGGGACCGGGCGTTTCCCTCTCGCTATGGCCGCCGAAACACTATTGATGTTTCAATCAGTCTGCGATCGCACCCCGACGAAGCGCGGGGCGCTGGCGCGGTGCCCGAGCGTACATCGAGAACCACTCAGTGGACGCAAGCACCTCAAGAGGTGTGTGATCAAGTCTTCGGCTTATTAGTACGGGTCAGCTCCACGTGTTGCCACGGTTGCTCATCCGGCCGATCATCCCAGTAGTCTAGCTGGGAGCCTCTCGCCCGAAG
>NZ_JBKEAF010000036.1:0-10709 GCF_047971895.1 Microbacterium sp.
GAACGTCTACGGCGGTCGGGAGAATCTCGAAGCGATCGGCTTCCTGCTGGAGGTCACCGCCACCGCGTACAAGCGGCACCCGGGAATCGCGATGATCGCCGAGGAGTCCACGAGCTACCCCGGGGTGACCGCCCCGACCAGCGTCGGCGGCCTCGGGTTCGGCCTCAAGTGGAACATGGGCTGGATGAACGACTCGCTCGAGTACATCAAGCGGGATCCCATGTACCGGCGGTATCACGAGGGCGAGCTGTCGTTCTCGTTCGTCTACGCCTTCAGCGAGAACTTCGTCCTGCCGATCAGCCACGACGAGGTCGTGCACGGCAAGGGCAGCCTGATCGGCCGGATGCCGGGCGACCACTGGCAGCGGCTCGCCAACGTGCGGGCGTTCCTCGCGTACATGTGGGGGCACCCCGGCAAGAAGCTGCTGTTCATGGGTCAGGAGTTCGGTCAGCTCTCCGAATGGGCCGAGGGCCGCGGCCTGGACTGGTGGCTGCTGGACCAGCCGTCGCACCGGCAGGTGCGCGACCTGGTCGGTGCCTTGAACGCCGTGTACCGTGCACATCCCGCCCTGTGGTCGCGCGACGACGACGCAGCGGCGTTCGCGCGCCTCGGCGGCCCGGACGGGAACCCCGACACCCTGTGCTTCGCGCGACACGGCCATGACGGGCGCGCCGTCGCGGTGGTCTGCAACTTCTCGGGCGTGCCCGTCGACGGCTTCCGGCTCGACCTGCCCGCGCCCGGCGTCTGGCGCGAGATCCTCAACACCGACGCCGCCGAGTACGGCGGGTCGGGGGTGGGCAACCTCGGCGCCGTGCACACGGACGAGAGCGGTCGCGCGACCATGGTGCTGCCGCCGCTCGGGGTGCTCTGGTTGGCGCGCGGACCGGCCTGAGCCGGGTCGTCGGCAGTCAGAACAGCAGCGAGGCCAGCCGCCGGCGCGCGTCGAGCACGCGCGGATCGCTGTCGCCGACCAACCCGAACAGCTCGAGCAGGCGCTCGCGGACACGGCCGCGCTCGGTGCTCGGGAGCGCGGCGAACAGCTCCAGCAGGCGCCCGAAGGCGTCGTCGACGTGCCCGCCAGAGACATCGAGATCGGCGACGGCGAACTGCGCGTCGACATCGAGCGGAGCGGATGCGGCTGCCGCACGTGCCGTCTGCAGGTCGGCGCCCTGCACCCGGTCGAGCAGGCGCACCTGTGCGAGGCCCGCCGCCGCCTCGGCATCGCGCGGGCTCTCCGCCAAAGCCTTCTCGTAGGCGGCAATCGCCCGCGGGTAGTCGCCCGCCTCGATGGCCGCGTATGCCTCGGCGTGCAACGGCGGCAGCTCGGGCTCGGCGGGCTCGGCGGCATCCGCCGGCTGCTCGCTGTCCGCGACCGGCACGGTCCCGGTGACGCCGTTCTGCTGGGCCACCTGCAGCAGCTGCGCGAACACGTCGCGCACCTGCTGCTCGGGCACAGCACCGGTGAACAGCGGCACCGGCTGCCCCGCGACCAGCGCGACCACCATCGGGATCGACTGCGCCCGGAAGGCCTGCGCAAGCTGCGGATTCGCGTCGACGTCGACCTTCGCGAGCACGACACGACCGGCCAGCTCGGTGACGACCTTCTCGAGGATCGGGCTGAGTTGCTTGCACGGCCCGCACCACTCGGCCCACAGGTCGACCACGACGGGCACGCGGCGCGAGAACTCGAGCACTTGCGGGAACATCTGGTCGGTGACGTCCATGACCAGCGACATGGCCTGGCCGTCCGCCGGGGCGCCTTCCTGCCCCTCCGCCGGCCGGTTGCGCAGGGCCGACAGGTCGACGGCGCCGCGCAGGACGGCACCCGGCTGTTGTGCCACTGTGTTGGGGTCGCTCACTTCTTGATCACCGCCGCTGAGAGGTATTCGGAACTGTAGCCGAGCAGGCGGATCTTCTCCGTCGAGCCCTGCCCGGGCACGTAGAAGAACAGCTGGTCGCTCATCGTTGTCACGACGCCGGTTGCCGACTCCGCGGCACCGGTCAGTGCCTTGACGGTCGGGTTCCCTTCGAGCTTGATGACGACATCCGAGTTCTTCGGCTCGACCGTGTCCGTCTCCAGTATGTTGACGGCCACGATCGCACCACTCTCCAGCGTAGCCAATGCCAGCGGATCCTCGCTGCCGGCCTTCGTGGCGAAGGTCAGCGTCGCCGTCTCTCGCCCGGTCTCGTTGAACGCGTCGAGCTGCTCTTGGCGCTTCTGCGCAACCGAGGCGGCGAAGTGGTCGTTGGTGAGGTCGAACATGCCTGCGAACTCGCTGGAGTCGCCGTTGTCGACCACATCCGCGTACGCGGCGGCCAGGTCGCCCGGCTCCATCACGAGGAACGGAGAGTCCGGCTGCACCTGGATGGCACCGATGTCGGCCGGGGCGACGCCGGGAAGTTCGGCGGACGCCTCCAGGCTCGCCAGATAGCGCACCTTGTAATCGCTCCACGGGTCCTGCTGTGTGAGCATCATGATCGTGGGGGCGACCGTCGCGTCGTCGTTGTCGTAGACGACGGACATCACCGTGCGCGGCCACCCGTCGAACTGCTGTGGCAGCATCACGGCGAGCGGCTTGGCGGGGATCGCGGGGAACGGCTCACGGTCGGCGATGGCCTCGTTGAGCTTGTAGTCGGTCAGCCGCTCGGCGAGGGCGGGCCCGGTGAGGCGTGTGCCCGCGAGGTCGCCGTCACGGGCCTCATCGGCCTCAGCGACGACCTGGGCGATCTCGGTGAGGATGCGCTCGGCCTGTGTGGAGGTCACGGCCGGCTGCTGCTGGCCGTCCGGCACGATCACCGATTCGGAGGGGCTGGGCGACGGCGACGCATCGGCTGCGAACTGCGGCCACGCGTCGGCCGAGCAACCGGCGAACAACAGTGCCGACACGGCGACCGCGGGAACGATGGCGTACGCACGCTTCGCGCGGGCGATGGCCCGTTCCGTCGGTGGCGAGCCGGCGGTGATCACGCCCTTGTCCCCCGCCTCGATGGTCAGGTCGATCGGCTGCGTCTCGGGCAGCGGCGGCGGACCCTTGCGGCGCGGACCGCGGGAACGACGCACGTGCCGGATGCCGAGCAGCCACAGCACAACGCCGATGACCAGGAACAGGCCGCCCAGCGCCATCAGGGGGCCGGCCCACGGTGTCGAGTTGTCCAGCGGCCACGAGACCGAGATATCGGCCGGTGCCGGCTCTGCGCCGTCCACCGAGATGAGCACGCTCATGGTGTCGGGCAGCTTCAGCGGTGCGACCAGAGCACCGTCCTGCCGGAACTCGTCGAGCCACAGGTCCGAGTCCGCGGGGTCGCGCGTGGCCGGGGGTGCCTCGAGGCCATCCTCGTCGACCGGGACGATCGCCGGCTCGACGGCGTCGACCACGATCTCGCCGTCCTCGATCGTCGCGTGGTTGTATGCGGTGTCCGCCAGCCACGCCGTCAGGTCGAGCGTGCGACCGTAGGCGGCGAACACGTCGCCCTGGTCGCGGACGACGAGCGTCTGGGTGCCCGGCATGCTCGTGAGCACCGCGCCGTCGACCAGCAGGTACGGCAGGTCCTCGGTCGCCGTGATCTCGGCGCGCTCCGTATCGGGACCCAAGAAGACGGTTCGCTGGGCGATACCCCCGGCGATGCACACGGCGGCGAGGATGAACGCCACCACAGCCCAGACAAAACGCACGCGAAAATCTCCATCCACGACCCGGGGAGAACGCGCCCCGAGTCTGCACACTCGACGTTTTCAGACTATCGAAGGCCACCTGAAAGACACCATGGAGGGGGTGGCGACGTCGCTGAACGTCCTCACGTGACTATTCTGACGTGACGGACCGGACCCCGTGCGATCGGAGCGCAATGAAGTTCACCAACCCGTTCCGCACGGCGCTCGTCGCGACACTGGGCGTCGGGCTCGGACTGCTGATCATCGGCAGCATCCAGACTCTGTCGACGATCCTGCTCTACATCGGCACCGCGCTGTTCCTCTCGCTCGGGCTCGAGCCGATCGTCGCCTGGCTCGAACGTCGCCGTCTGCCGCGCTGGGCCGCCGTGCTGCTGACCATCCTCGGTGTGCTGGCGCTGTTCGGCACGATCATGCTCATGATCGTGCCGATCATCGTCGACCAGGTCAGCCAGCTGGTCGTGATCATCCAGGAGTTCCTGGGCAGCCGCACGCTGCCGCAGTTCATCGACGACGTGCGGTCGTGGGTGCTGTCGATCTTCCCAGGGCTGCCGTCCGAGTTCCTCGACGATGCCCTGGCGAACCTGCAGGGCTGGGTGCTGGACAACTGGGGGTCGATCACCGGCGGCGTGATCAACGTCGGGCTCGGTGTCGTGGCGGGCCTGTTCGGTGCCTTCATCGTGCTCATCCTCACGATCTACTTCACGGCCTCGACCCCGACGCTCACCCGTGCGGTCAACCAGCTGGTTCCCGCCTCCAAGCGCGACCGGTTCGCCGACCTCTCCGCCCAGATCACCGACTCGGTCGGCCACTACGTGATCGGTCAGGTGTCGCTCGGGGTCATCAACGGCATTCTGAGCGCGATCTTCCTGTCGATCATCAATGCGCCGTTCCCCGCCGTGCTCACCGTCGTCGCGTTCTTCTTCTCACTGATCCCACTCGTCGGCACGCTCACGGGCTCGACGCTCATCGTGCTGGTGTGCCTCATCCCGGGGCTCGGGTCGCCGGCGACAGCGCTCATCGCCGCGATCTACTACCTGATCTATATGCAGATCGAGGCGTATGTGATCTCGCCGCGCATCATGAGCCGTGCGGTCTCGGTCCCGGGTGGCGTCGTCGTCGTCGCAGCGCTCGCCGGCGGCGCATTGCTGGGCCTGCTGGGCGCACTCATCGCGATCCCGGTGGCCGCCAGCATCCTGATCCTCTACCGCCAGGTCGTCATCCCGCGGCAGAACCAGCGCTAGGACATTCGCCAGCAGGCGGTGTGCCAGTGACGACGGGCCGCGAGGTCCGCCGCGTCGCCGAGCACGCCGTCCGCCCGCCAGGTCACGACGTGTGCGACACCCGGCTCGATCGCCCGCACGCAGCCGGGGCACCGGTAGGTCTTCAGCGCCTGGGTCGGCGAGATCGGCTGCACGGTCCACTCGACGCCGCGTCGCGACTCGGTGCGGTGGAAGCCGCTGAGGAATCGATCGAACGACGCAGCGGGCGGCTCAGGGCGTCGACGGTTGGCACGGGGCATCTCCCGGTGTCACCACCAGTGATTGTTGACCCAGAACGCGTAGGCGCCTGCCCAGCTGCCGTACCGGCCGGTCGCGTAGCCGTTGGCCCAGCGCAGATTGTCGACCGGGTTGTACCCGTTGCCCGGCACCTTGCTGCACGGCAGCGCCTGGACCAGGCCGCACGCTCCCGAGCTGCGGTTCGTCGCGTTCGGGTTCCACCCGCTCTCACGATTGACGATGTAGTCGACGTAGCCCCAGTCGCTCTCGGCGATCCCCGCGGCGATCAGCCACTCGGTCTTCGACCCTCCACCCGTGTACTGCAGAGGCATGCCGCTGCCCATCGACGCCTGCTTGGGTTTCGGCGTGGGCGTCGGCTTCGGCTTCACGTACACGGTGTAGCTGTCGCGATCGAGTGTGATCTCCGCCGTCTCTGCGAGGGGCTCGACCGTCTGAGCGCCGTCGACAGCGGTGGCGAACAGGGACGTCGTCGCAGCCTCGGGCTCGCTGAAGGCGACGGCCATCGGGCCGACGTACGCGCCGACGAAGGCCACCGCGGCGAAGGCGGCGAAGCCACCCAGCACACCGCGGCGACGCGACCACCGGGGCCGGTCACGCCGCGGCGCGGGCGCCGCCGGTGCGACGGGTCGTTCGCTCTCCGCCCCCGACGCCACGCGCAGCCTGCGCCGGGTTGGGGCGGGAATCATCTCGTTGCCCGGACTCACAATGACCCAATTCTATCGATCGGACCCTGAGTGTGTCATCCACGCACCGCGAGCATGACCTCGACGACCGCATCAAGGACGGCATCCACCTGCTCCTCGCGGTACCCGCGCCGCTGCATGCGGAACGCCGCCTGCCGCACCTGGTCCACCGTCACCGGCTCGCCTCGCTCGAAATAGCCGATGAGCTTGCGCGACACCAGGTCGACCTCGTCCATGCGGTAGCCGTACCGCATGCCGCTTGCCCGGGCGAAGCGCCGGCGGTCGGGGCGTGACAGCCGATCGAGCACCTCCTGGGCCAGCCCCCGGGCGCTGTCGACCCAGCCGCTGATGCCGTTGCGGCCGATCCCCTCGGCACGCTCGCGTGCGGCGAACACATCCTCCAGGCGCGCGAGCGCTGCATCCACGACCGGTACCGAGTACCCGCGCTTGAGCAGAGGGAACGACGCGCTGCGCACGGTCGCACTCGTGACCGCCGTCTCGGTGTCGTCGGACGGGCTCTCGAAGGCCGTACGCGTGCGCGCGAGGAAGACCTCGACCGCCCGTTTCTCATAGCCCTTCCGCCCGCGTGGGGCTTCGGGGAACGGCGCCGGCGCCGCGAGTGCGTCGCCGTGGGACGGGGCGTCGTCTGTCGTGAGGTCACCAGTCATGAGGTCATCAGGGGAGAGAAGAAGTAGTAGAGCGCCAGCGCTGGCACCGTGGACAGCAGGATCGAATCGAGCCGGTCGAGCACTCCCCCGTGACCGGGCAGCCAGGAGCTCATGTCCTTGATGCCGAGGTCGCGTTTGAGCATCGACTCCCCCAGGTCGCCGATCGTGGCCGCTGCCAGGACGGCGACGCCGAGCACGACTCCGCACCACAGCGGCAGGTGCAGCATGAAGAGTGCAAGCAGGAGGCCGGCGAGGATCGCTGCGAGCACCGCCCCGGCGAAGCCCTCCCAGGTCTTCTTCGGGCTGATCCGCGGCGCCATCGGATGCTTGCCGAACGAGATGCCCGCCGCGTATGCTCCCGTGTCGGTCGCCACCGCGACGATGATGAACGCGAGCACCCAGTACTCGCCCTGCTCCTGCCGCAGCAGCACCACGCACAGGCTGGCCAGGAAGGGGACGTAGAGCTGCAGGAAGACGCCGACGACGACATCGCGCAGCACGTCGCCGTATGTGCGGCCGTCCTTCGCGATCATCTGCGCGATGAGCCGCCACACCACGATGATCGCGACGCTACTGAACAGCGTCACCCACATCAGCGCGTCACCAAGCGTCGCCGCCGCGACGATGAGGGCGCTGCCAAGCATCAGCTGCGGCACCAGGTCGACGCGACGGCCGCCGACCTGCAGCGCTCGGGCCAACTCGACCGTGCCGAGGATGCTGGCTGCCAGTGCGAACAGAACGAAGATCCACTTCAGGAAGATCAGGCTCGACAGCACGACTGCCCCGATGGCGATGCCGATCAGGATCGCCACGATCAGATCGCGCCCGGTGCGCTGCTTGATGCGCTCGTTCGCCTGCTCGAAGTGCTCTCTCGCCTGTGCGACCTGGGACTCGAACTCCGTGCGCGCCGCGCGCATCGCCTCGTGCGGGAGCGGCGCAGACGGGGGGACGTGTGCGGGCGTCGGCGCAACCGGCGCGTCGACCCCGGTCACCGCCGCCTCGCGGCGTGCCCGCGCCGCCTCGCGGCGCGTCATCGGTGACGGTGCGGGTGACTCCCCGCCTGCGGTTTCGGACATGGAGGCGTCAGACTTCGAGGAGCTCTGCCTCTTTGCGCTTGAGCGCCTCGTCGATCTGCTCGACGTGCGTGCGCGTGACCGCGTCGAGCTCCTTCTCGCCGCGTGCCACCTCGTCCTCGCCGATGTCGCTCTTGAGCGCGTCAAGGTCGTCCTTCGCCTTGCGCCGCAGTCCGCGCACCTGCACGCGGGCGTCCTCCGCCTTGCTGCGGACCAGCTTGACGTACTCCTTGCGGCGCTCCTCGGTCAGCTCGGGAAGCGTCACGCGCACGATGTCGCCGTCGTTGGTGGGGTTGGCGCCGATGTTCGAGGCATCCCGGATGGTCTGCTCGATCGCCTTGAGCGCGGACTTGTCGTACGGGGTGATGACCAACGTGCGCGCTTCGGAGTTGTTCAGCGACGCCAGCTGCGCGAGCGGCGTGGGCGATCCGTAGTAGTCGACGAGCAGCTTCTGGAACAGCTGCGGGTTCGCGCGGCCGGTGCGAACGGTGGCGAAGTCGTCCTTCGCCGCCTCGACGGCTCGGTTCATGCGGGAGGTGGCATCTGCCAGGACGTCCGCGATCACGGTCACTCCATTCTTCGACATCAGGGGTCGAGTCTACCGGGCGGCGATTCAGCTCGTGACGAGCGTCCCGATGGACTCGCCCAGGAGTGCGCGCGTGACGTTCCCGCCGGGTTCCATGCCGAACACGCGCATGTCCATGCGGTTGTCCATGCAGAGGCTGAACGCCGTGGAGTCGACGACCTTCAGGCCCTTCTGGAGCGCCTCCAGGTAGGTGATCCGGTCGATGCGGGTGGCCGCGGCATCCGTCTTCGGATCTGCCGTGTACACACCGTCGACACCGTTCTTCGCGACGAGCACCTCATCGGCGCGGATCTCCAGCGCGCGCTGGGCGGCGACCGTGTCGGTGGAGAAGTACGGCAGCCCGGCACCGGCACCGAAGACCACGACCCGGCCCTTCTCCATGTGCCGCTCCGCGCGCAGCGGGATGTACGACTCGGCCACCTGCGTCATCTGGATGGCCGACTGCACCCGCGTGGCGGCGCCCGCCTGCTCCAGGAAGTCCTGCAGTGCCAGCGCGTTCATCACTGTGCCGAGCATGCCCATGTAGTCGGCGCGCCCGCGGTCCATGCCACGCTGGCTCAGCTCGGCGCCGCGGAAGAAGTTGCCGCCGCCGACCACCACAGCGATCTCCACCCGGTCGACAGCCGCGGCGATCTCGCGCGCGATCTGCGAGACCACATCGGGATTGACCCCCAGCTGCCCCCCGCCGAACGCCTCGCCGGAGAGCTTGAGCAGGACGCGCCGGCGTCCGGTGGATTCATCGATCACGGAGTTCCTCTCGTCCCGTCAAAACTTAGCGAATGGGCATGGGAAAGGCCCGCACCGGATCCGATGCGGGCCTTTCGCGCAGGTTACGCGCCGACCTTGAAGCGGGCGAACCCGGTGACCGTGATGCCGGCGTCCTTCGCGACCTGGGCGACCGACAGCTTGTTGTCCTTCGCGTAGTCCTGGTCGAGCAGGGCGACCTGCTTGAAGAAGGCGTTGACGCGGCCCTCGACGATCTTCGGCAGGGCGGCTTCGGGCTTGCCCTCGTTGCGCGAGATCTCGGTGACGATCTCCCGCTCCTTCTCGACCTCGGCGGCGGGAACGTCGTCGCGCGAGAGGTAGCTCGGGTTCGCGAACGAGATGTGCTGCGCGATCGAGCGCGCCGTCTCGGCGTCATCGCCCGAATAGGCCACGGCCACGCCGATCTGCGGCGGGAGGTCCTTGCTCGTGCGGTGCAGGTACACCTCGACGTGGTCGCCCTTCAGCGTGCGGACGCGCCGCAGCACGACCTTCTCGCCGATGATGGCGGCCTCGTCGGCGATGAGCTGCTCGATGGTCTGGCCACCGGCCTCGGCGGCCAGCGCCGCGTCGACCGAGTCGGCGGCAGCCGCGCCCGCCGCGTCGGCGACCTTGTCGGCGAGGGCGATGAAACGCTCGTTCTTCGCGACGAAGTCGGTCTCGCAGGCGAGCTCGACCAGGGTCACGCTGCCGTCGCCCTCGCGAGCGACGACCAGGCCCTCGCTCGTCGATCGGTCGGCACGCTTGGCGTTGCCCTTCGCGCCCTTCAGACGCAGGATCTCGACGGCCTTCTCGAGGTCGCCGTCGGCTTCCTCGAGCGCCTTCTTCGTGTCGACGAGGCCGGTGCCCAGCTGCTCGCGCAGCGTCTTGATGTCGGCGATGGTGAAGTTTGCCATTGGTGTGCGGCTCCTTGAAGTGTGCTCGTGGCGGGTCGTTACTCGGCGGCCTCTTCGACGGCCTCGGCCTTGTCTCGGGCCTCCTTCTCGGCGACCTCGTCGGTCTCCGGCGTCGGCGTCGTGCTGACCAGGTCGGCGTCGGAGGGCTGGTCGACGGCGGCCTCCGCCGCAGCGACCTCCCCGGTCGGCGTTCCTGCCGCGGCCGCAGCGGCGGCATCGTGCGCGGCGGCACCGGCCTTGTCTGCGGCAGACTCGGTCGCTGCGATCTCGACGGTGGCGAGATCGGTCTCGATCGTCGCGCCCTGCTCGAGAAGCTCGCGCTCCCACTCGGCCAGCGGCTCAGCGGCCTCGGCCGTCTCGTCGGCAGGCTGGTGGCGCTGGATCAGGCCGTCGGCCGCGGCGTCCGCGATGATGCGGGTGAGCAGCGAGACCGAGCGGATGGCGTCGTCGTTGCCGGGGATCGGGTACTGGAAGTCGTCGGGGTCGGCATTCGTGTCGAGGATGCCGATCACCGGGATGCCGAGCTTCTTGGCCTCGTCGATCGCGAGGTGCTCGCGCTTGGCGTCGACGACCCAGAGCGCAGACGGCGTCTTGCTGAGATTGCGGATGCCGCCGAGCGACTTGTGCAGCTTGTCGAGCTCGCGCTTCTTCAGCAGCAGCTCCTTCTTGGTGAAGGGGCTCGAGGCGGGGTCGTCGTAGTCGAGCTCCTCGAGCTCCTTCATGCGCGCAAGGCGCTTCGACACCGTCTGGAAGTTGGTGAGCAGCCCGCCCAGCCAGCGCTGGTTGACGTACGGCTGGCCGACGCGGGTGGCCTGCTCGGCGAGCACCTCCTGCGCCTGCTTCTTGGTGCC
>NZ_JBKEAF010000134.1:0-1856 GCF_047971895.1 Microbacterium sp.
ATCACGGCGGCGAGCAACTCACCCACGCCGAGCCCGAACAGCACTGCGGCGACACCGATTGCAGCCTGGGGGAGCCATGGCGGCCGGCGCGCGCGCACACTGCGGCTCGTGCCGCGTGGGGCCGTCACCGTCATACCAGTAAGCACATCACCGGATGCGCCGTACGGCAACCCCCGAGGAGCGAGTGCGACGGCTGACGAGCAGGATCACACCAGTGAGCAGCATGGCGAGCACACTGCCGCCCACGGGGGCGGTCGCGGCGGGGCCGGGGGCGCCGCTGCGACAGTGTTCTCCAGCTGGCGGTGAGGTCGCTGGTCACGCCGTCGCGGCCAGGGGCGCTTCGATCACGAATCAGGTCGGCGCGACGAATCCGGCCTGCCTGCCGTGGAGTGCCGACCGCATCGGGCCTGCCCGTGACCCGCACCGACGAGACCGGCCGACGAGGCTCAGCCGCCGATCGCGTTCATCCCCCGTGCCGGCTGCAGGAATGCCGGATCGTCGATCGCGTGGCCGGGCAGCTTGCGGAGCACGCAGCCGCGCAGCAGGCGTTCGATGTCGCCGTCCCGATCGGCGATGCCATCGGTGCCGCCGGTGTCGCCACCGCCGCCGGCGTTGTCGCGCAGGATCGGCAGCAGGTCGAACTCGGTGGTGGAGAACAGGCAGTTGCGCAACTGGCCGTCTGCGGTCAGCCGCAGCCGGTCGCAGTTGCCGCAGAACGGGGCGGTCACCGAGGCGATCACGCCGACCGAATCGGGGCCACCGTCCAGCAGGAAGCGCTCGGCCGGTGCGCCGCCGCGCCCCGGAACCGGGGTCAGCGTCCACCGCGCGGCGAGCGTGTCGAGGATTTCCTGCCGGGTCACCATTCGCTGCCGGTCCCAGGTGTGCCCGGCGTCTAGCGGCATCTGCTCGATGAAGCGCATCTGCGCGTCGTGCGCGCGGGCGAACTCCACGAGCTCCACCAGCTCGTCGTCGTTGACATCGCGCATTGCCACCGCATTGAGCTTCAATGGCCGCAGACCGCTCGCGGCGGCCGCGTCGATCCCGGCGAGCACGTCGTCAAGTCGGTCGCGGCGGGTCAGCTCGCGGAAGCGGTCGGCGCGCAGCGTGTCCAGCGAGATGTTGACCCGGGCCAGGCCGGCGTGCGCGAGGACATCGATCGTGCGGGCCAGGCCGATCCCGTTCGTCGTCATCGCGATTTCGACCGGATCGCCGGCCGGCCCACGAATCGCCGCCAGGCGCGTCACCACGTCCACGATGTCGCGGCGCAGCAGCGGCTCACCGCCGGTGAGCCGGAACGTCGTGATCCCCGCGGCGGCCGCCACCGACGCAACCTGCACGATTTCGTCCACCGTGAGGATGCTCTGTCGTGCCAGCCACTCGTTGCCCTGCTCGGGCATGCAGTAGGTGCAGCGCAGCGAACAGCGATCCGTCAGCGAAATGCGCAGATCGCGGTGCACCCGGCCGAAGGTGTCCAGGAGCGGGGCGTGGCGATCCGCGAGCACCGTCGCGGCATCGGCGGGCACGCGCACGCCGATCGCGACCGGAATCGCCGTCATCTCACCTCCCGCACGGCACGGGCTCGGTGCCCGGCCTCAGTGTCGAGGGTAGTCGGCTTCGGGAGGGGTAAGGCCCCGCAGTGGCCGCGAAAAATCAGCCGGGAGCCCGCGGAACGGGTGTGCGGGCTGCGGAATCCTCGGTGGGATCGACAAGAAGTTCGTGCTCGCTCGTGCGCAGAATGCGGATGTCGTCGGGGCGAACGGCCAGCTCCACGGATGCCCCGGGTGCGAGGTCGAGTTCGGCGGCGACGTCCGCGGAAATGTCGACGGCGACATCGGGTGTGCTCGTGCGCAGGCGCA
>NZ_JBKEAF010000098.1:0-22146 GCF_047971895.1 Microbacterium sp.
CCGGACGAGCCGTCCCACAGGTCGTAGATCGTGACGCTGTTCTCGTTCACTGCGCGGTTGCCCGTTGTGACCTTCGTGGTGAGCGCGCTCATGGTCTCGCGGAACACGAGCCGGTTGTCCGCCTCGAGGATCGCGTTGTGCTGTGCTCGCACCTGCTCGGCAGTGGCGTCGCGAAGGAACTTGCGCGTGTACCGGATCGAGCCGTCGATCCAGTCGAGGGGAAACCCCATGCGCAGGTAGTTCGGGTTGACCCGACTTGCCTTCGGAACGCCGAACTCCGATTGCTTTTCCATCTCGACGCGGTCGCCGCCGTTCGGCAGCTGCACGTACGATTCGATGGTCGGCGTCGCGAACAGCGCGGAGATCGCGTTGCGGGTCGCGTTCCATGCGGCGAGTTCTGCCGAGAACTCGTCCCAGAGAAGGTTGAGGCCGACGCCATCCGCGGTGTGCGTGAGAATGTCTGCCCCGGTGTGGAAGCCTCGATCGGCTCCGATGATGTCGCGGATCATTGAGTCCATGACAACTCCTAACGGGTAGTGGTGTGTCGCTCGACCGCGGGTCGCGCTGGGAGTGTCTGACTTGCTAGAGGGAGCTATGCGCTCGAACCTCTTCGCTCAGCAGAGCTGCGGGTCACCACTGGATTACCGTTGCAACGATTGTATCGGGACGCCTTTCCGATGTACAGGGTCGCTTGTATTGAGAAGCGACAATTGCACTCGTCGAGGAAGAGCACGCCGTGCGCCGCTCGGGCGATCGCGCCAGGGCGCACGATACGCGATCCTCCGCCGACGAGTGCCGCGACGCTCACGCTGTGGTGCGGGGCCTCCAGCGGCGGCTGGCGAACGAGTGCCCGCACCGGCTCGCCGCTCAGCGAGCGGATCGACGCCACCTCGATGGCGGCCGCGTCGCCGAGCTCGGGGAGGATCGCGGGCAGTCGACTGGCGAGCATCGTCTTCCCCGCGCCCGGCGGCCCGCTCATCAGCAGGTGATGACTGCCTGCGGCCGCGGCGATGAGCGCGTCGACCGCCTCGGGCTGCCCGATGACATCGGCGAGGTCCGGCGTCGCACCGGGCGGATCGTCGATCTCGCCGCCGTGGCGCCGTACGGGTTCGCACACCAGATCGGCGACGTCGGCACCGTGCCAGCGCACCACCTCGGCCAGTGACCGCGCTCCGATCACCTGCACCCCGTCGACCAGTGCCGCCTCGTCGGCGTTCGCGTGCGGCACGATGACGTATTCGAAACCGGACCGCGCCGCGGCGAGCACCGCCGGCAGCACGCCCGGCACGGGCCGCAGCCGCCCGTCGAGCCCCAGCTCACCGAGGTGCACCGTCGCGGCGAGGGACGAGGCATCCATACCTCCGTCGGTGGCCAGCGCGGCCACCGCGATCGCGACGTCGAAAGCCGAGCCGTGCTTCGGCAGGCTCGCGGGCGACAGGTTCACCGTGAGGCGGCGCCGCGACAGCGCGAGCCCGCAGTTGGCGGCGGCGTTGTGCACGCGCGCGGCGGCCTCTCTCAGGGCGCTGTCGGGCATCCCGATGATGCGGAAGTCCGGGGTCTGGTTCGACTGGTCCGCCTCGACCTCGACCAGCGCGCCGTCGATGCCGGTGAGCGCGACCGACCAGGTGCGCGAGGCCGTCACCGCAGATCCTCCAGGTGCTCGACGGTCGCCGACGAGGGATCGGCACCGACGATGCCGATCGTGTCGATGCGTACGGCGCGCCCGCGGGCGTGCTCCGGGTGGGCGACGGCCCACGCCATCGCCAGGTGCCACAGGCGCGCGCGCTTGCGTGCATCGACCGCTTCGAACGGGTGGCCGAAGCCGACTCCGCGCCGGGTCTTCACCTCGACGATGACCAGCTCGTGACCGTCGACGGCGACGATGTCGAGCTCGCCCGCCCGGCAGCGCCAGTTGCGATCGAGCACCTGCCAACCGCGCCGCACGAGGTGCGCGGCGGCGACGTCTTCCCCCGCCCTGCCGAGGATGTCCTTCTCTGCCATGCCCTCGATCGTGAGGCCCGGCCGGGGGCCGTGGGCGCCGGAATCGGGAATCCGCCGCGACGGCGCGCAGACGCCTGCCTGTGCAGGAAGATTCCCCGCATGGAATCAAGGATCTCGGAGGCCGGCGCGGATGCCTAGGATGGAGACACCATGGATGATGATGTGTTCGAGGACTTCGACCGCGAGCTCGAGCTGGCGCTGTTCCGCGAGTATCGCGACGTCGTGGGGCAGTTCCAGTACGTCATCGAGTCGGAGCGCCGCTTCTACCTCGCCAATGAGGTGAACGTGGTCCGTCACGACACGGAGCACGACTTCTACTTCGAGATCACGATGTCGGACGTGTGGGTCTGGGACATCTACCGCGCCGACAGGTTCGTGAAGTCTGTGCGGGTGCTCACGTTCAAGGACGTGAACATCGAAGAGCTGTCGCGACGCGACTTCCAGCTTCCCGACGAGCTGTCGCTCGACGGCAGCTGAGTCCGCGCATCGGCCGGCGTCCGGAAGAGGGTCAGAACAGCGGCGTCGCGAACGACCACGACGCGCGATGATGCCGGCTGAGCCCGTGCGTGCGGATCGCGGCGCGGTGGTCCGCGCTCGCGTACCCCTTGTTGCGTGCCCACTGATACATCGGCAGCCCGTCGTGGAGCCGGGTCATCAGCTCGTCACGGGCGACCTTGGCGATGACGGATGCCGCGGCCGCACTCGCGCAGTCCCGGTCGGCCTTCACGACGGGACGCACCGTGAGCCCGGCGCCGGCGACCGGCGTCACATAGTCGTGGTTGCCGTCGAGCAGGACGACGGCATCCTCCGCGACGACGCCGTGCGCACGCAGGTCGGCGATCGCCCGCGCCGCGGCGAGCCCGAGTGCGCGTATGATGCCGACGTCGTCGACCTCGGCCGCGGATGCCCACCCCACGGTGCTGGAGTGCACCCATGCGGCCGCCCGGGCCGCGACATCCGGCCGCTTCGCCTCGGCGACGAGCTTCGAGTCGCGCAGACCGACGGGGATCCGCCGCCGCGCACCGCGTTCGTCCACGACGGCCGCACCCACGGCGACGGGCCCGGCCAGCGCCCCGCGGCCCACCTCGTCGAGTGCGATCACGAGCGGGCGCTCGCGCAGCAGCCGCCGTTCGACGACGAGTCGCGGCTGCACGGGTGTCATGATCCCGCGTCGGGGACGGCGGCGAAGACGTCGCCGTGGTCGTCGAGCAGCCCGAACCGGCCGAGCGGCCAGGTGATGACGAAGGCGCGGCCCACGACGTTGTCGAGCGGGACGAAGCCGTCGCCGGGCTGATCCTGGTTGTAGCGCGAGTCCTTTGACGAGTAGCGGTTGTCGCCGAGCACCCACAGCGAGCCCTCGGGAACCGTCACGTCGAACGGATCGCCCGAAGCGGCCGTCCGCCCGGGCGGCACCACGATGTACTCGGTCTCGTCGATGGGCGTGCCGTTGACGGTGATCTGGCCCAGCGCGTTGCAGCACACGACGCGATCGCCGGGCAGCCCGATGATGCGTTTGATGAGGTGGTCGTTGCTGTCGGGTGCAGAGAGCCCCACCAGCGACAGAGCCCAGTCGACGCCCTGCACGATGGGGGGTCGCGTGTCGGCGGGTCGCGGCGGCAGCCAGCCGCCCGGATCCCGGAAGACGACGACGTCGCCGCGCCCGTAACCCGAGAATCGCGGAGTGATCTCGTCGACGAGGATGCGGTCCTGCACTTCGAGGGTGTGCGCCATCGACCCGGACGGGATGTAGAACGACCGCACCAGGAACGTCTTGATCAGGAAAGAGGCCGCCAGCGCGATCACGACGATCACGACCAGGTCGCGCAGGAAGTTCCACCCGCCGCGGTGCCGCGCACGCGGCTCTGTGGTGGCCGTGGTCTCGCTCGTCATGACATCCTTCTCATCGACGCGTCACCCGTGCGCCGCCCCGTCAAGGGTCGCACATCCGCACCTGGGAAACGACGGACCCCGCCGCGGCGCGACGGGGTCCGAGAGAGATCGTGAGGGTTCAGCCCTCGCGCTTCTCCTTGATCTTTGCCTTCTTGCCGCGCAGTTCGCGCAGGTAGTACAGCTTCGCTCGGCGCACGTCACCGCGGGTGACGACCTCGATGCGGTCGATCGACGGGCTGTGCACCGGGAAGGTGCGCTCGACGCCCACCTGAAAGCTGATCTTGCGGACGGTGAAGGTCTCGCGCACGCCGTCTCCGGAGCGTCCGATGACGACGCCCTGGAAGACCTGGACGCGGGAGCGGCTGCCTTCGGTGATGTTCACGTGCACCTTGACGGTGTCACCGGGAGCGAAAGCGGGGATGTCGGTGCGGAGCGATGCCGCATCGACGGAGTCGAGGATCTGCATGATCGTCACTTCCTGCGGCCGCCACAGGTCGACCGCGAATGGGATGTTTGGATGTCGCGCTCTCGGCCGGGTTCCAAAGCGCCTTCGGCCGTCTCCCCTGAGGCAGAGCGTCAGAGCACGAACGCCAATTCTGCCACGGATCGGTAATGGATCAAAAACGGGATGCTGTCACGGACGGCCACGAGTCTCGCTGATGACGATCACCTGCGGGTCCGCGCCCTCCGCGACGTCGGCTCGCGACCGTGGCCGCGCTTCTCGCACGAGCGCCCACAGCAGGTACCAGAACATGGCGAGGCCCGCGAGGATCGCGGTGATGAAAAGGGCCACCCAGGAGGCCGGGTCGAAGAAGCCGAGGGCCACGGTCAGCCCCTGCCACACAGTGAACCCGAGCGCGTCCGTCCACGAGACGGCGCGTGTCGCGCGCACCATGCCGCGGGCACGCACGAGCAGCGTGAACAGCAGCTGGCCGACGAACACCGACGGGATGGCGATCAGCAGCACCCACAGCAGTCCGAGCGCCTGCGCGTTGAAGACGCCCCAGCCGATGAGCAGCCACAGCGGGAGCAGGAAGGCCGATGGGATCAGCCAGACGAAGAACGCACGTCGCAGCCACATGCTCCCGATCGTACGCCGGTGCAGGGTCCGTGTCGTCCAGAATGGAGGAAGACGAGAGGATGCCTCAGATGATCGAACTGCGCACGCCCGCCGAGATCGACGCCATGCGCCCCGCCGGTCGCTTCGTGGCCGAGACCCTGGCCACGCTCCGCGACGAGGTGACGGTCGGGACGAACCTGTTGGCGATCGACCGGCGAGCGCACGATCTCATCCGCAAGGCGGGGGCCACCTCGTGCTACATCGACTACCACCCCTCGTTCGGGGCGATGCCGTTCGGCAAGGTCATCTGCACCTCGGTGAACGACGCGGTGCTGCACGGCCTGCCATTCGACTATGCGCTCAGGGACGGTGACCTCGTGTCGCTGGACTTCGCCGTGTCGATCGACGGGTGGGTCGCCGACTCCGCCGTCTCCTTCGTCGTCGGCACTCCGCGGGACGAGGATCTGACCCTCATCGACACGACCGAGCGTGCACTGGCCGCAGCGATCGGCGCTGCGACCGTGGGGGCACGCGTCGGCGACATCTCGCACGCGGTCGCGCAGGTCGCCCGTGCCGACGGCTACTCCATCAACACGGACTTCGGCGGGCACGGTGTCGGCCGGGAGATGCACGGCGACCCGCACGTGCCCAACGACGGCAAGCCCGGGCGCGGGTTCCCGCTGCGTGCCGGACTCATCCTGGCCCTCGAGCCGTGGTTCCTCGCGACGACCGACAAGCTGATCACCGATGCCGACGGCTGGACGCTGCGCAGCGCCGATGGGTCGCGCGGGGCGCACTCCGAGCACACGATCGCCATCACCGACGAGGGCCCGATCGTGCTGACAGATCGAGCGTTCCTCGGCATCGACTGATCCGCCAGATCAGTCCGCCGGCGGCAGGAGATCGGGGCGTCGCTCCTGCGTCCGCGACACCTGCTGATCGCGGCGCCACCGGGCAATCGCACCGTGGTTCCCGCTCAGGAGCACCGGAGGCACGTCGTGCCCGCGCCACGACGCCGGCTTGGTGTACGACGGGTACTCGAGCAGGCCGTCCTCATGCGACTCCTCGACGAGGCTGTCGGGGTTGCCCACGACTCCGGGGACGAGGCGTGCGACCGCCTCGATCATCGCCATGGCGGCGACCTCGCCGCCGTTGAGCACATAATCTCCCAGGCTCACCAGGCGCACCTCGCCGAGGGTCTGCGCATGGGCGAACACCCGCTCGTCGATGCCCTCGTAGCGGCCGCAGCCGAACACCAGGTGCGGCTCCCGAGCCCACTCCCGTGCTGTCGCCTGCGTGAACCGCTCCCCCGCCGGCGACGGGAAGACGATCACCGGCCGGGCCCGACGGTCGGCGACGATCGCGTCGAGCGCCTCCCCCCAGGGCCCGGGCGTCATCACCATCCCGGCTCCGCCGCCGTACGGCGTGTCGTCGACGGTGCGGTGGCGATCGTGCGTCCACTCGCGCAGGTCGTGCACGCGGATGTCGAGCAGCCCCGTGCTCCGGGCCTTGCCCAGCAGCGAGACCTCGAGCACGTCGAAGAACGACGGGAAGATCGAGACGACGTCGACCCGCACGTCAGTGCCCCGCGCTGTGCGGGCTTTCGGAATCGTCCTCGAACAGGCCCGGCGGAGGGGTGACCACGACACGCCCCGCGGCCACATCGACCTCCGGCACGATGGCCTTGACGAACGGGACGAGCACCTCGCGCTCGTCCACGGCGACGATGAGCAGGTCCTGACCGGGCAGGTGGTCGACGCGCGCGACCGTGCCGACGACGGCACTGTCGCGCACCACGTCCAGCCCGATGAGCTGGTGGTCGTACCAGGCGTCGTCCTCGGCCGCGGTGGCGGCGGCATCCTGATCGATCCACAGGATCGCGCGCACGACGCTCTCTGCCTCGGTACGGTCGTCGATCCCGTCGAAGAAGGCGACGGGATGGCTGTTCAGCCACTTGAACTCGCGCACGGTGAGCGATCTGCCGTGCCATGGCGACGATTCGGGGACCTGGAGCGTGAACGTCGCCCCGGGAGTGAACCGCCCTTCGGGATCGTCCGTGTAGAGCTCGAGCTTCAGTGCGCCCTTGAGACCGTGCGCCTTCACGAGGCGCCCGACCCGCAACTGCGTCTTGCCGGACCCGGCTGCCGGATGCGGAGGTTTCGGACTCGCCACGTCAGTCGTCCGCGACGTCGACGCGCACGCGCTGCCCGTCGGCGAGCGCGGACACGACGGTACGCAGAGCCTTGGCGGTGCGGCCGCCGCGCCCGATCACGCGTCCGCGGTCGTCGGGGTGCACGTGCACCTCGAGAACGTCCCCGCGGGCCGACGTGGACGCGTGTATGCGCACGTCGTCGGGGTGATCCACGATCCCCTTGACGACGTGTTCGAGCGCGGCGGCGAGCAAGGTGCTACTCTGCCGACTCTTCGGCGGTCTGCTCCTCGGCGGGTGCCTCGGCCGGAGCCTCGTCCGCCGCGGGCTCCTCGGCTTTCTTCTCCACCTTGGGCTTGACGACCGACTTCTTCTTGGCGTCTACCTCGAACTCGGCCTTGGCCTCGGCGACCTGCACGGTCGAGACGGCGTTCTCGTCGCCCTGGAAGCGGCCCCAGTCGCCGGTGAGCTTGAGGATCGCACGGACCTGCTCGGTCGGCTGGGCGCCGACGCCGAGCCAGTACTGCGCACGGTCGGAGTCGACCTCGATGAACGAGGGCTGCTCGGTGGGGTGGTACTTGCCGATCTCCTCGATCACCCGGCCGTCGCGCTTGGTGCGCGAGTCGGCCACGACGATGCGGTAGTAGGGCGCACGGATCTTGCCGAAGCGCTTGAGACGGATCTTGACGGCCACAATTCTCCTGAGTGGTGTGTAGACGGATGAACGGCGCCGGAAGCGTGGGGTGCACACCCGGCGAAAGCTCTGAAGGCGGACCGGACGCCGGATAGAGGGTCGGGCGACGGTCCGACCGTCCATTCTGCCAGATGCCGGATGCGCATGCGAACCGACCGCGGATGTCAGACTGTGCTCATGGCGGAGCATTTCGCGCGCTCGGGACGTTCCTCGGTGGGCATCGAGTGGGAGGTCATGCTCGCCGACGGCTCGTCGGGCAGCCTCGTCCCGCGTGCGGGCGAGATCCTGCAGGCGCTGGCCGAGCGCACGGCCGCGGAGCGATTCACGGTGACCGGCGAGCTGCTCACCAACACTGTCGAGGTGACCAGCGGCATCGGAGAGACTGTCGCAGCCGCCATCGACGACATCGCCGATGCGGTCGCGGCGGTGCGCACGGTGACCGATCCGATGGGCGTCGAGCTGCTGTGCGCCGGAAGCCATCCGTTCGCGCAGTGGTACGACCAGCAGGTCAGCGAGTCCACGCGGTACCGATCGCTCATCGAGCGCACCCAGTGGTGGGGGCGCAACATGATGATCTGGGGCATCCACGTGCACGTCGGCGTCGACGACGTCACCAAGGTCTTCCCGATCATCAATGCACTGTCGATCTTCCTTCCGCACCTGCAGGCGCTGTCGGCGTCGAGCCCGTTCTGGGCGGGCGAGCGCACCGGGTATGCCTCCAATCGCGTGCTGGTGTTCCAGCAGCTGCCCACGGCGGGACTGCCGTGGCCCCTCGACGACTGGGCGCAGTTCGAGGCGTATCTCGACGACATGACCGGGACCGGCGTGATCGCCGACGCCAGCGAGGTGCGGTGGGACATCCGGCCCGCACCGCGGTGGGGCACGATCGAGGTGCGCGCATGCGATGGGATGTCGACGCTTCCCGAGCTCGCGGCGGTCGCCTCGCTCATCCAGGTGCTCGTCGAGCACTTCTCCCGAGAGCTGGACGCCGGTCGGCAGCTGCCCCGCCTCCAGCCCTGGTTCGTGCGCGAGAACAAGTGGCGCTCGGCCCGCTACGGCCTCGACGCGCGGGTCATCGTGGACAGCACAGGGCGCCAGGTGCCGGTCGCCGACCATCTGCGAGAGACCATGCGGCACCTGGAGCCGATCGCCGAGCAGCTCTCGTGCGCGCGGGAGTTCGCCGGGCTGGAGGCGATCCTCACCAGCGGCGCATCGGCGACGCGGCAGCTGCGGGTGGCCGATGCCGCGAACGGCGACCTGCGCGCGGTCGTGCAGCACCTGATCCGCGAGTTCCGTGCCGGCCCGACGCTGCGCGATCACCTTGCGTCGCTCGGGCGCTGAGCCGTCAGCCCTTTCCGAACAGCTTCTGGATCTCGGCCATATCGGCTGCGGTCGGCTCCGCACCCTTGGTGCCGCCGAGGCCGAAGCCCGACCCGGTGGGTGCGGCGGGCGCGGCGGTGTCGAGACCGGCGTTCTCCGCGGCGCGCTTGGCCGGGTTGCCCGAGCGCGAGCCCTTGCGCTTGGCCTGCTTGCCGCGCTTGCTGGAAGCGCCGGGGCGGCCCATGCCGGGCACCGGGCCCATGCCGGGCACGTTCGGCATGCCGCCGCGTGCGACGGTCTTCATCATCTTCGCCGCCTGGTCGAAGCGTTGCATGAGCTGGTTGACGTCGGTGACGGTCATGCCCGCACCGCGCGCGATGCGCAGTCGGCGCGAGCCGTTGAGCACCTTCGGGGTGCGGCGTTCAGCGGGAGTCATCGAACGGACGATCGCCTCGGTGCGGTCGAGCTCGCGCTCGTCGATGTCTTCGATCTGCTGCTTCATCTGGCCCATGCCCGGCAGCATGCCGAGCATCTTCTTCATCGAGCCCATCTTTCGCAGCTGCTGCAGCTGGTCGAGGAAGTCCTCGAGGGTGAACTGCTCGTTCGCCAGCTTCTCGGCGACCTTTCGCGCCTCGTCCTCGTCGAACGCCTGCTGCGCCTGTTCGATGAGAGTGAGGATGTCGCCGAGGTCGAGAATGCGACTGGCCATTCGGTCGGGGTGGAAGGCCTCGAGATCGTCGAGGCCCTCGCCCGTCGACGCGAAGATGATGGGGCGCCCTGTGACGGAGGCCACCGAGAGCGCGGCACCGCCGCGCGAGTCGCCGTCGAGCTTGGACAGCACGACACCCGTGAAGTCGACGCCCTCTTGGAACGCCTTCGCCGTGTTGACGGCGTCCTGCCCCGTCAGCGAATCGATGACGAACAGCACCTCGTCGGGGTCGATGGCCTTGCGGATGTCGGCGGCTTGCGTCATCAGCTCGGCGTCCACGCCCAGGCGTCCGGCGGTGTCGACGATGACGACGTCGTGCTGCTGTCTGCGCGCCGTCTCGACACCGCCGCGCGCGACGCGGACCGGGTCGCCGACGCCGTTCCCGGGCTCGGGGGCGTAGATCGCGGCGCCGGCCTGACCCGCGACCACCTGCAGCTGGTTCACGGCGTTCGGCCGTTGCAGGTCGGCGGCCACGAGCAACGGTGTGTGGCCGTCCTTCTCGAGCATCTTGGCGAGCTTGCCGGCGAAGGTCGTCTTCCCTGAGCCCTGCAGACCCGCGAGCATGATCACCGTCGGCGGGTTCTTCGCGAACTGCAGGCGCCGCTGCTGGCCGCCGAGGATGCCCACGAGCTCGTCGTTGACGATCTGCACGACCTGCTGCGCGGGGTTGAGCGCACGGTTGACCTCGTCGCCCAGTGCGCGCTCGCGGATGCTGGCGGTGAACTCCTTGACGACCGGCAAGGCGACATCGGCGTCCAGCAGCGCACGCCGGATCTCACGAACCGTCCCGTCCACGTCGGCGGGTGTGAGCTTGCCCTTCGTGCGCAGATTGCGGAAGGTGTCGGTGAGCCGGTCGGAGAGTGTGCCGAAAGTCGCCATGATGCCCCGATTCTACGTGAGCGCGTCCTGCCCTGCCGCGTGCAGCGCCCGTGCGAGCAGCGCCGCCAGGTCGGTACGGCCGGGACCGCCGTCGGCCCACGCCCAGACCGCGGCGAGCACGGCACCCGCTGCGGCGGCGGCGCGCACATCGGCGGAGAGCCGGTCGACTCCGGCTGTGCGCTCACGCTCTGCCACCGCGCGGGCGAGGCGCGCCTGACGCAGCGCGCGTTCCCGCTCCAGCTCCTCGGCGATCCCCATGGTCTCGGCATGGGTGATGGCCAGCGCGAGACTGTCGGGGGCGAACCCCGTGGCGATGCCGGTGAGGGCCTCGCCCACGGGCCGGCCGTCCGCGAGCGCCCCCGTCGCGGCATCCACTCGTTCGTCGAACCCGCCCCACAGCAGGGCCGACTTGGACTCGAAGTAGTTGAAGAAGCTCGAGCGGCCCACCCCCGCGCGCCGGGCGATGTCGGCGACGGACGTGTTCGCATATCCCTGCTCGAGGAACAGTTCGCACGCGGCCTCGGTGATCGTCTCACGCGACGAGGCCTTGGGTCGCCCGGGATGCGGTGCCATGGCTCCAGCGTACGGATGCCTGCCCGCGCGCTCATGCTCTATTCTTGGACACAGTCCATCAATATGCGAAGGAGCCTCGTGATCGATATCCAGGTCATCGGCCTCTCCCCCGCCCCCGTGCCGTACCTCGAGGGCTGGGAGCTGCAGCGCCGCATCCACGCCGAGGTCGCCGCCGGCGACCGCCCCGACACCCTGCTGCTGCTCGAGCACGAGGCTGTGTACACCGCCGGGAAGCGCACCGAGCCGCACGAGCGTCCGGTCGACGGCACCCCGGTCATCGACGTCGACCGCGGCGGCAAGATCACCTGGCACGGCCCCGGCCAGCTCGTCGGCTACCCCATCGTGCGCCTGCCCGAGCCGATGGACGTCGTCGCCCACGTGCGCCGGATCGAGGGCATCCTGATCGACGTGCTGCGGCCGCTCGGCGTCGACGGCTACCGCGTCGAGGGGCGCAGCGGCGTGTGGGTGCGGCGCCCCCTGTCCGAGGACAAGGTCGCCGCGATCGGCGTGCGCGTCGAGCGGCGCGTGACGATGCACGGCTTCGCGATCAACGCCGACAACACGCTTGCGGGCTTCCGCAGCATCGTGCCGTGCGGCATCAGCGACGCAGGTGTCACGACGGTGAGCGAGGTGGTGGGGGCGGATGTCACACCTGCCGCACTCGTCGAGCCCGTGTCCGCCGCGTTCCGCGCGGCGTACGCGCCCGCAGAGGCGGGGGCGGCGGCATGAGCACGGCTCCCGAGGGGCGCCGTCTGCTGCGCCTGGAGGTGCGCAACGCGCAGACCCCGATCGAGCGCAAGCCGGAGTGGATCAAGACGAAGGCGAAGCTGGGGCCGGAGTATCAGGCGCTGCACGCGCTGGTGAAGAGCGAGGACCTGCACACGGTGTGCCAGGAGGCCGGCTGCCCCAACATCTACGAGTGCTGGGAGGATCGCGAGGCGACGTTCCTGATCGGCGGCTCGCAGTGCACCCGGCGCTGCGACTTCTGCCAGATCGACACGGGCAAGCCTGCGGCCTACGACACGGACGAGCCGCGCCGGGTCGCCGAGAGCGTGCAGCGCATGAACCTGCGCTACGCCACCGTCACGTGCGTCGCCCGCGACGACCTGCCCGACGGCGGGGCATGGCTGAACGCCGAGACGATCCGGCAGATCCACGCCGTCAACCCGGGCACCGGAGTGGAGCTGCTGGCGACGGACTTCAACGGGCGCCCCGACCTGCTCGGCGAGGTCTTCTCGGCGCGCCCCGAGGTGTTCGCCCACAACGTCGAGACGGTGCCTCGGCTGTTCAAGCGCATCCGCCCCGCGTTCACCTACGAGCGGTCGCTCGACGTGCTCACCCAGGCACGCGCGGCGGGATTGATCACCAAGTCCAATCTCATCCTCGGCATGGGCGAGCAACCCGACGAAGTGGTGCAGGCCCTGCACGACCTGCACACCGCCGGGACCGACATCGTCACGATCACGCAGTACCTGCGCCCCTCGCCACGGCATCTGCCGGTCGCACGGTGGGTGCGCCCCGACGAGTTCGTCGCGTTCAAGGAGGAAGCGGAGCGCATCGGCTTCCTGGGCGTGCTCGCCGGGCCCCTCGTGCGCTCGTCGTACCGCGCGGGGCGCCTGTGGGCGCAGTCGATGATCTCGAAGGGGCGGGAGATCCCCGCCCACCTCGCACACATCGGCGAGCAGGCGCGGGCGGGGTTCGCGCAGGCGGTCTGAGCGACGGGCCTCAGTCGGCGCTGGTCACCGACTGCACCTCACCGTCGGTGGCGACGTTCACGAGCAGCACATCGTCGGTGGCTTCGGCGTCGAGCGCGTACTCGAGCACCGCGAACGGCTCGGAGCCGCCGTGCTCGTCGGCGAGGATCGTCATGCTCATCAGCTGCAGTGCGCGGATGACATCCACCTGCACATCGCCCGAGATGTCCACCAGCCGATCCTCGAGCTCGTCGCCGAGCTCCTCCTGCTGCTGCAGGATGTATTCGATCACCTCGCTCGTACGGTCGTCGAGCTCGCTGAGCATGGCGCGCCGGGCGCGCATGTCGAGATCCTCGAGGCCCGACACCATCGCCGCTGCGACGTCCAGTGCCTCGGGCGCGATGTCGGCCTGATCGGGCGCGGTGAGGTCGACGGTGACTGTCTGGTCGCCGAACTCCACGATCTCGGACCAGAAGATCGATCCGTCGGGACCGGACTCCAGCAGTCCGAAGAAGTCATGCTCGATCGCCATAGCCCTATGAAACCAGCGGATGGCGAAACACGGTAGCCCGATCCCTCAGTCGACGAGGGACGCGGCGAACACGTGCGGCGTGAAGCCTGTGAGGTCGTCGATGCCTTCGCCCTGACCGAGGAGCTTCACCGGGATGCCGGTGCGCTCCTGCACCGCGAGCACGAAGCCGCCCTTGGCCGACCCGTCGAGCTTCGTCAGCACGAGACCGGTGACGCCGGCGTGCTCGAGGAACGCCTGCGCCTGCATGACCCCGTTCTGCCCCGTCGTGGCGTCGAGCACCAGCAGCACCTCGCTGATGGGCGCCTGCTTCTCGATGACGCGGCGGATCTTGGTCAGCTCGTCCATGAGGCCGCCCTTGGTGTGCAGGCGGCCGGCGGTGTCGACGAGCACGATCTCGGTGCCGGTGCGGATGGCGTGGTCGATCGTCTGGAAGGCGACGGATGCCGGGTCCTGACCCTCGCGCTCGGGCCGGACGATCTGCGCCCCGCCCCGCTCGGCCCAGGTCGCCAGCTGGTCCACCGCCGCCGCGCGGAACGTGTCTGCGGCGCCCACGACCACCGAGCGCCCGTACCGCTGCAGGAACTTCGCGAACTTGCCGATGGTGGTGGTCTTGCCCACGCCGTTGACGCCCACGACGAGCACCACTGCGGGGCGTTCGGTCAGCTTCAGCGTCGTGTCGAAGGTCGCGAAGTGCTCTTCGAGGGTCTCTTTGAGCATGCGCTGCAGATCGCGCGGGTCGGTCGTGCGGTAGCGGTCGACCTTCTCGCGCAGCTCGTCGACGATCCGCTCGGTGACGTCGGGCCCGAAATCGGCCGTGAGCAGCGCCGTCTCGAGATCGTCCCAGGTCGTCTCGTCGATGGTGGGCTTGACGAACATCCCGCGCAGCGCGCGCCCCAGCGACCATGAGCTCTCAGCCATGTCTCCCACCCTACGGACTGTCGCCGATCAGCTGGCCGCGCGGTCGCCGATCCGCTGGCCGACGACGGCCGAGACGCCGTCTTGCCGCATCGAGACGCCGTAGAGCGCGTCGGCGATCTCCATCGTGCGCTTCTGATGCGTGATGACGATCAGCTGGCTGGAGTCGCGCAGCTGCTCGAACACGCCGAGCAGGCGACCGAGGTTCGCGTCGTCGAGGGCCGCCTCGACCTCGTCGAGGATGTAGAACGGGCTCGGGCGGGCCTTGAAGATCGCCGTGAGCAGCGCGACGGCGGCCAGCGAGCGCTCCCCGCCGGACAGCAGCGAGAGCCGCTCGATCTTCTTCCCCACCGGGCGCACGGCGACCTCGATGCCCGTGGTCAGGATGTTGTCGGGGTCGGTCAGCGAGATATCGCCGGCACCGCCAGGGAACAGGATCGGGAACACCTCGTGGAAGGCGGCCTTCGTGTCCTCGAAGGCCGACTGGAAGATCACCTGCATGCGCTCGTCGAGCTCGGCGATGATCGCGAGCAGGTCTGCGCGGGTCTGGGTGAGATCGGCGAGCTGCTCGGTGAGGAAGGCGTGGCGCTGCTCCAGCGCGGCGAACTCCTCGAGGGCGAGCGGGTTCACCCGGCCGAGCTGGCCGAGTGTGCGCTCGGCGTCCTGCAGGCGACGCTTCTGCTGCGCGCGATCGAACGGAACGGTGCGGTCGGGCAGAACGGTCGATGCTTCGCCCTCGCCGCCCTCGGCGGTCCCGGATTCGACCGGGACTCCCTGATCGGGCCCGTATTCCGAAACGAGAATGTGCTCGTCGAGCCCCAGCTCGGCCTGGGCGCGCTCGAGCAGGCTCTGCACGTGCAGGCGCTTCTCGTGAATCTGCAGCTCGAGCGCGTGCACCCCCTCGGTCGCGGCCGTGAGCCGTTCGCGCACCCGCGCCTCCTCCCCGCGCAGCTCGGCGAGCTCGCTGTTCTGCGCGGCACGCTCCTGTTCGGCCGCCGCGAGGCCGAGCCGCGCCTCGGCCACCGACCGGTCGACCGACGAGAGCACGGTCGGCAGCTGCGCGATCACGCCCTCGGCCGCCTGCCGCTGGTGACGGCGGACCACCGCACGCCGCGCGGCCTCCTCCGCGGCGGAGCGCTCCTGCTCGCGGCGACGCTCCAGGGTGACGACCTGGGCCTGGCCTGCGCGAACCCGCTCGCGCAGGGTCTCGACCTCCAGCCGGGCGCGCATCTCGGCGTCCCGGGCCTCCTCCAACGCGCCCAGCACGCCGTCGCGCGCCGACGCGTCCAGGATCGGCCGCGGCGCCTCCCGCGCGGTCTGCAGCGTCGCATCCGCCTGGCGGGCGGCGGCGTCGGCGTCGGCCACCGCCGCCTCGGCCTGCGTCAGGCCGGTCGCCAGCCGCTCGCACTCGGCGGCGGCCGCATCGTGGGTTACGGTCGCACGGTTGAGCCGTTCTGTGTGCGAGGCCAGTGCCGCGTCGTGAGCGCGCAGCGCGTCGAGCGCCGTCTTCGTGCCAGCGCGCGCGCCGCCGAGGCGCTGCTTCGCGTCTCCGAGCGCGGTGCGCAGCGAGTCGGCCACCACGGTCATCTCCGCCAGGCGGTCGGCGGCAGCATCCCGCTCGGCCGACAACTCCAGCCGCGACCGCCCTTCGCCCGATCCCGCGCGCAGCGTGTGCGCAGTGAGCACCTCGCCGGCGCGCGTGACGATCGTGACCGCACCGCCGATGTCGGCACCGGCCAGCACGGGTGCGGCGGCATACGCCGCGTCGAGGTCGTCGGCGACGACGACGAACGACAGAACGCCGAGGACGCCCGCCGGGGCGGTGACGATGTCGCGGGCCGCCGTCACGCCGTCCACCGCGGGAAGGACGGGATGCCGCGGCTCCCCCTGCGCGATGGCGATGTCGACGATGCCCAGTTCGGCGTCTCGCGCGGCCGCTGCGGCCGCGCGAGCATCCTCCCTCGTTCTCACGAGCACCCCGTCGGCCAGCGGACCGAGCACCGCGGCGACGGCGGCCTCGAATCCGGGCTCGACGTGCACCGCATCGCCGACGAGACCCTGCACACCATCGAGGCCCTGCGCCACCAGCTCGGTCGCGCCGTTGCGCACATCGAGCGCGCGCGTCAGCGCAGAGCTCTGTGCGGTCAGCGCATCGACCTCGCGCTCGGTGGCGTGCAGACGCTCTCGCAGCTCGGTGACGTCGGTCTCGGCCTGCGTCTCCTCCTGTTGCGCCGTCTCGTACGCAGCCGCGTACTCTGCCGCCGATCCATCCGTGGCGACGTCGGGGTCGATCTGCGCGAGCTCGGCCTGCGCCTGTGCGCGGCGTGCGATCGCCGCGTCCAGCGCGTTCTGCTGGCGCACGACGGCACCGTGCAGCGCCTCCAGGGTCGATGCCGCCGCATCGGCGGCGGCCTGCAGGCCCGCCAGCGTCAGCTCGTGCTCCGAGACGAGCGCGCTCTGTTCGGCGATGTCGACGTCGAGTGCGTCGAGCTCGGCGCGTGCACGCGTCACCGCTCGCGCGGCGTCCGCGGCGACCTCGGCCGCCGATTCGACCTCGCCGGCGAAGCGATCGATCTCGGCACGCACCTCATCGATACCGGCCTGCGTCACCGTCGACGGCGCGAGCTCCTGCTCGGCATCACCGAGCAGGGCGAGCCGCTGATTGGCCAGCGTGTACAGCCCGCGCAGGCGTTCCTGCACCTGCTCGAGCGCGAACGCCACCCGCCGCGCCTCGTCGACCTGCGCCGATCCCTGCTCGGACTCGAGCTGCCCGATGCGCCGCCGCGTCTGCTCGACACGGTCCTGCAGCACGACGCGCTCCGCGTGCCGCTCCTGCTCGGAGCGGGTGTGATCGGCCAGCGCCGCACGCAGACCGACGAACTCGTCGGCGAGCAACCGCGCCTTCGCGTCGCGCACGACGGCGGCAATGGTCGCCGCCTCGCGCGCCACCTCGGCCTGCCGACCGAGCGGCTTGAGCTGGCGCCGGATCTCCCCCGCCAGATCGCTCAGCCTGGTGAGGTTCGCCTCCATCGCCTCGAGCTTGCGCAGCGTCTTCTCTTTGCGTCGCCGGTGCTTCAGGATCCCGGCGGCCTCCTCGATGAACCCGCGGCGCTCTTCTGGAGACGCCTGCAGCACGGTGTCGAGCCGCCCCTGCCCGACGATGACGTGCATCTCGCGGCCGAGCCCGGAGTCGCTGAGCAGCTCTTGCACGTCGAGCAGCCGGCCGACCTCGCCGTTGATCGCATACTCGCTCGAGCCGTTGCGGAACAGCGTGCGGCTGATCGTCACCTCGGAGTACTCGATCGGCAGTGCTCCGTCGGAGTTGTCGATCGTCAGTTGCACCTCCGCGCGGCCCAGCGGACCGCGTGTGGCCGTGCCGGCGAAGATGACGTCCTCCATCTTTCCGCCGCGCAGCGTCTTGGCGCCCTGCTCGCCCATGACCCAGGCGAGCGCGTCGACGACGTTCGACTTGCCCGACCCGTTCGGACCCACGATGCAGGTGACACCCGGTTCGAAGGCGAAGGTCGTGGGCTGCGCGAACGACTTGAACCCTTTGAGCGTGACGCTCTTCAGGTGCATGGGCGCGCCCTTCGATCGGCCGGTGAATCTGCGTGTCAACGGTAGCGGAAGCAGGGGCCGTCGCCAGGGAGGCGAGCCGGGATCCGAGACCGACACGCCGCAAGGCCTTGACGCACGAGCGCACGGGGTAATACTCTGAATCTTCGCGCCAGAAGTCGAAAGGAGGTCGCCACATGATGATCATGCTCACACCAGCAGTCACGCCCATCCGGGGCATCACCCGTACAGGGATCGTGGCGACCGGTTCCTTCTGCGCTCTCGCACACACCGGCCACTGATCCCCGCAAGGGACGAGTCTGCCCATCGCCGCATTCGGCGTGGCGACGGATCGGCTCTCCCTTCCCCGGGCTCCGCCCCGCGCGGCCTGCGCGTAGGCCCGTGGCTGCCGTTGCGCAGTGCGCAGAGCGTGCAGCACCGCGCCTCCCGCGCAGAGCACGCCGAACGCGTGCGCCGCGAACGCGCCAACGATGCCCGCGAGCACGACAACGCGCAGCTGCGGCTGCAGGGCCCCGCCCTGTGAGCCGCGCTCTCACTCCCGACCACCCCCTTCCAAGGATCGAGCAATGTCCACCATCATCACCGGGCTGCGGCTGCAGCCCCTCCACATCCCCGCCTCGATGGACGACGCGGACGCTGGCGACTTCGCCGAGATGATCGCAGTGCGCAACCGCGTCTATCGCGAGATCGCCGGTCACGACGACCACGCCATCACCGCAGACGAACTGCTGCCGCACTACCAGTCCGGCCGGTACGAGACGCGCCTCCTGTGGCTCGTCGTCCTCGACGGGCAGATCGTCGGCCGTGTCGGCGTCGATCTGCCCCTCGAGAACGACTCGAAGGTGGCGTACTTCCTCATCGAGCTGCTCGCCGAGGTGCACGGCCGCGGGATCGGCTCGACGGCCTATACGGAACTGGTCGAGCCCACCGCGCGCGCTCACGGTCGCACGGTGCTGCAGTCGTGGGCCGAGCAGCCCGAGGCCCCGGGGCCCCGTATCGCCGCGCCCACCGATTTCGGCAGTGTGCCCGCCGATGACCGGGCGAGCAGGTTCTATCTGCGGCACGGCTACCGTCTCGAGCAGGTCGAGCGCTGCAGTGCGTTCGACCTGTGCGGTGCGTTCGACGGCGTCGAGCAGCTCGTGGAGAGGGCCCGCGAAGCATCCACCGACTATCGCGTCGTGAGCTGGTTCGCGCCCACTCCGCCCGACTTCGTCGCCCGCTACGGGTGGATGAAGTCACGCATGGTCACCGACGCACCCGCCGCGGGTCTCGAGTTTGACGAAGAGGAGTGGGATGCTGCGCGCGTCGCACGCCACGACGAGAACTACACCTCCAGCGGTCGCACGCTGCACGTGACCGCCGCGGAGCACATCGCCACCGGCGAGCTGTGCGCGTTCAACGAGCTCGCCATCGGCAAGGACCGCACCGAGGCCTCGCACCAGGAGGACACGCTCGTGCTCAAGGAGCACCGCGGTCACCGCCTGGGCATGCTCGTGAAGTGTGCGAACCTGCTCGCGTGGCGCGAGATCGCACCGGAATCGCCGCGCGTCATCACCTACAACGCCGAGGAGAACCGCCCCATGCTCGACATCAACGAGACGATCGGCTTCATGCCGGTCTCCTACGTGGGCGCCTGGAAGAAGGTGCTCGATGACTGACAGCGCGACGCGACTGGTGATCGAGCCGATCGAGGTACCAGCCAGCCTGGCCGCCGACCATCGTGGGGTGATCCGCGCCATCGAGCGCATCGGCAACGCGGTGGCCGTGCACGATGCCGGCACGACCGATCTCGACGACACCGCGGAGGAGATCCTGCCGATGTGGCAGGACCGCACCGACCACGAGCGATACGGCTTCACCGCCGCCCTCGACGGCGAGATCGTCGGCGTCGGCATCCTCATGATGCCGACCGACGGCCAGCAGACCGTCGACCTCGACGTATGGGTCGATCCGCCGCGGTGGGGGCAGGGGGTCGAAGAGGCGCTGCTGGAGGTGGTCGAGGACGAGGCTGCTCAGCGTGGAAGAACCGTGCTGCAGACGTATACGCTGCATCGTCCCGACACCCCGGGCCCGCGGCGGGAGTCACCGACGGGGTACGGCAGCATTCCCGCCGACGACCGGCAGACGCGCTTCCACGCCGAGAACGGGTACGTGCTCGGGCAGGTCGAGCGCAACAGCGCCTTCGATCTGCGCGGATCGTACGACGGTGTGGAGCGGCTGCTCGACGCGGCACAGGCAACGGCGGGCGCCGGCTACCGCCTGCACACGTGGTCGATCCCCACCCCCGAGCACCTGCTCGAGGGCTTCGCCCGCTGTCGCGCGCGGCTGACGACCGACATGCCGGCCGGCGAGCTGCTCATCGAGCAGGAGACGTGGGACGCCGACCGTGTCCGCCGCCGTGAAGAGCGCTTCGCCGCGCAGGGCATGATCGTGTCGGTGGCTGCCGTCGAACATGTGCCCAGTGGCGAGCTCGTCGCCTACAACGACATCGGCATCCTGACATCCGCCCCCGACGGGCCGACGCATCAGTTCGGCACGCTCGTCATCGACGAGCATCGCGGCCATCGCCTCGGCATGGTCGTCAAGAGCGCGAACCTGCTGCGCTGGCGGTCGATCGCACCGCGATCGACGCGCATCTCGACGTTCAACGCCGAGGAGAACACCCATATGCTCGCGATCAACACCGCGATCGGATTCGTCCCCGTCTCGTACGCGGGCATCTGGAAGAAGGTGCTGGATGCCTGAGGCGGCCGCGATCGAGTTCGTCCCCCTGACAGTTCCCACCGACGCCGACGCGCCGGGTGGGGAGGACTTCCGCATCAACGTCGACATCCGCAATCGCGTGCTGACGCACACCCGCGGAGAGGATGCCACGCTCGTCACCCCGGCGCAGTCGCTCGGCTCGTGGCAGGACCAGACCGACGAGGAGATCCACGGGTGGCTCGCGCGGGCGGACGGCGAAGCGGTGGGGCGCATGCTGTTGTACGTCCCCCTCGAGGCGGGGTCGAAGCGCGCTCAGCTGTGCGTCGAGATCCTCCCCGAGCATCAGGGTCTCGGCATCGGCCGCCGAGCGCTCGCGTTCCTCGAGGGGCGGGCCGTCGCACGGGGCCGAACGATCCTGCAGTCCTGGACGGAGCACGCACCGCAGCCGGGGCCCGGTGTGCCGGCGCGCAGCGGCTTCGGGCTGTTGCCTCGCGACCACGAGGCGCGCTTCGCGGCTGCCGCAGGGTACGAGCTGGAGCAGGTGTACCGCATCAGCACGCTCGAGATCCGCGACGAGACCGGAGGCGCCCTCCACGAGCACGGTCGGGATCCCCACGCGGCGTCTTCCGGCTACCGCTTCGTGTCATGGGTCGGTGCGGCACCGGATGAGCACGTCGCCGACTACGCACTGCTGAAGGCGCGCATGTCGACCGACGCGCCGTCGGCCGGTGCTGTCGTCGACGAGGAGGTCTGGGATGCCGCACGTGTGCGCCGCATGGAGACCTCGCGCCGGGGCATCGGTGCGACGCTGCTGGTCGGTGCCGCGCAGCACGTCGGCTCGGGTCGCCTCGCGGGGTTCACAGAGCTGCTCTCGTTCCGCACCGCCAACGGCCTGATCGATCAAGGCGACACTCTCGTCGGCCGGGAGCACCGCGGTCATCGCCTCGGCATGCTGATGAAGTGACGGTCGCCCGCGAGACGTTCCCCGAGGGCACGCGGATCGTGACCGGCAACGCCGAGGAGAACCGGCCTATGCTCGCCGTCAACGAGGAGATGGGCTTCGCCCCGGTGCGCTATGCCGGCGAGTGGCAGAAGCGAACCGCTGGCATGTCGGGCAGAAGTGGCTCGAGCGGTTCATGAAGGCGGCGCGGATGATCGGCCTCCCGCAGCGCGTGCACGGCTCCCCTGCGCGGCCGTAGGCGTTCAGCGAGTGCGCGAAGTATCCCGACAACCACAGTTAGTGACGTTGTTATCCGACAGTGCCCGATTATGGCCATCCCAGTTCAGCTGCATCGCAAGTTTGCCAACATATTCATAAGCGCGCATACTAGTTGACATGAAGGTCATCGGCTCCTACTCCGCCACCACTGCCCACAGCGCCCAGCTCGTGTTCTCACGTTGGGCCAACCCCGAAGGATGGCCAGCCTGGGATCCAGAGGTGCGGGAGGTTA
>NZ_JBKEAF010000054.1:0-4880 GCF_047971895.1 Microbacterium sp.
CCGACCACGGTCTGGAATGCCCATCCGGAACCGGCATCAATGGTTCGAGCACGTCCCGCGCTCAGCAGAGATCTCTTCGCGCACCGCCATGTGTCGAGTCTCACCGAGAACCACACCGAAAGACTTCAGCAACACACCCTACCCCCGCTGGGTCATGACGTTCCGGCGCGGACCACGGCGGGGCTGCGCCCACGGATGCGTTTATACGCCGCGCTGAAGCCGAACGGATCGGCATAGCCTACCGCCTGCGCCACGGTTGACAGCGGTGCCCGGTCGCGCAGCAGCAGGTCGGTGGCGATATCCATCCGCAACTCGGCCACATATGTCATCGGCGGGACGCCGAGGATCTCTGTAAAGCGCTCCGCGAAGGCCGAACGCGAGACGGCAGCCACCTGCGCAAGACGAGCGACCGTCCAGGGTGCGGCCGGTTCGGCATGCACTGCTCTGAGTGAGGGGCCGACGACCGGGTCCGTCGCCGCGGTGCTCCACGCCGGACGGGTGTCGGCATCGGTGAACCGCCCGCGCAGGGACGCGGTCAGCAGCAGGTCGAGCCAGCGATCGAGCACGGGCTGCCGTCCGACCGATGCTCGCCGCAGCTCGACGTCGAGCATGCGCACCATATCGGTCGTTTCGGGCAGGTCGATGCCGCACCACCTGGGCAATGTCGACAACAGCCTGCGCCCCATTCCATCGGATACGGAGTAGTTCCCCGAGATCACGGTTGTGGTCTCCTCGCCAGCCCCCGCGGACTCGACCAAGCAGCGCAGCTCGTCATCCGGAGGCGGCAGCGGCACACCGTCGATCGTGCGTACGCCGGTCGGGTCGACGATCAGGCGCGGAGCGCTGCCCGGGGCATCGACCAGCAGGTACGGCGCGATGGTCGAGACCAAGTACACGATTCCGCGGCGCAACGCCACCGTCTCGCCATCGTCAAAGACGATATGCGCGGACCCATCCAGGACGAGCACGATCGACAGCGGTGCGCGCTCGCGCACGCACAACCCGAACGGGTTGCGCAGAACCGAGCGGTGCAGCACGCCATCGCGGGTGCGCACACCCGTGAGAAGTGCGGAGACCAGATCCATACCGACAGCAGATCATGGACGATCGCATATGTAAAGTGGCGAATCATGCATGGTTCATCCGCCACACGCCGCCGACGATGGGGATATGACCACATCGACACTTCCCTCTCCTCTCTCATTGACCGCCCACACCCTCGCCGTGATCGGCGCCAGCCGCGGCACCGGCGCGCTCACCGCCCACCTGGCCGGCTCCGCGGGCGCGACCGTCCGGGCGGTCTCGCGCTCACCCGGCGCCCGCGGCGCCGGTCTCACCGCGGTGCTCGGCGATGCAACCGACCCCGACACCCTCTCCCGGGCCATCGCCGGCTGCGACACGGTCATCATCATGGTCGGAACCCCCGGCCGCGACCGCAGCGGCATCCGCACCCGGGTCACCCGCACCGTCATCGACACGATGCACCGCGAAGGCGTGCGGCGGCTGCTCGTGCAGTCCTCACTCGGACTCGGCGACAGCGCCCACCGGTTGGACCCGATCACCCGGCACCTCGTGTTCCCCCTCGCACTGGGCCCGACGATGGCCGACCACACCGCCCAGGAGCAGCACGTGGCCGACAGCGGGCTGGAATGGACCATCACCCGACCGGGATACCTCAACGACCGTCCCGCCACGGGCACGGTCATCGCCCTGCCCGGTTCCAGCCGCGCACCCCTGCGTCCGCGCATCTCACGCGCGGACCTCGCCGCCTGGACCCTGGCCGCGATCGACGACCCCGACACCGTGCATCGCCGTCTCACGCTCGGCTCTCCCCGGTGACCAGCGCCGTCACCGCCTTCACCACCCTGCACCGCGAGCGGCCAGAACGACGCCCAACCCTCGCCGATCGAATCAGGCACAGCGCGGGAGAGACCGCCCCGCCCGCCGCGTGCAGCGCCCGTTCCAGATCGGCCGCGGCCGCGCGGCCGGGTCGCGGCTCATCGTGCGCGCCAGCACGGCGTCGAGGATCGCGGGGGCGTCGGGACCTCCGACGGCACCGACGGCACGCGCCGTGCCACGGGTCCTCCGTCGCCTGTGCAGAAGTCAGAAGACGGTGCCCGGCGGCCGCTCGGTCGGGTCGAACGGCGCATCCAGCGACTCCGACAGCTCGCGCAGCAGGGCCTCGACCTGCGGCTCCACGTACTCGGCCAGCGCGTCCTGGATGCGCAGGCGGTGGCGCAGCAGGACCGCGCACACCTCACGGCCCACCATGTTCGCGTAGTCGTCGGCCAGCCCGACCTCCTGGCGCAGTGCGGCCTTGGCCTCGTCGCTGAGCGGAGGCAGCGGCGGAACTGTCGCGTCAGCCTCGTCGGCCAAGCCCGAGATCGTGAACAGGAACGGCTGCCCCGGCACCGGGTCGGGGTCGAGCGGCAGGCCCTCGAACTCCGGATCGAGGCCATCGGCGGGCCGGTAGCTGCGCGCACGGTTGCGCGCGGCCTGCTGGTCGAGCTCTGTCTGCAGCATCGGGAGGTTCAGCGACGTGTACGTGGCGACCGAACGGTCGACGATCGTCTTGATGCGCGTCGACAGCCCGTGCTGCACCCCGTGCGGCACATCCGACCCCAGGCCGGCCGCCGACAGCACCGGAGAGCCGATGCAGCGCCGACACGGTGCCACCCTCCCGCGATGCGTGGCCGGCTCCCAGCGCGGCAGCCAGCGAAGCCAGGCGTCCACGGCCTGGCTCACCTGCGTTTCGAGCGAGCGCTCCACGTGCTCCAGGCTATCCCCCCGACTCCCAGGGCCAGCGCGGCGGGTCGGCGCGGGTGCGGCGCAGCGCCACCGCGAACCACGCGCACACCGCAGCGGCGACGCCGACGATCGGCGCCCACGGCCCCAGCGCCAGGCGACCGGCCACGGCGCCGGCCACGGCCGCATCCACTCCCCCGATCACCGCCGTGAGCCACACCGTGACCACGTATGCGAGATAGCAGGCGACAGCGGCCCACAGGGCCGCAAGGTACGACGGATGCGGCGCACGCAGCGCCGGCAGCAGCACCGCGACAAGCGCCCCGACGGCCACGATCACCCCGAGTACGGGCGGCAGCGGCCCGAACCCCGGGGCCGCGATGACATCCGTCCCCGTCAGCAGCGTCGCCATGCCCAGACCGAACACGACGAGGGCGACGAAGCCCGCCAGCGCGAACCCCAGAGCGACGATCGGGCGGGCGCCTCCACCCGATCGCGACGAAGTGGTGGGCGTGACGGCGCCCCTAGCCCTGTGCGGAGGCCACGAGCGGCGGGCCGGCCTCGATCGTGCGCTCGTACTCGCGCTGCGCCTCGTAGTTCAGTTCGCTCACGCGCTTGCCGCGCCGGGCGGCCCACGCGCCGAACCAGATCGTCAGCTCACGGCCGAAGATGAACGCGGCGAAGGCCAGCGGCACCCACAGCTGCGATTCGACCAGCTCACGGCCCTGCGTCGCCGTGAGGTTCCAGAACGGCGCCTCGAACAGCTGGCCGAGCAGGTGCCCGCCGTACGATGCGAATCCCACGAGCAGACCGAAGATCACCCACAGACCCCACCGGCCGCGGTTGATGATCGCCCCCAGCAGCCAGAACGCGAGGAAGAACACCACGACCGGTACCCACAGCGCCCACGACGCGAGCGAGCCCACCAGCGACGGCACGACATCGGACGGCGCGATCGCCCCCGCGATCAGGTTCACGCCCAGCGTCGTGCCCAGGTACAGCACCCCGAAGCACACGGCGGCGATGACCCCGATCGCCCCGGCGGCGGCGCGGTTGCCGCGCGGGCGCGGCGGCTCGGGCGCCTGCACGAAGATCGGCTGGGGTGCGATCGACTGCGGGGCCACCGCAGCCGGCGCGACCGCGGCCGGTGCGACCGCAGTCGCCGCGATGACCTCGGTCTCCTCCACCACGGGCTCGCTCGGCGTGACCGCCGGCTCGGTCACGACCGTGGGCGCATCGTCGTCGAGCGGCACATCGTCACGCTCGTACCACGGCACGGGCTCCGCAGCGGCGGGCTCGGGCTCGACCACCGCCCCCTCGACGACGACCTCCTCGGCGGGTGCGTCGACGGCGTCACCGCGTGCGGCCTCGGCGTCGGCCAGCCCCTCGTTCGCGTGGCCGACGACATCGTCGACGGCGGCGGGCTCCTCGACCGGGTCGACCGGGTCGCCCGGGTTCTGGGGGTCACTCATGGGACGCACTCCTCACTCAGGGATGACGGGACGCTTTTCACCCGCACCGTGAGAGTACCGCCCGCATCCGACGCCGCGCGGCAGGCGTGCCGACGTGTCTGCGGACGAACAAGGGCCCCCGGCTCGCGCGGAACCGGAGACCCCTGTTCACGGGATGCCGTGGGCATCCACTCGACTCAGTTGTACGTGCCGGGTGTGAAGTCGTCCGTCGAGAAGCTGTCGAAGTCGACGTAGCTCAGGTCGGCGTCGCTGAACGCACCGTCCGAGGCGAAGATGCGGTTGGGGTACCGCTCGCTCTTGGCCTCTTCGGTCGCCTCGACCGTGACGTTGCGGTACTTCGCAAGCCCGGTTCCGGCGGGGATCAGCTTTCCGATGATCACGTTCTCCTTCAGGCCCACGAGCGGATCGCTCTTGCCCTCCATCGCGGCCTGCGTCAGCACGCGCGTCGTCTCCTGGAACGACGCCGCCGACAGCCACGACTCGGTCGCGAGCGACGCCTTCGTGATGCCCATCAGCTCAGGACGGCCCGACGCGGGCCGCTTGCCCTCGCCGACGGCCTCGCGGTTGATCTGCTGGTAGCGCTTGAAGTCCACCATCTCGCCGGGCAGCAGGTCGGTGTCGCCGTGGTCGACGACGGTGACCTTGCGCAGCATCTGGCGCACG
>NZ_JBKEAF010000051.1:0-3563 GCF_047971895.1 Microbacterium sp.
ACGCCCTCGCCGGCGAGCAGGAACTTGGTCGACAGCACCGACCCGTGCAGGCGCATCGCGGGTGTGCCGCCGCCGCCGGGCAGCCCGTAGAGGGTGCGGCTGTCGAGGGTGGGGGAGGCATCCGTCGCCGTCAGCCCCGCCGCCTCGGCGACCGGTCGCGCCGCCGCGTCGACGACCGCCTTGCGCACACCGGCGGCGGCGACCGCCTCGGCGGCCGGCTCGATGCCGTGGCCGAACGCGTCACGGCGCAGGTCGGCCACGGCACCCGCGCCCGCGGTGCGTGCGTTCGCGGTCAGCGCGCCGCGGGAGACCACGACGCGCAGGGGGCTGATGGTGGGCAGGTCAGCTCTTCGCACGGACAGCGCCGCCACCGGATCAGGCGTCGACCAGTTCGCTCTCGACGACGCGGCGGCGCTGCGTGCGGCGACCTGCCGAACGGCCCAGGTCGTCGGAGATGATGACGCGCTGCAGCCAGCGGTCGGTGCCGTCGTAGCGCGGCTCGAACGGGGTGCGGGCGTGCATGACGCGACGGTTGTCGAAGAGGAACAGGTCGCCCTCCTGCAGCGTCACGTACAGGCCCGCCTCGTTGGCGCCGTCGTGGAACGTCTTGTATGCGGCGGCGGCGGCCTCGTCGCCCTCGACGGCGGCGGCGCAGTCCATGTCGATGCGCACGAAGCGCTTGTCGTCCTCGCCGTAGAGGGCCACGCCCCGCACGCCGTCCTCGGGCCGCCCGGTGCCGCCCGACGCCTTGTCGATACCGTGCATGAAGCGCGGCTCGCGCAGCACGGCCTCTTCGTCGGCGGTCAGCTCGATGCGGTCGACCGGGGCGAGTGCGGTCTGCACGCGCTCGTCGCCGCGCACGCAGAACAGACCGACGAACTGCGGGTGGGCGTCGTCGAACGCGTCCTCGGAGTGCCAGTCGAGCAGGCTGCGGCTGCCGGTGCCGACGGCGTCGTACTCGTGGCCCTTGACAGGGGTGACGTTCTGGATCAGCGTGCCGCCGTGCTGGCGGGCGAACGAGAAGATCTCACCAGCGACGGTGCCGAACGCCATGAGCGCGGCCTCGGTGGCGGGCTCGCGGTCCTTCTCCTGAAAGGCCTCCTCGTCCTGCGGGCTCTCGCCCATGGCGTCCTGGTCGACGTGCAGGCCGTGGAAGAGGATGCCCCCGTCCGGGACCTCCGCGCGGGCGAACTGCTCGATCAGCGCAACCGTCTCGGGGTCGGCCTCGACGAGAGCGGCCTTCGCATCGGCGAGCAGCGCCTCGAATGCCTCGTCATCGCGATAGATGTTGCCCCGACCTCGGGCGACCTCCGTGAAGATCGCTGCTACCTCGGGCTTGATCTGTCGTTCGATCACGAGACGTCCTTTCCGCTGCTGCGGGTCTGCGAGTGTGCATGGGGAGTATACCCAGCCGGACTGGGACGATCACCTTGAAAGTGAGTATTGCCTAACCTGGTGTCTCAGGGGTGCTCAGCCGCTTGTCGAGGAACAGTCGCACGTCGTCCAGCTCCTGTTCCGAGACGCTGTGGGTGAGCCCCGCATACACGCGGCCGCTGAGGTCGCTGTGCTGCGGCAGCCACTGCGTGGTGTGCTCGACCAGCTCGGGCGGGATGACGTCGTCGGCCGTTCCGCGGCCCCAGAAGACCGGCGGACGGATGCCGGCGAGCTCGCCGTCGCTGGGCAGTTCGCCGGGCGATGCGTAGCCGCTGAGGTTCACGGCGAAGTCGAACAGGTCGGGGCGCAGTCGCAGGGCCTGCAGCGCGATCGCCGCGCCCTGCGAGAAGCCGAGCAGCCCGATGGTGTCGTGCCCGGGCTGCGCGTGGACCCAGTCGATGAACGCGGCCGCCGCCGCGGTGACGTGCGTCGGGTCGCGGCGTTCAAGCCCTTCGATCGGGTACCACGAGAAGCCCGGTGCCGGCCATGGCGGGCTGAGCGGCGCGCGCGGTGCGGCGAACACGAACGCGGACGGCAGATACGGGGTGAGCCCGAACAGGTCGCGTTCGTCGGCGCCGTAGCCGTGCAGCAGCACGAGCAGCGGGTGGCCGGTGCGGTCGGCGGTGTCGGCCGACCACAGCACGGTGTCGGGGTCGATGCGCAACTCGGTCACCGTTCCATTGTGGCCCGTCCCTCCGACAGAGCGGCCCCGTCCTGCTCCGCCGAAACCACAGAGTGGGGTAGAACAGGAGCATGGCTGTGCGCACGCCCGACCCCGACCCCTCCGGCGACGACCCCTTCGGCGCCCCCGAGGGCGCGGCGTCGAACCCGGCGTGGCTGAGCGACATCGAGCTGACCGAGGCCCGGCGCCGGCTGCCCATGCTCTACGTCGAGGGCGTGCCCGTGCGGGTCGACGGCATGGGCCAGGTCACCGAGGTCGGGATCCTGCTGCGCGCCACGCCCATGGGGGAGATGGTGCGCACGATCGTGTCGGGGCGGGTGCGCTATGGAGAGACCGTGCGCGACGCGCTGTTCCGACACCTCGAGAACGATCTGGGCCCCATGGCGTTCCCGCTGCTGCCGCCGCAGCCGGTGCCGTTCACGGTCGCCGAGTACTTCCCGATCCCCGGGGTCTCGGCCTTCCACGACGACCGCCAGCACGCCGTGTCGCTCGCGTTCGTCGTTCCGGTCACGGGACCGTGCGAGCCGCGTCAGGACGCGCTCGAGGTGACCTGGCTGACGCCGGAGGAGGCGGCATCCGATTCCCTCTCCGCCGAGATGGAAGGCGGCCGCGGAACCCTCGTGCGACTGGCCCTGGCCAGCGTCGGCGCCCTGCGCTGACCGGTGTAGCTGCGCACCGAGAGCGAACGCGCCGCGTCGTTCGAGGAATGCTGCCGCCGGCTCACCGACGCCGCCGACAGCCGCACCGCCGCAGGGAGGTGCAGGTCGAAGCCGCCGCGATCCGCGCGCAGCGCGGCGATCGCGCACGAGCAGGCGGAGGATGCCGCGGACGAGTCGCGCGGGGCGGTAGCGCCACTCACCCGGCCCGGTCGCCCCGGGACCCCTCCCGTGGTCTTCGTCAGCAGCCGCACCGCGCCCTTGGCGGGGTGGTATGCGGGCTCAGGGCCACGCGTCCGTCGAACCGTTCCATCTCATCCACCTCTCTGCGTCGTGGCGCTGCGCTCAGCGCCTATTCGATACAGCGCACGGAGAGGAAGGTGTATTCCTATGAATGCAAGATCAGGACGGGGTGCCGCCGAGCTCGGCGCGCAGCGCCGCCAGGAACGCGTCGACGTCGGCCTCGGTCGTGTCGAAGCTGCACACCCACCGCACCTCGCCCTTCGAGGCATCCCAGTCGTAGAAGCGGAACCGCTCGCGCAGGCGATCGGCGACTCCCTCCGGCAGCGACGCGAAAACGGCGTTGGCCTGGGTCGCCTGCGTGAACGCGACGCCGTGCAGCGACCCGTCGGCAAGACCCGTCTCGATGCCCGCGCGCAGGCGCTGCGCCATCTCTTTGGCATGCCGCGCATTGCGCAGATACAGGTCGCCGTCCAGCAGCGCCAGCAGCTGCGTCGAGATGAACCGCATCTTCGAGGCGAGCTGCATCTGTTGCTTGCGCAGGTAGACGA
>NZ_JBKEAF010000012.1:0-15959 GCF_047971895.1 Microbacterium sp.
AGCATCCAGTCGATGCCGAAGCGATCCTTGAGCATTCCGAAGCGGCCACCCCAGGGCGGCGTTTTGAAGGGCAGCACAACCGTGTCGCCGTCGAGAAGGGCATCCCAGTAGCCCTGCAGCTCTGCCTCGTCGTCGCCGCTGAGCGACACGGAGTGGCCCGCCGGTTCCTGGTGGGGCATCGAACTCGGGATGCCGGACGCCATCAAGGTCAGACCTGCCGGTGTGGTGATCTGGGCGTGCATCACCAGGGTGCGCTCGTCCTCGGCGATACATCACGCGCCGGTACACATCACGGCACAGTGAGCGGGTGCAGTCAGCGGTGTCCCTGCTCGATAAGGTACTGAATAGGGTTCAGTCGCCCAGTGAACAGACGCTAACTGAAAGAGAAAACCCCGCCTGAGCGGGGATTTTCTTATTGCTGGGGTACCTGGACTCGAACCAAGAACAACTGAACCAGAATCAGCCGTGTTGCCAATTACACCATACCCCAAGAGGGCTCGACCGAAGCCGTACCGAGGGTCTAGTCTAGACCACCCCGCGCCGGGCCGCGAATCGATGCGGCTCAGCGCTCGACCAGCGCACCGAGGCGGCGGATCGACTCGGTCTTGCCGAGCAGCTCCATCGACTCGAACAGCGGCGGCGACACCCGGCGGCCGCTCAACGCGACCCGCAGCGGCCCATAGGCGACGCGCGGCTTGAGGCCCAGGCCTTCGATCAGCGTCACCGACAGCGCCTCCTGCACGGCGGCCGCGGTGAACTCTGCCTCGGGCACGAACTCGAGGGCGCCGACCGACGCCACGAGCACCTCGCCCGCGTTGTCGGGCAGCGACGCCAACGCATCGTCGTCGTAGGCGACCGTATCGGTGAACAGGAACCGCAGCATCCCGGGCGCGTCGCCCAGCAGCTGCATGCGCTCCTGCACGAGTGGCGCGGCCTTCGCCAGCAGCGCGGACTGCTCCGCCGTCAGTGGATCGGCGACCACGCCCGCCGCGGCGAGGTACGGCACGAGGCGCGCGGCGAAGTCGGCGGGCTCCAGCATTCGGATGTGGTCTCCGTTGATGGACTCGGCCTTCTTCTGGTCGAAGCGCGCGGGGTTCGGGTTCACGTCGGCGATGTCGAACGCGGCGATGAACTCGTCGAGTGAGAACACGTCGCGGTCGGCGGCGATCGACCAGCCGAGCAGCGCCAGATAGTTGAGCAGCCCCTCGTGGATGAAACCCTTCTCCCGCTGCAGGAACAGATCCGCCTTCGGGTCGCGCTTGGACAGCTTCTTGTTGCCGGTCTCGCCCAGCACCAGCGGCATGTGCGCGAAGCGCGGCACGAATGTCGTCACGCCGGCGTCGATGAGCGCGGTGTACAGCGCGAGCTGGCGCGCCGTCGACGGCATGAGGTCTTCACCGCGAATGACATGCGTGATCCCCATCAGCGCGTCGTCGACGGGGTTGGTGAAGGTGTACAGAGGCTGGCCGCCGGCGCGCACGACCACGAAGTCCGGAAACGAACCGGCAGGAAAGGTGACCTCGCCGCGGATCAGATCGACGTACGTGAGGTCGGTGTCGGGCACCCGAAGCCGCCACGCCGGCTCACGTCCCTCGGCGCGGAACGCCGTCTTCTGCGCGTCGGTGAGGTCGCGGTCATGGTTGTCGTACCCGAGCTGCTTCGCACGCCCCGCTGCCTCGTTGCGCGCGTCGATCTCCTCGGCGGTCGAGTACGACTCGTACACGGCACCGGATGCGACCAGTCGCTGCAGCACGTCGACGTAGACGTCCCCTCGCTCCGACTGCCGGTACGGGCCGTGCGGGCCGCCGGTCTCGACACCCTCGTCCCAGTCGATCTTCAGCCAGGTCAGCGCGTCGACGAGCTGACGGTAGCTCTCCTCGCTGTCGCGGGCCGCGTCGGTGTCTTCGATGCGGAACACCAGCGTGCCGCCCATGTGCCGGGCGTACGCCCAGTTGTACAGGGCGGTGCGGACCATGCCGACGTGCGGCAGGCCGGTGGGCGAGGGGCAGAACCGCACGCGCACATCGGCGCCGGAGGCTGTGGTGGTGCGGGGGTCGGGTGAGGCAGACATCCTCTCGATCCTATTCCGCCGCGAGCCGTCATCGCGCGGCGGGTCGCGGCATCCGTCCCGTCGGCGCGAGCGCGGTCACGGCGATGACGGCCACCCCGGCGACCAGCGCGAGCCCGCCGTACCCGATCCAGCCGAGAACCACCCCGGCGAGGATCGCGCCCGTGGCGCCGACGAGACTCATCAGCAGATCGCTGAGGCCCTGGCGCCGCGTGCGCCAGGCCTCGGACGACGCCTCGGTCAGCAGCGCCGAACCCGCGACGGTGGCGGCGCTCCAGCCGAGCCCCAACAGCACGAGCGCGACGGTCACGGCCGTGGTGGATGCCTGCCCGAACGCCGCGGTGAGCAGCGACGCCGTGAGCAGCCCCTGCCCGAGCAGCACCGTCGGCACCCGGCCGACGCGGTCGGCGAGGATGCCGAACACCGGCGCGAGCGCGTACATCCCGGCGATGTGCAGGCTGATCACAAGCCCGATGATCGAGAGCGTCTCACCATGGCGCACCAGGTGCACCGGCGTCATCGCCATGACCGACACCATCACGCCGTGCGCGGCGGCGATCGCGAAGATCGCGAACCGGGCCGGCATCGGGCGGTCGGCGCGGGCGATGCCGGTGGCCGTGGCGCCCGCGGCCGCGACGATGCGCTGCGCGAGCAGCAGCGGATCGGGTCGCAGCGCGATGAGGTACAGCACGATCGCGAGCCCCTGTGCGACGATCGTGAACAGGTACGGCCCGGTCAGCTCGGGCATGCCGAACACCTGCCCGAGCGCCTCGCCGGGCCCGAGCAGGTTCGGGCCGAGCACGGCGCCGATCGTCGTCGCCCACACGACCACCGACAGATCGCGCCCGCGCGTGGCATCGGTGGAGAGGTCGGCGGCGGCGAAACGGGTCTGCAGGTTGGCTGCCTGCCCCGAGCCGATGAGGCCGAAGGCGACGAGCAGCAGGGGGAAGGATGCCGCGGCCACCGCGAACACGACGAGCCCGACACCGACGAGGGCGATCGCCATCCCGATCGTCAGCGCCAGACGTCTGCCCCGCCGCCGCGCGAGCATCGCGAGCGGAACCGCGAGGATCGCCGTGCCGAGGGTGACCCCGGCGGCGGCGAGCCCCGAGAAGGCGTCGTCGCCCGACAGTTCGGCGGCGAGGATCGCGCCGAGCGACACCGTCGCGCCGAAGGCGAGACCGCCGAGGATCTGGCCGAGCGACAGCACCCAGACGGTGCGGCGCTGCACGTGCGCAATGTCGGCAGGTGCGAGCGCGTGGCGTGCCGACGGCGAAGCATCCGTCATCGTCGGCCCCGGCCGGCTAGGCATCGCGAGCCGGGTTCCGCAGAGTGCCGAGGCCCGTGATCTCGACCTCGAGTGTGTCGCCCGCGTCGAACGGACCGACCCCGGCCGGCGTGCCCGTGAGGATGACATCGCCCGGCAGCAGCGTGAAGGCGGCTGACGCGTAGGCGATGATGTCGGCGACCGAGTGGATCATGTCGGTGAGCGGGGCATCCTGCTTCACCTCGCCGTTTCGCCGCGTCTGCAGTCGCGCCCCGTCGACGTCGAACTCGGTCTCGATCGCCGGGCCCAGCGGGCAGAACGTGTCGAAGCCCTTCGCCCGCGACCACTGGCCGTCGCTGCGCTGCAGATCACGCGCGGTGACATCGTTGGCGATCGTGTAGCCGAACACGTAGGCGAGAGCATCACCTGTCGGCACGTTCTTGGCGATCCGGCCGATCACGGCGGCCAGCTCGCCCTCGAAGTGCGTGTCGTGCGACTGCGGCGGTCGCACGATCGCGTCGCCCGGTCCGATCACCGCGGTGTTCGGCTTGAGGAACAGCAGCGGCTCGGTCGGCGCCTCGCCGCCCATCTCGGCCGCATGGTCGTGATAGTTCTTGCCGACGCATACGACCTTCGAGCGCGGGATGACGGGTGCCAGCAGCGTCACGTCGCCGATCGGCACCCGCTCGCCCGTCGTGTCGAACCCCGCGAACATCGGGTCGCCGGCGAGCACGACCAGGTCGGTGTCGTCGACGATGCCGTAGCGGATGGCGTCGTGGTGGCTGAAGCGCGCGATTCTCACGCGATCAGCCTACGCGTCGAGGCGCAGCATCCAGCCGTGAGGGTCTTCCCGGCGGCCGTATTGGATATCGGTGAGCTCTTCGCGCAGCGACATCGCGAGCGGGCCGATCGGCTGCTCGTCGATGAAGTTATGCCCCTTGAGCACCCCGATCGGCGCGATGACGGCGGCCGTGCCGCACGCGAACACCTCGACGATGTCGCCGGATGCCACGCCCGAGCGCCACTCGTCGAGCGACACCGAGCGGCCCACCACCTCGTGGCCGCGATCGGCGGCCAGCTGCAGGATCGAGTCGCGCGTGATGCCCTCGAGGATCGAGTCGGACTGCGGAGTGACGATGGTGCCGTCCTTGTAGACGAAGACGACGTTCATGCCGCCGAGCTCTTCCACGTTGCGGTCGGCGTCGAGGAAGACGACCTGATCGCAGCCCTCTTCGTACGCCTGCGCCTGCGGCAGCAGGCTCGACGCGTAGTTGCCGCCGGTCTTGGCCGCGCCCGTTCCGCCCTTGCCCGCGCGCGAGTACTCCTCGCTGAGCCAGATCGACACGGGCTTCGCGCCGCCCTTGAAGTAGCCGCCCACCGGTGAGGCGATCAGGTAGTAGCCGGCCTTGTTGGCGGGGCGCACGCCGAGGAACGCCTCCTTGGCGAACATGAACGGGCGCAGGTACAGGGTCTGGTCCTCACCCGAGGGCACCCAGTCCCCGTCGACGGCGATGAGCTCGCGCAGCGACTGCACGAAGTACGCCACGGGCAGCTCCGGCAGGGCCATACGACGGGCGCTGCGCTGCATGCGCATGCCGTTCTGGTCGGGCCGGAACGTGTGAATCGACCCGTCGGCGTGCCGGTACGCCTTGATGCCCTCGAAGATCTCCTGCCCGTAGTGCAGCACCGCCGCGGCCGGATCGAGCGCCAGCGGGCCGTACGGCTGCACCCGCGGACGGTGCCAGCCGCCGCCGACCGACCAGCAGATGTCGATCATGTGGTCGGTGAACGTCGTGCCGAAGGCCGGATCGGCCAGCAGCTGCTCGCGCTCGGCGGCAGACTTCGCAGCGAGGTTCCTGGTGACGGCGAACTCGAGCGGGGCGAGCCCGGTGTCGGGGTCGTAGGTGAGGCTCATGTCATTTCCTGAACGTCAGCGGGTACGAGGACATCCTCGTATCCAAAGATTACGCCCGCAACCGGGCGACGATGGCGTCGCCGACCTCGGCGGTGGTGCGCGACGCGCCACCGCGGGCGGCGACATCCTGTTCCACCGCGTGGGTGACGCGGGCGGACTCGTCACGCAGCCCGAGGTGATCGAGCAGCAGCGCGACCGAGAGGATCGCTGCCGTGGGGTCGGCCGTGCGCCGCCCGGCGATGTCGGGCGCCGATCCGTGCACGGGCTCGAACATCGACGGGAACGCGCCGTCCGGGTTGATGTTCCCGGAGGCGGCGAGGCCGATGCCGCCTGTGACGGCGCCGGCCAGATCGGTGAGGATGTCGCCGAAGAGGTTGTCGGTGACGATCACGTCGAAACGGCCCGGGTTCGTGACCAGGAATATCGTGGCCGCGTCGACGTGCAGATAGTCTACGGCCACGTCGGGGTGCTCTGCGGCCACCTCGTTCACGATGCGCTGCCACATGCCGCCGGCGTGCACGAGCACGTTGGTCTTGTGCACGAGGGTGAGCTTCTTGCGGCGGCGCTCGGCCAGATCGAACGCGTAGCGCACGACCCGCTCGACGCCGAACGCGGTGTTGACACTCGTCTCGTTCGCGACCTCGTGGGGGGTGCCGCGTCGGATCGCGCCGCCGTTGCCGACGTAGGGCCCTTCGGTGCCCTCGCGCACGACCACGAAGTCGATGTCGCCGGGCTCGGCCAGCGGCCCCGGCACTCCGTCGTAGAGCATCGCGGGCCGCAGGTTGACGTAGTGGTCGAGCTCGAAGCGCAGCCGCAGCAGCAGCCCGCGCTCGATGTTCGCGTCTTTCAGCCGCGGGTCGCCGGGCACTCCCCCGACGGCGCCGAGCAGGATGGCATCGTGCGCCTTGATGGCGTCGAGGTCGTCGTCGGTGAGGGTGTCGCCGGTATCGAGGAAGCGATCGGCCCCGAGCGCGAACCGGGTCTTGTCGAAGTGGATGCCGGTGCCCGCCGTGACGGCGTCGAGCACTTTCTCCGCCTCGGCGACGACTTCGGGTCCGATGCCGTCACCGGGGATGACGGCGAGCTTCACGACACGCGACGGCGCATGCTCCATCTGGGCACTCCTAGGGCTTCGAGCGGGACCCTCCCAGGCTAGCGGCCGCGATGACCCCGGCGAGCACGACAAGCCCCGCCCCGATCAGCGCCGTGATGACGATCCCTGCGTCGAAGGCGTGGGATGCCGCGGCCGCCAGTGCCGCGCCGAGTTCTCCGCCGACGCCCTCCGCGGCATGGATCGCCCCGGCGAGCGTCTCGCGTGCGGCCTCGGCCGCCGCCGGCGGCAGCCCTTCGGGCAGCACGAGCTTCGCGCGGTACAGAGCCGTGATGATGCCGCCGAGGATCGCCGTGCCGAGCACGGCACCCAGCTCGTACGCCGTCTCGGAGACGGCGCTGGCCGCCCCGGCCTTCTCGGGCGGCGCCGTGGTCAGGACGAGCTCGTTCGACACGGTCTCTGCCATGCCGATGCCGATGCCGAGCGCGATGAACGCGAGGAGCACGACGGCGAGGTCGCCGGCGCCGAAAGCGATCGCGACGTAGCCTCCGACCGAGAACACCAGCGCGGCCGGCACGAGCACGCGCGGAGGCACCCGCTTGGCGATCGGCACCACCGTGAGCCCGGCGACGATCATCGCCACGAGACCCGGCACGAGTGCCCATCCGGCCTGCATGGGGCTGAGGCCGACGACCAGCTGCAGGTGCTGGGCGACGAAGTACAGAAAGCCGACGAGCGCGACGACACTCAGCAGGTTGACCAGCAGTGCCCCCGCGAAGGTGCCCTGCCGGAACAGCCGCATGTCGAGCATGGGGGTGGGCAGCCGGAGCTGCCGGCGGACGAAGAGCACGGCGAACAGGATGCCGGCGACAAACAGCACACCGACCAGCGGCGTGATGCCGGCGACGGCGAGCTCCTTGATGCCGTAGACGATCGGCACCATCGTCGCCAGCGACAGCACGATGCTGACGACGTCGATGCGGCCCGGGTTCGGGTCGCGGCTCTCGGGCAGCAGGATCGGCGCGAGCACGAGGAGTGGGATCAGCACCGGCACCGACATGAGGAACACCGAGCCCCACGCGAAGTGCTCGAGCAGAGAACCACCGACGATCGGCCCGAGCGCCGCGCCCGCCGAGAACGCCGTGGCCCACACGGCCACGGCCAGCCGACGCTGGTCGCGGTCGGTGAAGATCGTGCGCAGCAGCGAGAGCGTCGACGGCATGAGCATCGCCCCGAACACGCCCAGGCCCGCGCGTGCCGCGATGAGCAGGCCCGCGGTGGGCGCGAACGCGGCGAGCACCGAAACGACGGCGAACCCGGTCGCGCCGAGCAGCAGCATCCGTCGCCTGCCGTATCGGTCGCCCAGGGTGCCCATGGTCACCAGCAACGCGGCGAGCACGAGCGGGTAGGCGTCGATGATCCACAGCTGCTCGGCGCTGGTCGGCTCGAGGTCGAGCGCGATCTGCGGCAGCGCAAAGCTCAGCACCGTGTTGTCGACCGAGACGAGCAGCGCCGGCAGCATCAGGACGGCCAGGCCTGCCCAGCCGCGCCATCCGGTCTTCGCGGGAGCGGGTGGCGCGGGGTGGGTCGTCGTGTTCGCGTTCATGATTCTATACCGTCCAGCCGGTATAGTATCAGCATGAGCCGGCCTCCCCTCGCCCGCGAACGCGTGCTCGACGCGTTCCAGCGCATCCTCATCGACGACGGCGAACGCGCCGCCACGATGGAGGCCACCGCGCGCACCGCGGGCGTCTCGAAGGGCGGTCTGCTCTACCACTTCGCGTCGAAGGAGGCGCTGGAGTCGGGCGTGCTCGACCGGCTGCGCATGCTCGTCGACGACGACCTGCACGCCATGAACGCCGCCCCCGAGGGGCCGATCGCCTACTTCGTGCGCACGTCGGTGATGGAGAACGAACCCCTCGACTACGCGATCCTCGCCGCCGCACGCCTCGCACAGGGTGGCAGCACGGCGGCGAGCGACGCCCTGCGCGAGATCCGCGACCTGTGGGCCGACGCACTGCGCCCGCACACACGGGACGACACCGCGCTCGACCTCGTGATGCTCGTGAGCGACGGACTGTACTTCAACAATGCGCTCGACGGCGGATCGATCCGCGGCCCGGTACCGCAGGGCACGGCGCTCGACGCCCTCATCGGGCTCGTCGAGCGCGCGGCGCGCGACTGAACCAGTCATCGGGGCCACGACGTACGGGGCCAGCTGAGGTAGGGCGCGAAAGCGAGTGCCCGTCCACTCAACCACCACGCCCACGGACACGACGTGTAGCGGGCCATCGCCCGGTGTCGCTACACGGCGACGAACATCACGCCTCGGTGATCTCGATCTGGCGGAGGAGATCGCCCCCGACGGCCTCGCGCATCACGTCGAGGATGTCGTCGGGCACAGGTGCGTCGACGGTCAGTACCGACAGGGCACGCCCGCTCGCGTCGGGGTGAGCGACCTGCAGGCCCTCGATGTTGATCTGCGCATCGCCCAGCAGCTGACCGTAGATCGCGACGATGCCCGGCCGGTCGGCGTAGCGCATGACGACGTGGTACCGCTCGAACGGCACCTCGATCTCGTAGCCGTTGACGCCGACGACCTTGGGCACCATGCGGGTGCCGGCAAGCGTCCCGGCGACCGTCAGCACCGTGCCGTCCGACAGCGTGCCACGCAACACCGTGAGGTTGCGGTACAGCGGGCTGTCGGTCTCGACGATGAGCCGCGTCTCGATGCCGCGCTGCTCGGCGAACAGCGGCGCGTTCACGTACGAGACGTTCTCGCTCACGATGTTGGTGAAGATGCCCTTGAGCGCCGCGAGCTTATACACGCTGACGTCGTATTCGGCCAGCTCGCCGCGCACCTCGACGTCGAGGCTGGTGAGCGCGCCGTGCGCGAGGCCGGTGAAGAACTGGCCGAGCTTCTCGACCAGCGCGATGCCCGGGCGCACGAACGGGTCGATGACGCCGCCGGCGACGTTGACCGCGTCGGGCACGAGGTCGCCCTCCAGCGCGAGCTTGACCGAGCGGGCGACCGACACGCCAGCCTTCTCCTGCGCCTCGTCGGTCGACGCGCCCAGGTGCGGGGTGACGACGACGTTCGGCAGCCCGAGCAGCCGCTGGGCGGACCCGCCCTCGGCGGGCGGCTCGGTGGTGAACACGTCGAGACCCGCACCGGCGATCACGCCGGTCGTGAGCGCTTCGTACAGTGCATCCTCATCGATGAGACCGCCGCGGGCGACGTTCACGACGTAGGCGGTCGACTTCATCGCCGCCAGCTGCTCCGCGCCGATCATTCCCGTGGTCTCGGGGGTCTTCGGCATGTGCACCGAGACGAAGTCGCTCTGCGCGAGCACCTCGTCGAAGCTCAGCAGCTCGACGCCGAGCTGCTGCGCGCGCGCCGGCGTCACGTACGGGTCGTAGCCGACCACCCGCACGCCGAAGGCACGCAGCCGCTCGGCGATGAGCCCGCCGATGCGCCCCACCCCGAAGATGCCGACGGTCTTCTCGAACAGCTCGGTGCCGGTGTAGGCGCTGCGCTTCCACTCCCCCTTGGCCAGCGAGGCGTCGGCGGCGGGGATGTGGCGGGCCAGACTCAGGATGTGCCCGATGGTCAGCTCGGCGGCCGAGATGATGTTCGAGGTCGGCGCGTTGACCACCATGACCCCGGCCGCGGTGGCCGCTTTGATGTCGACGTTGTCGAGGCCGACACCGGCGCGTGCGACCACCTTCAGGTGCGGGGCGGCGGCGAGCGCCTCGGCATCCACTTTCGTCGCCGACCGCACGAGCACCGCGTGCGCATCGGCGAGCGCCGCCAGCAGCGCCGGGCGATCGGTGCCGTCGACCGTGCGGACGTCGAAATCGGGACCGAGGGCATCGATCGTGGCGGGCGAGAGCTGTTCGGCGAGCAGGACGACGGGCTTCGACACGGATGCAGACCTCCGACGATGAGAACGGGATGCTGCGCCGCACGTCGTCGGGGCGCCGTGATTCAGCCTAGCGGGGCGCGGGCGCGCCGTCCGCCATATGACGACCTCAGCCCAGCAGCGACGCGCCGTATGCTGCCGCATACGCGACGATGTTGAGCCAGAACACCGCGACCAGGGCGAGTCCGACCAGGTAGACGAGCGCGAGCGGCCAGTATCCGCGCCGATAGCCCAGGCGAAAGGCCACGGCGAACGCGAGCACGGGGAAGAACACCGGCAACAGCAGCACGAACCACCCGTAGGCGTTCAGCCCCAGCGGTCCGCCGGCCTGCATCACCAGGAACGCTACCGCGTTCCACACCGCGTACGCGTAGAGCAGTCCGTAGAACACCGAGATGGCGACGATCGCCCACGTTCTGGGGCGACGCGGTGCAGAATGGGATGCCGCGGCATCCTGTGTCGTCTCGCTCACTGGCCCACCGCCCCCACCATCGCGAACGGCCACGGCACGAGCAGCACCGCTCCGGCGAGGAGCCAGACGATGCGCACCCAGGTCTTCGACTCGCGCGTGAGCAGGAAGGTCACGCCGAACCAGATCGGCGCCGCCAGCACCGCGAGCCACAGTGCCACGTTGTAGATCGTCGGGCTCACGAGGAACTGGGCGACCCCGCCCAGGCGCAGCCCGCCGACGACCCAGCCGACCGTGAACAGCAGGTACACACCGCCGAGCACCCCCAGCCCGACGAGCGCCGCGTTGCCCATCGGCGCTGGGTCGGCGGGCATCGTCACGGTGCCGTCGGGCTCGATGCGGCCCACGGTCTCGCTGCCCTTGCCCACGGCGGTGTAGCCCTCGGGCAACGCCGGCGGCGTGTCGCCGACCTCTGGGGTCGGGTCGTCGTCGCCGTCCCAGGTGAGGGCGTCGTCTCGCGAAGTCACCCCGCCAGCGTACCCGGGCAGGTGAACGTCAGCGCGCAGCGCTGCCCTCGACATAGTCCTCGTCCTGCTGCTTCCAGGCGAAGAGGGCACGCAGCTCGCGACCGACCTCTTCGATCTGGTGCTGCGCGGCCTTGTCGCGCAGAGCGTAGAACTCGGTGCCGTCGTTGTCCTGATCGGCGATGAAGCGCTCGGCGAAGGCGCCGGACTGGATGTCTGCCAGCACGCCCTTCATGTTCTCCTTGACGCGCGGGTCGATCACGCGGGGGCCCGACACGTAGTCGCCGTACTCGGCCGTGTCCGACACGCTCCAGCGCTGCTTGGCGATGCCGCCCTCCCACATGAGATCGACGATGAGCTTGAGCTCGTGAAGCACCTCGAAGTACGCGATCTGCGGCTGGTAGCCCGCCTCGACCAGTGTCTCGAAGCCGTACTGCACCAGCTGCGAGACTCCGCCGCACAGCACCGACTGCTCACCGAACAGGTCGGTCTCGGTCTCTTCGGTGAAGGTCGTCTTGATCACGCCCGCGCGCGTGCCGCCGATGGCCTTGGCGTACGCCTTCGCGACGTCCCACGCCTGGCCCGAGGCATCCTGCTCGACCGCGATGATGTCCGGGATGCCACGGCCCGCCACGAACTCGCGACGCACCGTGTGGCCGGGGGCCTTGGGTGCGACGAGGATCACGTCGACACCTTCCGGAGCCTGGATGTACCCGAAGCGCACGTTGAAGCCGTGCGCGAAGGCGAGGGTCTTGCCCGGCGTGAGGTGCGGGGCGATCTCATCCGCGTAGATCTTCCGCTGGTGCTGGTCGGGCGCGAGGATCATGATCAGGTCGGCCCACTCGGCGGCATCCGCCACGGACTTCACCTCGAAGCCGTCCTCTGTCGCCTTCGCCACCGACTTCGAGCCGTCGCGCAGCGCGACGGCGACCTCCACACCCGAGTCGCGCAGGTTCTGCGCGTGGGCGTGGCCCTGCGAGCCGTAACCGACGATCGCGACCTTCTTGCCCTGGATGAGCGAAAGGTCGGCGTCGTTGTCGTAGAAGATCTCGGCCATGCGTGTTTTTCTCCTTGTTCGGGCCCCTCGACAGGCGCGGGGAACGGGGTGGGTTGCTCTGGGTGGTGTCAGTTGCGCAGCACGCGCTCGGTGATGCTCTTGCCTCCGCGGCCGATGGCGAGCATGCCCGACTGGGCCAGCTCCTTTATGCCGAACGGCTCGACGGCGCGCAGGAAGGCTTCCACCTTGCCGCGGTCGCCGGTCACCTCGATGACCAGCGCGTCGGTCGCGTAGTCGACGATCGACGCGCGGAACAGGTTGACGACCTCGATGATGTTGCTGCGGGTCGCGTTGTCGGCCCGCACCTTCACGAGCACGTGGTCGCGCTGCACCGACGACGACGACTCGAGCTCGACGATCTTGATCACGTTCACGAGCTTGTTCAGCTGTTTGGTGACCTGCTCCAGCGGCAGCACCTCCACGTCGACCACCACCGTGATGCGGGACAGCCCCGGCACCTCGGTGACCCCCACGGCGAGCGACTCGATGTTGAAGCCGCGGCGGGCGAACAGGCCCGCGACGCGGGTCAGCAGACCGGGCTTGTCCTCCACCAGGAGGCTCAGCACGTGACTGGGCATGTCAGTCCTCCTGCTCGAAGGCCGGCGCGTGATCACGCGCGTACTGGATGTAGCTGTTGCTCACGCCCTGCGGCACCATGGGCCACACCATGGCGTCGGCGCTCACGACGAAGTCGATGACCACGGGCCGGTCGTTCGTCTCCAGCGCGGTCTTGATCGCAGCATCCACGTCTTCTTCCTTCTCGACACGGATCGCGAGGCACCCGTACGCCTCTGCGAGCTTCACGAAGTCGGGGATGCGCGCCGTGCCGGCGCCGGTGTTCAGATCGGTGTGCGAGTAGCGTCCGTCGTAGAACAGGTTCTGCCACTGGCGCACCATGCCCAGCGACGAGTTGTTGATGATGGCCACCTTGATGGGGATGTCGTTGATCGCACAGGTGGCGAGCTCCTGATTGGTCATCTGGAAGCAGCCGTCGCCGTCGATCGCCCACACCACCCGGTCGGGCTCGGCGACCTTGGCGCCCATGGCCGCGGGCACCGAATAGCCCATGGTGCCGGCGCCGCCGGAGTTCAGCCACGAGTTCGGGCGCTCGTATCTGATGAACTGCGCCGCCCACATCTGGTGCTGGCCGACACCGGCCGCGTACACGGCCTCGGGGCCGGTCAGCTCACCGATGCGCTGGATCACGTGCTGCGGCGACAGCAGCCCGTCGCTGGTCGGCGTGAAGCCCAGTGGGAACTCGTCGCGCAGTCCGTCGAGAAACGCCCACCAGTCGGTGATGTCGGGCTTCGCGCCCGCCGTCGCCTCGCGGAACGCCGCCTCGAGGTCGACGAGCACGTCCTTCAGGTCACCCACGATCGGCACGTCAGCCGTGCGGATCTTCGAGATCTCGGCCGGGTCGATGTCGACGTGCACGACCTTCGCGTGCGGGGCGAACAGCGCCGCCTTGCCGGTGACCCGGTCGTCGAAGCGCGCACCGAGGGAGATGAGCAGATCGGCGTCCTGCAGCGCCAGCACGGCCGGCACCGTGCCGTGCATGCCGGGCATGCCGACGTGCTGCGGGTGCGAGTCGGGGAACGCGCCGCGCGCCATCAGCGTGGTCACGACGGGCGCACCCGTCGACTCGGCGAGCGCCCGCAGCCCGTCCGCAGCGCCGGAGCGGATGACACCGCCGCCCGCGTACAGCACGGGCTTCCTGGCCTCGGCCAGCAGCTGGGCGGCCGCCTGGATCTGCTTGCCGTGCGCCCGCGTCACGGGGCGGTAGCCGGGCAGGTCGAGCTTGGGCGGCCAGACGAACGGCACCTCGTCCTGCTGGGCGTCCTTCGTGATGTCGACGAGCACGGGGCCGGGGCGGCCGGTGCCGGCGATCTCGAACGCCGACGCGATGGCGGCGGGAATGTCTTCGGCGCGCTTGACGAGGAACGAGTGCTTCGTGATCGGCATCGTGATGCCGACGATGTCGGCCTCCTGGAACGCGTCGGTGCCCATGAGGTTCGAGAACACCTGCCCGGTGATGCACACGATCGGCACCGAGTCCATGTACGCATCGGCGATGGCGGTGACGAGATTGGTCGCGCCCGGGCCCGATGTCGCGATGGCGACGCCGGTGCGGCCGGATGCCGCGGCGTACCCTTCGGCGGCGTGCCCGGCGCCCTGCTCGTGCCGCACCAGGATGTGGCGGATCTCGGAGGTGTCCATGAGCGGGTCGTAGACCGGCAGGATCGCGCCGCCGGGCAGTCCGAAGACGTCGGTGACGCCCAGCAGCTCGAGGGAGCGGACGACCGCCTGCGCCCCCGAGAGCACGGGCGCGGACGCGGTGCGGGTGGGTGGCCGGGGCACGGCCGGAGCGGTTTCGGCGGACATGTGTCGGTTCCTCGTGTCGATGACGGACTGAAGCGGATGCCGGAGCTACCCCGTGACCGCGCCCTCCGCAGCGGAGCGCACGAGCTTGGAGTACTTGGCGAGGACGCCACGGGTATAGCGCGGGGGAAGCGGCTCCCAGCCGGAGCGGCGGGAGGCGAGCTCTGCCTCATCGACGAGTAGATCGAGAGTGCGAGCGGCGATATCGACCCGTATCAGATCACCATCGCGCACGAAGGCGATGGGACCAGCGTCCACCGCTTCGGGTGCTATGTGGCCGATGCACAGGCCGGTTGTGCCGCCTGAGAATCTGCCGTCCGTCAAGAGTAGTACATCTTTTCCGAGCCCCGCGCCCTTGATGGCGGCGGTGATCGCGAGCATCTCGCGCATGCCCGGGCCGCCCTTGGGGCCCTCGTACCGGATCACCACGACGTCGCCCGCGGAGATCTCTCCGGCCTCGAGCGCGTCCATGGCGGCGCGCTCGCGCTCGAACACCCGCGCCGGGCCCTCGAACACGTCGGCGTCGAAGCCGGCCGACTTCACGACCGCGCCCTCGGGTGCCATCGAGCCCATCAGCACGGTGAGACCGCCGGTCACATGGATCGGGTCGTCGATGCGGTGGATGACCTCGCCGTCGATCGGGTCGGGGTTCAGCTCTTCGAGGTTCTCGGCGAGCGTCTTGCCCGTGACGGTCAGCGCATCGCCGTGCAGCAGGCCGGCATCGAGCATCCCCTTCATGATCACCGGGATGCCGCCGTGCCGGTCGACGTCGTTCATGACGTACTTGCCGAACGGCTTCATGTCGGCCACGTGCGGCACCTTGTCGCCGATGCGATTGAAGTCGTGCAGGTTGAGCTCGACCTCCGCCTCCCGTGCGATCGCGAGCAGGTGCAGCACGACGTTCGTGGATCCGCCGAGGGCCATCGCGAGGGCGATGGCGTTCTCGAACGCCTCCGGGGTGAGGATGTCGCGCGTGGTGATGCCCTGCTTGAGCAGGCCCACGACCGCTTCGCCGGAGCGGTGCGCGAAGTAGTCACGGCGGCGGTCCGCAGACGGCGGCGCGGCCGACCCCGGCAGGCTCAGGCCCAGCGCCTCACCGACCGACGCCATCGTGTTCGCGGTGTACATGCCACCGCACGCGCCCTCGCCGGGAGCGAAGGCGCACTCGATGCGCTTGAGGTCGGCTTCGCTCATCCGGCCGGCCAGGCACGCGCCGACGCCCTCGAAGCTGTCGACGATCGTGATGTCCTTCTCGGTGCCGTCCGACAGCTTCACCCAGCCGGGGGCGATCGATCCGGCATAGAGGAACACGCTGGACAGGTCGAGACGCGCCGAGGCCATCAGCATCCCGGGGATGGACTTGTCG
>NZ_JBKEAF010000110.1:0-3408 GCF_047971895.1 Microbacterium sp.
CCGGTACACGTGCAGATGGAGTCCGTCGGCGGAATCGACAGTGAAAGTAGTCTCGTTCATACGGCCCAGTATGCACCCGTGGTGCCAGCGTCTGTACACTCGCGCGGAAGCGATTGCGCGGCGATCACACCTCCCCACGACACCCGCGAGCCCACCCTGGACGGGCACGTGAAGAGCGTGATGACAGCAGGGCGTCCTGCTCGGCGGCATCCAGGGACCAGGACATCGCCGTCGACGAGTGGCACAGCAGCACACGCCCCGGAACCGACGTGTCGACGTCGTACGACGTCATCACTCCTCCGCTTCGACATCTCGCAACGTGGCCGCGGGGTTCTGGTAGAGCTCTCGTGCTGACACGGTTTTCACGTGTGCACCCTACGAAAGCGATCTACATTGATCTACCTGAATACGCTGGAGCCTGGGAGGCAGAATGTCGGAGCGGTGGGAGTGGTCGGTGTCGTGGTGGCCGGTGCGGCTGGCAGCGTGGCTGTTGCGGGGTCTGGGCATCGTCGTCGGCGTGATCCTCGGTGCCGCTGCCGCGCTGCTCCTGGTTGCGACGGCACAGGGCTTGCTCGTTCGCGGGCGGCTGGGACGCACGCGGCTGGGCCCGATGGTGCCGTTCAGCGGGACGTTCGGCGCGGAGCATCCCGGCTCGCCCCTCGCACTGGGGCTGATGGGCGACTCGCTGGCGGTCGGTTACGGCGCGGAAAACCCGGCGGGAACGCCCGGGGTGATCCTGGCGAGAGGGCTGGCCGCGGCATCCACTCGCCCCGTCGTGCTCACCAATGTCGGCGAGGTCGGCGCAGAATCGACCGCCCTTGTCACCCAGCTCGCGCTCCTTCGCGAGCGTGCGACACCGGATGTGGTGGTCATCGTCGTCGGTGCCAACGACGTGATGCGGCTCACGCGCCTGCCCGGCGCGCTGTGGCCGCTGTGGGCGGTCGTGCGCGAACTGCGCCGCGAAGGCACCCAGGTGGTCGTCGCGACGTGTCCCGATCTGGGCACCGTTTACACGTTCGGGCAGCCGCTGCGCTTCTTCGAGCCGCGTGTTGGCCACAGGTCAGGCCATCGTGACGTTGCGGGCCGGTGGGCGCTCGGTGTCGCTGGTCGACACACTCGGGCCGCTATTCCGGGACGATCCGGTCGGCATGTTCTCTGCACTCGACGGCCTGCACCCCTCCAGCAGAGGCTACGAGGCGGCGGCTTCGGTCATCCTCCCCAGCGTGCGCGTGGCGGCCGGCGCCGCACTCCCCGAGGACGCGCAGGTGCGCCACCGTGTGTACCGCAAGGGCAGTCGCCGGCCGCTGGCGTGGTGGGCGTTCTGCGCCTCGCGGCAGGCCGGCGAGCGACTGACGGCGCACTCGAGCACGGTGACGGCGGAGCCGCCCCCCGCGATCCGATGAGGAGACGGCCGTGAGCCTGACATCGCCCGCCTTCACGTGGCATCCGGCCCGTGCCTGGCTGATCTGGGGCGTCAGCGTCGCCGCCTACGTGCTCGCCGTCACCAACCGCACCTCGCTCGCGGGCGTCGGCGTCGACACGGCCGACCGTTTTCACGCCGACGCCTCGACGCTGTCGATGTTCGCCGTGCTGCAGTTGGCGGTCTACGGCATCATGCAGATCCCGGTCGGGCTGTGGCTCGACCGCTGGGGCGCGCGGCCGATCATGACGATCGGCATGGTCCTCATGGCCGCCGGTCAGCTCGTTATCGCCCTCTCCCCCGATGTCGGCGTGGCGATCTTCGCGCGCATGCTGCTGGGTGCCGGAGACGCTGCCGTCTTCCCCAGTGTGCTGCGGCTCATCGCCACGTGGTTCCCGGCGCAGCGCAGTCCCGTGATGGTGCAGCTGACCGGCATCGTCGGACTCACCGGTCAGCTCATCGCCCTCGTCCCGTTGGCGGCCTTGCTGCACGCGACGACATGGACGATCACTTTCGGCAGCATCGCCGGGCTCGGCATCCTGTTCGCCGTCCTGCTCTGGCTGATCGTGCGCAACCATCCCCCCGAGCGCAAAGCCGACGTCTCGGTCGACACCGACACGGGCGCCGTGCGCGTGGTGACCTCGGCGGTCGACACACGGGTGGGCCTGCGTGCGGCATGGTCGCACCCCGGCACCCGGCTGGCGTTCTGGTCGCACTTCACCACGCCGTTCGCGGGCACCGCGTTCATCATGCTGTGGGGCGTGCCGTTCCTGACCGCCGGTGAAGGACTCACCGCGGGGGTCGCGGCGACCGTCACGACCGTGTACGTAGTCGTCGGGATGGTGCTCGGGCCGATCCTCGGGGCGCTGTCGGCGCGCATCCCGCATCTGCGTTCGCGCGCGTTGGTGCTGCCGACCGCCATCTTCCAGTTGGTGTCATGGCTGGTGGTGATCGCCTGGCCGGGCACGGCACCGCTGTGGCTGCTGTTCGTGCTCGCCATCGCGCTCGGCACGGGCGGGCCAGCATCCATGATCGCGTTCGACCACGCACGCACGCACAACCCCGCCCACCGGCTCAGCACCGCCACCGGGATCACGAACGTCGGAGGCTTTCTGGCCGCGCTCATCGCGATCTTCCTGATCGGGGCGGCCCTCGACATCCAGGGTGCCGGCACCCCCGAGACCTATACGCTGAACGCGTTCAGGCTGGCGTTTCTCACGCAGGTGCCGATCTGGCTGGTGGGTATCTGCTTCGTCGTGTTCGAACGTCGTCGCACACGCATCGTGATGGGGCTCGACCAGCCCCGGCCACGGAGACGTCGGTAGGTCAGGATGCCGGGCCGGCGTCGTCGTCGCTCGTCGTACTGTCTGTCGCATCCGCGGCCTTGCCGCGACGCACGACCGCGCGGGCGACACCGACGACGAGCACCAGGAAGCCGAGGCCCATGACCGTGTAGCCGACGACGTAGAGGTTGAACCAGCCGACCTTGACGTCGAAGGCGAACGACAGGATCACCCCGATGATCAGGAGCGCAATGCCTATTCCGATGGTCATGCCATGTTCTTCCGTGAGGCGTGGATCTGCGTGGTCCTTCGAGCATGCCGCATACGTTCCCTCTCGCGCTAACCCGGCGTCGCGTGCTCGATGTCGGAACCCCGAGATCAACGCGCGCAGCGCCGCGATCACGGACGATGCTGCCTTGCTGCGCTGGCACCTCATCGACGTTGAACTCGTCGAACGCGCACCGACCTGAAGCGCATACGCGTGGGTCGAGCCTGTGGACAACTCCTGAGCTCGGCCTCGGGATCTCGCTACCGTTGTGGCGTGATCCGCCGCTCTGCACTGATCCCCGTGCTGCTCGTCACCCTGATGGCGATGAGTGGATGCCTCGCCTCCCCCGCTCCCGAGCCGACCGCCACTCCCCCGTTCTCGAGCGAGGAAGAGGCCTTCGCCGCCGCGGAGGCCACCTACCGCGCCTACATTGATGC
>NZ_JBKEAF010000119.1:0-4045 GCF_047971895.1 Microbacterium sp.
TCCAGACCGGGGCGAGCGACGTGAAGATCTTCGTCCCGGTGAAGGCGTACGATCCGTCCGGCCGGGGCGCAGCATCCGTATCGCTTCCGAACAGCACGAGGTCGTTGCCCGCCTCGCTGATCCCGAACGCGAACACCTCGCCGGCCGCGGCCCCCTGCTGTACGAAGCGCAGGCTGTCGATGCCGCGGTCGGCGAGCACCTTTGCCACGCCCGTCCAGATGAGGTGCATGTTGACTGAGAGGGCCGTCGCGGGCGCGGCGGCGGCCAGGCGCTGCTGAAGGATGGATGCCTCGGCGAGGCCGAGCCCGCCGCCCCCCAGCTCACGCGGCACGAGGATCGCGGTGTACCCGAGGGCGCGCAGCTCGGCCAGGTCGTCGTCGGGGAAGGTGTTCTCCCGGTCGTGCGCCGCCGCGCGCTCGCGGAAGCGCTCCAGCAGTGCGTCGGGCAGGATCGTCCTCGGATCGAACTCGTTCACTGCTCCATTGTCGCCCCCGGTACCGGGGTGATTGTGCCGATCGGCTCGGTGTCGGGGATCGGGCTGGCGTCGCGGTGACGCAGATCCGGGAATCCTCGCAGGAAAACCACCGCGACGATCATGCCCAGGGCGGCGAAGGCCGCGGCGGCACCGTACGCGCCCAGCTCGCCGACACCGTCGATGAGGAACCCGGCCACCGCCGATCCCGCCGCCGCGCCGATGAGCTGGCCGGTGCCGACCCAGCCGAACGCCTCGGCGGTGTCGCTGAACTTCACGCTGGCCGAGGTCATCGCGAACAGCACCGCGAACGCCGGGGCCACGCCGATGCCGGCGAAGAACAGGGCGCCGCCGATCCACCACACGTTGAGGGCGATCATCGTCAGGGCCAGGCCGACCGTGACGATCGCCATGCGCCGGGCCATCGCCCACCGCCCGATCGGGATGCGCCCCGATCCGAGACCGCCCACGAGGCTGCCCAGGGAGAAGACGGCGAGCACGAGGCCTGCGCGCAGATCGCCCTCGCTGAACGTGGCGACCACCCCGACCTCGACCGCGGCGCATGCGCCGACGAGCAGGAAGCCGCAGACGGTGGACAGCAGCACGGCGGGCCGGGCGAGCACCTTGCCGAATGCGCGGCGGCTGGGCGGGATGCGCACCTGTCCGACCTCGGGGGAGAGGATGAACCACGTGCCGCCGCCGCACAGGATCACCACGACCACCAGCAGGCCGGTCACGGTGCCCACCTGCATCGACACGAACGTGATGAGCACGGGTGCGAGGATCCAGATGATCTCCTGCAGCGATGCGTCCAGCGAGAACAGCGGTGTCAGATGCCGTGCGCTGACGAGCTTCGGGTAGATCGTGCGCACGGCCGACTGCACGGGCGGCGTCGCGAGCCCGGCCACCGCGCCGAGCACCATGAGCAGCGACAGCACCGCCGGTGACAGCGCGAGGCCGAGGATCGCGGCGGCGCACACGGCGGTGGTGAGGGTGAGCACGCGCCGCATACCCCAGCGCCCCATCCAGCGGCTGGTGACCGGGCCTGAGGCCGCTTGGCCGATCGAGGTGGCGGCGAGCACGACTCCGGCGGATCCGTACGAGCCGGTGATGTGGTGCACGTGCAGCAGGATGCCGAGACTCATCATGCCGCTGGGGAACCGCGCCGTCAGCTGGGCGGCGATGATGCGCCCGACCCCCGGGGTGCTGAGGAGCTCCCGATAACCCGCCGCTGCCGCCACGAGTACACGCTACCGATTCGCGACACGCCGAGACGGCGTCATCCACAGGAATTCGCATGTCGGTGGCAGGTTCTATCGTCTCGTCTGTGGAGAGCCTTTCGAGCAACCGCCGAAACGGCCGTGATCCAGGGGTTTTCCGGCCGTTGGATCGCGGTGCAAGGTGTGGATGAAACGGTGGAAAACCTGTGTTGTACTCCGTAGGAGCGGTGGAAAACTACACGAATGTAACTACTATCCCTTGTGGTGCTTTCTGATGTCGGCACCCATATGTAGTATTGCTATCCCGGCGGGGGTCTGCCGGTCAAGATTCGGAAAGAGGGGAGAGACGGGTCGAAATGGCGATCACTGTCTACACCAAGCCCGCCTGCGTGCAGTGCAACGCGACGTACCGTGCGCTGGACTCGAAGGGCATCGAATACGAGGTCCTCGACCTCTCCGAAGACCCGTCCGCGCTCGAGCAGGTCAAGGCGCTCGGCTACTTGCAGGCGCCGGTCGTGATCACGGACGAGGACCACTGGTCGGGCTTCCGCCCCGACAAGATCGACGAGCTCGCGTCTCGTCTGGCCTGATCCTTCGGCAGGCTCAGGAATCGCGGCAGGCTCAGGGATCGAGGGATGCGTCATGCAGACGCTCACGCGGGCGCCACTGCTCGTCTACTTCTCGAGCGTGTCGGGCAACACGGCGCGATTCATCGAGAAGCTCGGACTTCCGGCGCGGCGGATTCCGCTTCACACGGCGGAGGACGCCCTCCGCGTGGATGAGTCCTTCGTCCTGGTTACGCCGACCTACGGGGGCGGCCAGGGTAGAGAGGTCGAGAAGGGCGCCGTGCCCAAGCAGGTGATCCGGTTCCTCAACGACGAGCGCAACCGGCACCACCTTCGCGGGGTCATCTCCGCGGGAAACACGAATTTCGGCGAGTCATACTGTCTCGCCGGCGACATCATCAGCCGCAAGTGCCACGTGCCGCACTTGTACCGGCTTGAGCTGTTCGGCACGTCGGAGGACGTCGAGCGCGTGAGCGCAGGACTGGAGCAATGGTGGACACAGCGATGATCGATACGTCGTTCAAGGACGATCAGCGGTTCGGGGGGATGGATTTTCACTCCCTCAACGCGATGCTCAACCTGTACGGCGTGGACGGCAAGATCCAGTTCGACGCCGACAAACGGGCGGCGCGCGAGTACTTCCTGCAGCACGTGAATCAGAACACCGTCTTCTTCCACTCGCTGAAGGAGCGTCTCGACTACCTCGTCGAGAAGGAGTACTACGAGGGCGCCGTGCTCGAGCAGTATCCATTCACGTTCATCCAGCAGCTCAACGATCTGGCCTACTCGAAGAAGTTCCGCTTCGAGACGTTCCTCGGCGCGTTCAAGTACTACACGAGCTACACGCTCAAGACCTTCGACGGCAAGCGCTACCTCGAGCGCTTCGAGGACCGCGTGGTGATGACGGCGCTCGGGCTGGCCGACGGCGACCAGGAGCTCGCGGTGCAGCTGGTCGAGGAGATCATCTCGGGGCGGTTCCAGCCGGCCACCCCGACCTTCCTCAACGCCGGCAAGGCTCAGCGCGGCGAGCTCGTCTCGTGCTTTCTGCTGCGCATCGAAGACAATATGGAGTCGATCTCGCGCGGCATCAACTCGTCGCTGCAGCTGTCCAAGCGTGGCGGCGGCGTGGCTTTGCTGCTGTCGAACATCCGCGAGTCCGGGGCGCCGATCAAGCAGATCGAGAACCAGTCCTCGGGCATCATCCCCGTGATGAAGCTCCTCGAAGACAGCTTCAGCTACGCCAACCAGCTCGGTGCCCGGCAGGGGGCCGGTGCGGTCTACCTCAACGCGCATCACCCCGACATCTACCGATTCCTGGACACCAAGCGGGAGAACGCCGACGAGAAGATCCGGATCAAGACGCTCAGCCTGGGTGTCGTGATTCCGGACATCACATTCCAGCTGGCCCGTGACAACGACGATATGTACCTGTTCAGCCCGTATGACGTCGAACGGGTCTATGGGGTGCCCTTCACAGAGATATTGGTGACCGACAAGTACCAGGAGATGGTCAACGACGCCCGGATCACGAAGACGAAGATCAGTGCGCGCCGGTTCTTCCAGACCCTCGCCGAGATCCAATTCGAGTCGGGCTACCCCTACCTGGTCTTCGAGGACACGGTGAACCGCGCCAATCCGATCGATGGCCGGATCACGATGAGCAACTTGTGTTCAGAAATCCTTCAGGTCTCTACCGCGTCCACCTACCACGAGGACCTCACCTACGAGACAGTCGGGAAGGACATCTCCTGCAATCTCGGATCGCTGAACATTGCGCACGTCATGGA
>NZ_JBKEAF010000113.1:0-4541 GCF_047971895.1 Microbacterium sp.
GAAGCTCGTGCACGGCGGCCTCCGTTACCTGGCGTCGGGGCAGTTCGGCATCGCGCACGAGAGCGCCGCCGAACGGCACGTGCTCATGACGCGCACGGCGCCGCACCTGACTCGGCCCCTGGCGCAGGGCCTGCCGCTGTTCGCTCCGGGGCATCGATACCGCGGCGCCTACGTCGGCGCCGGCTATCTGCTGGGCGATGCGCTGCGCCGTGTCGTGGGCACACCGGGCCGTGTGTTGCCGCCTCCGGGGGTGATCGGCGCCGACGAGGTGCTGCGCGTCGCGCCCGCGGTGCGCGGCGACGGACTGCGCGGTGCGATCCGCGGATGGGACGGCCGGCTCGTCGACGACGCGCGGCTCGTGGTGGCGGTCGCCCGCACGGCCGCCGGGTTCGGTGCGCGCGTGCTCACGCGCGTCGCCGCCGTCGACGTCACTGGGAACGGAGCGACGCTGCGCGACGAGTTGACCGGTCAGACGCTCGCCGTGCGTGCCCGGGCGGTGCTCAACGCCGCTGGCGTGTGGGCGGGGCAGGTCGATGCGAGCGTACGGCTGCGACCCAGCAGGGGGACGCATCTGGTGCTCGACGCGGCGCGCTTCGGCGGATCGGACGTCTCGCTCACCGTGCCGCTGCCGGGATCGCGCAGCCGTATGGTGTTCACCCTTCCCGCGCCGCACGGCCGCGTATACGCGGGGCTCACCGACGTACCCGTGGATGGCCCGGTGCCCGATGTCGCCGAGGCCTCGGAGGAGGAGATCACGATGCTCCTCGACACGGTGAGCCTCGCGCTGGAGGAGCCGCTCGGCCGCAGCGACGTGCTCGGGTCGTTCGCGGGGCTGCGTCCGCTGCTCGTGCCCGAAGGAGACGCCGGGGGTGCGACCTCCGACATCTCGCGCCAGCACGCGATCCTCGAGTCCGCATCGGGCGTCTTCAGCGTGGTGGGGGGCAAGCTCACCACGTATCGCCGTATGGCCCAGGACGGGGTCGATGCGGCCATCGCCGGCCGGGGGCTGGTGGCCCCGGCATCCCGCACCCGCGACCTGGGGCTTGTCGGCGCCTGGCCGCGCGCGCGTCTGGCGACCCTCTCCGCCCCGGCGCGGTACGTGCGCCGCTACGGCACCGAGGCGTCCGCCGTCGCCGCCCTTCCCGGCGGCATCGACGCAGCGCACGGAGTCACTGCGCAGGAGCTCGCGTGGGGCGTCATCGCCGAGGGTGCGCTGACCATCGACGACCTGCTCGACCGCCGCACGCGGCTGGGCCTCGTGGCCGGCGACCGCGCGGCATCCATCGCGGCGGCCGAGGCTGCCCTCGACGCCGCGCCCAGCCCGTCCAGTCCGCCGCGTCGATGACGCAGAAGCGGTTGCCCTCCGGCTTTCCATGCTGAGATCGACCACGTGGGCTCGACGGCAGTGGTGGACCTGATCCGAAGCCCGTCATCTTGCTCGCACCCTCGGGCACGATCGAGCGGCGCACAACGCAGGAGAGCGCGCCTTCATCACTGAAGTGGTCTCTGCCGACACCGGGTGACGGCGTCACCGCGCAGAGCTGATCGATCCAGCCGACATGATCGACGTGGACCCCACGGAATGGGTGCTGCCGCCCGGCGATCCCCAGGCGGCGGAGCACCGCACGGTGTGGCTCACCGGCGGGGACGACGGAATGTCAACCCCCACCGTGCACGGACCGACCGCCCGGCTGCATGCCGCTATGGCCCGATCACAGCACGAGAGGCACCCCGACACGGGTGCCGAACACTGGGTCAGTCCCACTGGCCACACCGTCGATCTTGACCTGCCGCAGTTCTAGACCGGCCGCAACGCGACATCAACCGTCGCACGGGATCAATCACCGCGTACGGCGCGTCCCTACCGCGCGAGCGCTTGCTCCAGGATCTCAGCGCTCTCGGCGGCGTGCACCTTCGGCGACCCGGTCGCCGGCGATGCCGCGGCCGGACGCGACACGCAGCGGATCGCACGGCCGGGCAGATGCGGAACGACCTCGAGTGCGATGAACGGCCATGCACCCTGGTTCTCGGGCTCGTCCTGCACCCACACGAGCTCGGCATTCGGGTACGTCTCGATGACGGCACGCAACTCGTCGACCGGTGCCGGGTAGAACTGCTCGAGGCGCACGAGCGCGATCCCGGGGTTCGGGTTCTTGTCGAGCTCGGCCCGCAGGTCCCAGTGGATCTTGCCCGAGTGCAGCAGCACGCGCGTCACGGCGCTCTTGTCGACACCGCGATCGTCATCGAGCACCGGCTCGAAGCGGCCGCTCGTGAAGTCCTCGACCGCGCTGGTCGCCCCGCGCAGCCGCAGCATCGCCTTCGGGGTGAACACGACGAGGGGGCGCCGCGGCCGGGTGTATGCCTGGCGGCGCAGCAGGTGGAAATAGGATGCCGGGGTCGACGGCCGCGCCACGATGATGTTGTCCTGCGCGCACAGCTGCAGGTAGCGCTCGATGCGCGCCGACGAGTGGTCGGGTCCCTGGCCCTCATACCCGTGGGGGAGCAGCAGCACGACGCTCGACTGCTGGCCCCACTTCTGATCGGCTGCCGAGATGTACTCGTCGATGACCGACTGCGCGCCGTTGGCGAAGTCGCCGAACTGCGCCTCCCACAGCACAAGCGCGTCGGACCGCTCGACCGAATAGCCGTACTCGAACGCCATGGTCGCGTACTCGCTGAGCAGCGAGTTGTACACCCAGAACCGACCCTGGGTCTCGCTGAGGTTGGTCAGCGGGATCCATTCCTGGCCGTTCGTACGATCGTGCAGCACCGAGTGGCGCTGCACGAACGTGCCGCGCTGGGAGTCCTGGCCGGCCAGGCGCACGGGGGTGCCCTCCAGCAGCAGCGAACCGAACGCGAGCAGTTCGCCGAACGCCCAGTCGATGTTGCCGTTGCGGCTCATGTCGAGGCGCTTCTCGAGCAGCTGCTGCAGCTTCGTGTGCACCGTGAACCCCTCGGGCCTATTGGTGAACGCGTCGCCGATCTTCTCGACGATCCCGCGAGACACGCCCGTGGTCTCCAGCTCGCCCGGCTGCCGTTCCTCCTGCGCTGCGGCCAGCGCCGCCTGGTCGACGACCTCGTTCGCGCCGGTCTCGGCTTCATGGGTCTCGGTGAAGGCGATCTCGAGTCGGCCCTGGAAATCCTGCTTCGCCTTCTCGTACTCCTCCTCGGTGATGTCGCCGCGACCCACGAGCGCCTCGGTGTACAGGCGGCGCACCGAGCGCTTCGCCTCGATGAGGCTCGTCATCAGCGGCTGCGTCATCGACGGGTCATCGCCCTCGTTGTGGCCGCGGCGGCGGTAGCAGACGAGATCGATGACGATGTCGCGATGAAACTGCTCGCGGTAGCGGAACGCCACCTCGGCCACGTGCACGACGGCCTCGGGGTCGTCGCCGTTGACGTGCAGGATCGGCGCCTGGATCGTCTTGGCGACGTCGGTCGCGTACACCGAGGTGTGCCCGTCCTGTGGGGTCGTCGTGAAGCCGACCTGGTTGTTCACGACGACGTGGATGGTGCCGCCCGTGCGGTAGCCCCGCAGCTGCGACATCTGAAGCGTCTCGACGACGACGCCCTGCCCGGCGAACGCGGCATCGCCGTGCACGAGGATCGGCAGATACGAGAACGAGCCGATCGGCTTGCGGTCCTGCTTGGCGCGCACGATGCCCTCGAGCACGCCGTCGACGGTCTCGAGGTGCGACGGGTTGGCCGCGAGGTGCACGGGCAGCGACTCACCGCCCTCGGCCACGAACGTGCCGTCGGTGCCGAGGTGGTACTTGACGTCCCCCGAGCCGCTCTTGTTGCCCACGGCGACCGAGCCTTCGAACTCACGGAACACCTGGCCGTAGGTCTTGCCGGCGATATTCGTGAGCACGTTGAGGCGGCCACGGTGCGCCATCCCGATCGCGGCGCCGTCGAGGCCCGCCTCGGCAGCACCCTTGAGGATCTGATCGAGCAGCGGCGTCAGCGACTCGCCGCCCTCGAGCGAGAAGCGCTTCTGACCGACGAACTTCGTCTGCAGGAACGTCTCGAACGCCTCGGCCTGGTTCAGCTTGCTGAGGATGCGCAGCTGCTCGGCGTGCGTCGGCTTCTGGTATTTGACCTCGAGGTTCTCCTGGAACCACTTGCGCTGTACCGGGTCCTGGATGTGCATGTACTCGATGCCGATCGTGCGGCAGTACGAATCGCGCAGCACCCCGAGGATGTCGCGCAGTTTCATGATCCGCTTGCCGCCGAACCCGCCGGTGACGAACTCACGGTCGAGATCCCAGAACGTCAGTCCGTGCTGTTCGATCTCCAGGTCGGGGTGCGTGCGCTGCACATACTCGAGCGGGTCGATGTCGGCCATCAGGTGACCGCGTACCCGGAAGGAGTTGATCAGCTCCTGCACACGCGCCGTCTTGTCGACGCGCTCGGCGAGGTCGACATTGATGTCGCTGGCCCAGTGGATCGGCGCGTACGGAATGCGCAGCGCCGCGAAGATGCCCTCGTAGAAACCGCGTTCGCCGATCAGGAACTCGTGCACGATCTTGAGGAACTCGCCC
>NZ_JBKEAF010000007.1:0-37087 GCF_047971895.1 Microbacterium sp.
GGGGTCGCGGACGCGCACTGCTCGAGGCGCTCTTGGTCGAGGCATCCCGTCGTTCTGTCCGTGACATGTTCCTCGAGGTGCGCGCCGACAACCCTGTCGCGCAGGCGCTGTACGCCTCGGAGGGATTCGCCGAGATCGGCCGCAAGCCGCGGTACTACCAGCCCGACGACGTCGACGCCGTCGTCATGAAGCTCGATCTGCGTGGGTGGGCCGCGGAGCGCGTCACAACTCAGGACGAAACCGCGTCCGGCGGTGAGTCGCCCGCTGCGGCGCGCGATCAGCCTGAATTGCGGGCCACGACAGCGGGCAAGGGATGGTGCTGATGAACCGCGACGAACCTCTCGTTCTCGGCATCGAGACGAGCTGCGACGAGACCGGCATCGGCATCGTGCGCGGCCGCACGCTGCTGGCCAACACGATCGCCAGCAGCATGGACGAGCACGCCCGCTACGGCGGCGTCGTGCCCGAGGTGGCCGCGCGCGCACACCTCGAGGCGCTGCGGCCGACGATCGAGACGGCGCTGCGCGAGGCATCCGTCTCTTTCCGCGACCTCGACGCGATCGCCGTGACCTCTGGCCCGGGCCTCGCGGGCGCGCTGATGGTCGGCATCGGTGCCGCCAAGGCGCTCGCGGTGTCGCTCGGAAAGCCCCTGTACGCGGTGAACCACCTGGTCGGCCACATCGCCGCCGACATCGTGGATGCCACGGCCCCGCCGATCGAGTACCCCACCGTGGCACTGCTCGTGTCGGGCGGGCACACGTCGCTGCTGCTCGTGCGCGACCTCGCCTCCGACGTCGAGCTGCTCGGCGAGACGATGGACGACGCCGCCGGTGAGGCCTTCGACAAGGTCGCGCGGCTGCTCGGCCTGCCCTACCCGGGCGGACCCGAGATCGACCGTGCCGCCGCCACGGGCGACTCGGCCGCGATCGCGTTCCCGCGCGGACTGTCGCGGGCCTCCGACCTGGCTGCTCATCGCTACGACTTCTCGTTCTCGGGACTGAAGACCGCGGTGGCGCGGTGGGTTCAGGCAGCAGAGCACGTGCCGGTGGCCGATGTCGCGGCGAGCTTCCGTGAGGCGGTGGTGGACGTGCTGGTCACCAAGGCACTCGCCGCGTGCGCCGATCACGACGTGCCCCGGCTGCTGCTCGGCGGTGGCGTGATCGCGAACCGTCGTCTGCGCGAGGTGGCGATAGAGCGGGCGGATGCCGCCGGCATCACCGTGCGGATCCCGCCGCTGTCGCTGTGCACCGACAACGGCGCGATGATCGCCGCACTGGCCGCCGAGCTCATCGCCGAGGGCCGGCCGCCGTCGACCCTTGCGTTCGGAGCCGACTCGACCCTTCCGGTCACCGAGATCCAGGTGGCAGTGTCATGAGCACCCCGAGTGACCCCGCCGCACACGAGCCGCCGCTGGTGGCGCAGGCACCCGACGCTCCCCGGGTTCCCGGCACGCCCCGGGAACGGTTCGACCGGCTGCCCACCGCCGCCGTACCCACCCAATCGCAGTCCGGGCCCGCCGAGGACGGCAGCGGAGCCGACGTGCTGCCCGCGTGGATGCCGCCGCCCGAACCCGCGCGCCCCCGCCGGGGGTCGGCCGGCTGGGCGCTCGCGTTCTCGATCCTGGCGCTGATCGTGTCGCTGTTCGTCGGGTGGGGGCTGCCGCTCGGGCTGGTCGGCATCGTCGGCGCGGTATTCGCGATGCGCCGCCCGTGGGAGAGCCGTGCCGTCGCCGTCTGGGCGCTGGTGCTCGGCTGCTCCGCGACCCTGTACAGCGCCGGCTGGCTGGTGTGGGCCGCCGGCCGCATGTGATGCGGGCTACACCCGGTCGGCGAGGATCGCCAGCCGCTTCGCGCCCACCCGGGTGACGATCAGGGTCGCCGACCGGTCACCGTTGAGGGTGAGCCGGCGGCGGAACTGTGCCGGGTCGATGTCGACGCCGCGCTTCTTGATCTCGAGCGTGCCGACGCCGTGCGCCCGCAGCGCTGCATCGATGCGCGGGACCTTCGCGGGCATCGTCTCGCGCACCCGGAAGGACTGCACGAACGGGCTCGTCAGCGGCGCATCCGAGGTGAGGTAGGCGATGCGCGGGTCGAGCATGCCGGCCTCGAGCGATCGGGCGACCTCGCCGATCAGCCGAGCGCGGATCACGGCACCATCGGGTTCGTGCACGTACGCACCGAGCGCGCGCACCGGTTCGTCGGGGGCGTCGGCCGGGGCCGTGAGCTCGTGTGCCCCATCGCCGCGCAGCACCAGGGCGGCGCGGCGCACGCCGGGGCGCGCCAGCGCACCCGACCACAGTGCCAGCTCGACCACCGAGCCGTCGGCGCTCACCCACTGCGCCTCGACGTCGCCGGGGATCTCTGCCCGATCGAACGCCGGGCCGAGCTTGACGCCCGCCGGGTGCCGCGCGGCGACACCGAAGACCCAGTCCAGCGGCGGTGTGTATTCGGCCGCGCGCACGCGGGCGGTCTCGGTGTGGCCCGCCGTGCGACGTGCCGGGTCGATCCAGGCACCGTCGCCGTCGGCGAGGGCGACGTCTTCGGCCCGGCCGTGACGCACCTCGGTCTCGTCGCGGAACGGGGCGAGATTGAACGCGGCCAGCGCTGCCGTCACCTCGTCGGCGTCCACCGCGAGCACGGGCAGGCCCGCCGCGGCGAACGCCAGTGCGTCGCCCCCGATGCCGCAGCCGAGGTCGACCACGCGGGGAACCCCCGCGTCGCGCAAGCGCCGGGCGTGGACGGCGGCCACCGGCATCCGGGTCGCCTGTTCCAGCCCCGCCGGCGTGAACAGCAGCCGGTCTGCGAACGCCCCGAACTTGGCTCGTGCCCGCACGCGCAGCCGCGCCTGACCGACCACCGCCGACACCAGCTCGGGGGAGTGGCCGGCTGCGCGCAACCCGGACACCTCGCGGGTGACGTCGGCCGTGGAGTCGATGTCGGGCATGCCCGCGAGCAGGTCCAGACCCTCCGGGGTCAGCAGCGCCGTCAACTCCGCGACATCCATCGCGCCAGCATACGGGCACATCTCTCTGCCGGACCCATACCCGGAGGGCACCCCCCGCAATCCCCCCATCGGCCCCCCGGGGTTCCGGGGGGACCCCCGATGCCGAGGCGGGGCGTGAAGCGAAGACTCTTCTCGACAGGCCATCCGAGATCTGAAAGAGGGAAGAGCCATGGCTGACATGAACAACAACCTGTTGGGGGTTCAGACCGTCGTCGACGACGTTCTGTCCAACAACGACCTGCTGTCGGGGAACACTGACAACACGGACAACTCCGACAAGAACTCGTACAACGACACCAACTCGTTCAACGACACGGATTCGCACGACGACAACAACTCGTACAACGACACCAACTCGTACAACGACACCGACTCGAACAACGACAACTCGGTCCACGACTCGGGCAACCAGACGCTCTTCAACTCGGCGAACGACAACTCGATCAACGCGGGCGTGCGGCAGTACAACCTCGGCTTCGACGACATCAACATCGTCGGCAGCGCCGGTCACGGCGGGGGCTCGCTGGCCGGGGCGATGGGCGGCGGCGGCGGCTCGATCGACATCGACAACCGTTCGACGAACGTCGACCAGTCCGTCAACCAGAACATCACAGCGGCGGCCGGCAACGGCGGCGCAGCGGTCGCGCTCGGCGGACTCGCCGGCGGCGGCGACGGCGGCGGCGGCGGACTCGCCGGCGGCAACGGTGGAGGGGACGGCGACGGCGGAACCGGCGTCGGAGTCGGAGTCGGCGGCGGCCTGCTCGGCGTCGGAGGCGTCGGCGTCGGAGTCGGCGGAGAGTCGGACGGCGGCGACGGCGGCATCTCGCTGGCCGGCGGCGGCGGGGACGGTGACGGCGGCGACGGCGGCGGCGGGTTCGCGGTCGGCGGTGACGCCAGCGGCGGCAACGTCAGCCAGTGGATCGGCAACGACGCGGTGGTCGCCTCCGGCGACAACTCCGTGGCGGCGGGGGACGACGCCTGGGTCGACAACTCGACGTTCGAGATGAAGCTCGGCGACGTGGCGATCGGGAACACGACGGGGTCGTACAACGACGACTACGACTTCTCGGACCACTGGAACATCGACGTCGACGATGCGTTCAACGACAACTCGGTCGACAACTCGACTGATGTCGACGTCGAACTCGAGAACGTCAACCTTCTCAGCCCGGGAGCGGTCGCAGGCGAGATCGAGCTCGAGTTCTGAGGCGCGCAGCTCTGCCCGGCTGCCCCCACGGGGGCGGTCGGGCAGCATCGCTGCAGTATCGCCAGGAGCCGCAGAGGCATAGGATCGGCGCAGGATGCTCCCCGAAGATGCTCGTGTGGACGACGAGGGATCGTACCCGGCCCCCGCCGTCTCCGACATGTTCGCGCCCGGTGACGACCTCTTCCGCACCGAGTTCGAGAACGTGGACACGTCGGTCTGGGATGTCGATGCCGATCTGATCTGGGGCGAGGACTTCCCGCCCCCCGTGGACGGTGCAGAGCCCGGTGTCGGCCTCGACCTCCCCATCTGAGCCGGCACCCGCGGTCCGTGCGGCGGGCACCCTCCGCCGCACGGACCGCACCCCCGGGAGAAGTGAGAGCGTATGAGCGACGCTGCACGCAGGGACTCGATGCAACAGACGGTGCGCGAGACGCGCGAGCTGGCCGCCGCGGCCGGTCGCGACGACCTCGCCGCGCACCTCGACGCGACAGGTCGCCGCCTGAGCGACCCGGACGTGCGCGTGCTCGTCGTCGGCGAGTTCAAGCAGGGCAAGAGCAAGCTCATCAACGCACTCGTCAATGCACCCGTGTGCCCCGTCGACGACGACGTCGCCACCAGCGTGTCGACTGCGGTGGGGTATGCGCCCGAGGCATCCGCATCCGTGCTCATCCGCCCCGACGACCCGGCCGGCACGGCGCAGCGGCAGCCCATCGCGCTCGAGGCGATCGCCGATTTCGTGTCGGAGAACGGCAATCCGGGCAACGCCCGCCGTATCGTCGAGGCCGAGGTGCTGCTGCCCCGCGAGATCCTCAAGGGTGGGCTGAGGCTGGTCGACTCGCCCGGGGTCGGCGGGCTCGAGTCGTTCCACGCCCTCGAGACGCTGTCGGCGCTGTCGACCGCGCACGCGGTGCTGCTGGTGTCCGACGCCTCGCAGGAGTACACCGAGCCCGAGGTGCAGCTGCTGCGGCACGCGCTGCGCATGTCGCCGAACGTCGCGGCGGTTCTCGCCAAGACCGATCTGTACCCGACGTGGCGCGAGATCGAGGCGATCGACCGCAGTCATCTCGGCGACGTGGGCCCGGTGCCGATCTTCTCGGTGTCGAGCGATCTGCGCCTGCTCGCCGCAGAGCTGCGGGATGCGCGCCTCAACGACGAGTCGGGGTTCCCCGCCCTGGTCGCTCACCTGCGGCGCGATGTGCTCGGGCGTGCCGAGTTCATCCACGAACGTGCCGCTGCGCACGACCTGGCATCGGTGATCGACCAGCTGCGGATGACGCTCAGCACCGAGCTGAACGGCATCCTGCACCCGGAGGACACGCCTCGCATGGTCGCGCAGCTCGAAGCGGCCAAGGAGCGCGCCGAAGAGTTCCGCAGCCGATCGGCGCGGTGGCAGATCACCCTGTCGGACGGCATCACGGACCTGATCGCCGACATGGAGCACGACCTGCGCGATCGACTGCGGGCGGTGCAGCGCGAGGCCGAGGCGGCCATCGAAGAGGGCGACCCCGGCCCGATCTGGGAGCAGTTCACCGAGTGGCTCGAGCAGCGCACGGTCGCCGTGATCTCTGAGACCTTCGTGTGGACCGAGGAGCGTTCCCGGTGGCTGGCCGAAGAGGTCTCCGAGCTGTTCACGAAGGACGGCACCCGGGTTCCGACGATCGAGGTCGGCGACATCCGTGGGGTGCTCGATCCGGTCAGCGCCCCGCCCGGCATCGAGTCGGGGCAGATGGGCGCGGGCGAGAAGATTTACATCGGCGTGCGTGGATCGTACGGCGGCGTGCTCATGGTGGGCCTTGCCACGGGGCTGATCGGCCTGGCGCTGATCAACCCGCTCTCGCTGCTGGCGGGCGTTCTGGTGGGGCGGCGTGCCTATCGCGAAGACATGTCGTCGCGCCTGTCGCGACGCCGGTTCGAGGCGAAGAACCAGGTGCGACGCTACATCGACGACGTCACCTTCCAGGTCGGCAAGCAGCTGAAGGATCGGCTGCGGCTGGTGCAGCGCACAGCGCGCGATCACTTCGGTGCGCTCGCCGACGAGCTGCACCAGTCGGTGACGCAGGCGCTGAACGCGGCGCGCGACTCGGCAACGGTCTACACGGCCTCGCGTGACGAGCGGATCGCGGCGCTGCGCGCCCAGCTCGACAGGCTTGACGGGCTGAGTGCCGAACTGCCCGCGGCCCCCGAGCCGACCGCGGCGGTGGCTGCGCGTTCTCCGGGCGACGTGCCGTGACCGCCGACCCGGGGCACGAGGCGGGCGAGTTGCTGCGCACCGCGCGTGCCGTGTACGGCGGCGACGCGGTGGCGACGGCCGTCATCGACGAGCTCGAGCGCCGTCGCAACGAGCCGCTGCGCCTCGCGATCGCGGGGATGGTGAAGGCTGGAAAGTCGACGCTGCTCAACGCCCTGCTGGGCGAGCAGATCGCCCCGACCGACGCGGGCGAGTGCACGCGGGTGGTCACGTGGTACCGGTACGCGCAGGTGCCGACGGTGACGATGCACCTCACATCGGGGGAGGAACGAAGGATGCGGGTGCGTCGCCGTGACGACCGGCTGGTGTTCGACCTCGGCGACACGCCCGCAGAGGATGTGGCGTTTCTCGACGTCGGCTGGCCGATCAGCGCATTGCGCTCGGTGATCCTCATCGACACGCCCGGCATCGCGTCGCTGTCCGCCGACACCTCGGCCCGTGCCGCGGGGTTCCTCGCCCCGGCGGACTCGGCGACGGCGGCCGACGCGGTCATCTATTTGATGCGGCACCTGCACCCGGCCGACCTGAAGTTCCTCGAGGCGTTCCGCGACACGGCCGCGGGCGCGTGGCAGACGGTGTGCGCGGTCGGCGTGCTGTCGCGCGCCGACGAGATCGGGTCGGGGCGCATCGACTCGCTGCTGTCGGCGCGCAAGGTGGCGGCGCGGTACGAGCAACAGGGTCACCTGGCCTCGCTGGTGCTGGGTGCGCTGCCGGTGGCCGGCCTCGTGGCCCAGGCGGCGCGGACGCTGCGCGAAGACGAGTACATGGCGTTCGTGCGGTTGGCCGCCCTCGACCGGGAAGCCCGGGAGCTGCTGCTGGTCTCGGCGGACCGATTCACCGGGCCGTCCGATGCGGTCGAGCTGACGTCGCGCGAGCGCACCGACCTGCTCGACAGGTTCGGCATCTTCGGCATCCGCCTGGCGACCGCGCTCATCCGGGGCGGGGCCGGGTCGTCGTCGGCGCTGGCCGAGCAGCTGGTGGCGCAGAGCGGCGTGCACGAGCTGCAGGGATTCCTACGCGAGCAGTTCCGCTCGCGCGCGGCGGTGCTGAAGGTGCGCGGCATCCTGATGGGGCTCGAGAAGCTGCTGGACGAGCGTCCGCGCGACGACGCGCAGCCGATCCGCGACGGTATCGAGCGCCTCTCCGCGGGCTCGCACGCGCTGCGCGAGTTGTCGCTGCTGGCGGCCATGCGCGGTGGCGACGTCCCGCTGCCGGAGGCGACGGTCGCCGAGGCGCAGCGGATCCTCGGCGCCGACGGCACGCCGCCCACCCGGCGGCTGGGCCTGGCCGACGACGCGAGCCCGGGGCAGCTGCAGGAGGCGGCGGATGCGCTGCTGGCCTCGTGGCGTCGCCGCAGCGCGAACCCGCTCACCGAGCGTGCCGGTGTCGCCGCGTGCCACACGGTGCTGCGCACCCTGGCGCAGGTGCGGTCAGAAGCCGCCGTCGGAGCCGCCGACGGGCCCGGAGACGGGGCGCAGGTCGTACTGCCGGGCTGACCAGGTGATGGCCTTCGGCAGCACACTGAACAGCAGCGCGATCGCCACCAGGCCGCACAGCAGGGCGAGCAGCGGGAACAGCACCTCGCCGCGGTCGCCGACGGCCACCAGTTCCCGCGAAACCAGCAGCAGGCACAGCGACAGCATCCAGGTGGCGAACTGCCACCACCGGATGCGTCGACGCCGCCCCATGAACGACACGAGCAGCACGATCTGCGCGAGCACGATGATGACCAGCGTGGTGAAGAACACCCAGAAGACGATGTCGGCCGCCGACGCGTAGGTCGCGTCGGTGCGACCCTCGGTGACCGCCTCCACGCGGTCGGCGATGAGCGGCAACTGGTCGGAGCGGATGATGAACGAGTAGACCGCCACGAATCCCCCGATCGCGATCGCGAGGATCCAGAAGAACTGCGAGACGCGGATGGATGCCGGGGGCGGCACGTTCGCGATGATCGGCGCCGTGGTCGGGCGCACCACGAGCGGACGCTCCGGCACGGTCCGCCCGGTGAGGGCAGGCCGCCCGGTCGCCGCCGTCGACGAGGGGCCGTCCATGTCGGTGCTCACTGATCCTCAACGATCTCCTCAGGGTACGCCTCGGGTTCGGGTGCCGTCAGCGGCCGGTCGGCATCGCCGTCGTCGGTGGCCGTGAGGTCGGTCATGAGCGGCTCGGGCTCCGGTGCGGCCAGCGCTGCAGCCGCTTCCGGCTCCGGTGCGGCCAGCGCGGCAGCCGCTTCCGGCTCCGGGGCGGACTCCGCGGCAGCCGCTTCCGGCTCCGGGGTGGACTCCGCGCCGCCGCTCGTCGACAGGCCCACGTTCCCACTGTGCTCGATGCTCACCTCGACGGTGTCGGACGCATCGACCTCGTCGTTGTAGCTGTCGGTCGTGTTGCCGATCGCCACGTCACCGACCGTGACATCGGTGTCGGACTGGTCGAGCAGGGCATCGTCGCCAGCGGCCACGGAGTTGTCGCCCGAGGCCGCGATCGCGGACTGGTCGAAGACCTGGGTGACGTCGCCGCCCTCGGTCCAGATGTTCTGGTTCGTGGACTGATCGATGAGCGTCGACCGGTTGTCGATGGTCGTGAACTGGTTCACGATGTTCGAGATCTCTTCGATGACGTTGTCGGGCGGCGGCGGAGGGGTCGGCGGATTGACCGGTTGCACGCTGTGGTGGTCGATGATGACGGGCTTCACCGCGCGCACGTCGGCCGGGCACGCGTCGGCGACGCCGGCCGCCGCCATCGCCGCCTCCGGTTGGGCGTGGAATCCCTCGGCCGCTGCAGGGTCGCGCAGCAGGCTCAGAATGAAGGCGATCAGCGCATCGGCGATGGTCTCAACAGCTGTAGTCATTTTCGGCCCCCTTGACCAGAAGTCAGCGGTTTACGCGATATTCCGAGGCTATGCAGGTGCGGACCTGGCGGAATCGGGGGCAACCCCGATTCCGCCAGGGGGCGGGACGGGGGAATCCTCGCCGAGCAGCACCCGCAGCTTGGCGATGAGGTCCGAGCGCGAGTCTGCGCCGAGTCGACGCCGGATGTGGGCGATGTGGTGCTCGGCGGTGCGTGGCGAGATGAAGATGGCGGCGCCGATCTCGGCATACGTGTGCCCCCGCACGACGAGCCGGGCCACCTCGAGCTCGCGTTCGCTCAGCGCGGCGTCGGGTGCGCCGTCGCTCGGATCGCGTGCGACGTCGGTGGGGTGCAGCTCCCGGGCGCAGGCCAGTAGGCGGGCCGAGACGCGGCGGTCATCTGCGCGACCGGCGCCGTAGCCGGCCAGGCGTGCGGCGTCCCAGGCGAGCCCGACCGCCGCCAGGTCGGAGGCCGCCGCCTCGATGGCGTCGACGTCGACCGTTCCCGACAGCACCGCGGTCCACACCCGGCCTGCCCGTGCCATCGCGTGCGCCACGGGGCACGTCGCTCCGGCGGCGACGAGGGCGTGCGCGTGGGGGGCGAGGTCGTCGGGGCGATTGAGCAGGATGCCGCGTTGCACGCCCGCCCACCGTATGTGCGCCGACCATAGGGGCGTGCCGAGCCGCTCGACGAGGGCGATAGCGGCATCGAGGGCCTCCTGCACGAGCTCGATCTCGCCGACCTTCGCCGCGGAGCACACGAGCTCGGTCAGCGGAGCCAGCAGGAACAGGTCGAAGTCGATGCGCATGATGCCGCGGCGGGCGCGCTGCCAGGCGGCGGTGAGCCCGGCGGCATCCGCGTATCGCCTGGCCAGCCCGACCCGCACCGCATCGGCGAGCACGGCGTCCCGTGGGCTCAGCGGCGACGCGTCGGCCTCGGCGGTGGCTTCCGCGAGGGCGCTGTTCGCTTCGGCGGGCTGCGCGCGCTGCATCGCGATCCAGGCGCGCCACAGCAGCAGCCGACGCTGAGCCCAGGGGCCGCCGTGCCCCGCGCCGATCGCGTCGTCGATCACGGCCCGGGCGGCCTCGAGGTCGCCCATCGCGATCGCCGCCGTCGCCGCGACGACGGCCGGGAGCTCGGGGACGTGCGCCGTCGTGCCCGACGCGGAATACATCTCGGCGGCGCGCACGAGGTCGACCAGGGCCGGCCGTGCTCGCCCGTGCACGGTCTCGGCCAGTCCGCGGCGCAGCAGCCCGATCGCCACGGCGAGGGTCGTCGGGCCGCCGTCATCGGTGGCGGGTGCCAGCATCCGGCCGACGGCGAATGCGGCGAGCTGCGATGCCGCACCGCCGTCATCGGGTGCCGCGGCATCCGCGTGCGTCATCTGGCCGCGTGCCGCCCACGTGGCCGCGGCGATGTCCGCGAGCCCCACCGTGGCCGTCGCCGCGCCGTCGGCGAGCCGGGCGGCCTCATCGAGGCGCCCGGCGCCGAAGGCGGCCCGCGCGCGGGCCTCGCGCAGCTGCTCGGCATCGGCCCCGCACTCGACGGCGAGCGCATACAGGGCGGCGGCGCGCGCGGGGTGGGTGTCCAGCAGCTGGTCCGCCTCCCGCGCGAGCGCCGCCGCCACGGCGGGGCTGTGCACGCGGGCGAGCCACTCGCGCGTGTCGGCATCGCCGGCTGCGGTGGCATGCGCGAGCCCCGCCGCCAGCTGCGCGCTCAGCTCGGCCACGACACGGGGAGGGGTGATCGCGCGCACCGTGGCGCGCACGATCGGTGCCGGTTGCCCACTCCGCAGCAGCAGGCCCTCCGCGTACCCGCGGATCATCAGGTCGTCGGGCTCGGCGTCGATCAGCGACGCGGTCTGCAGCGACGAGACGAGGCAGCGAGCCTGGATGCCACGGCGCAGTGCGGGATCCAAGCGATCCATGCGGTGCGCGATCTGCTCGCCGAGCATCCGCGACAGCTCGCGGTGATCGGGGTCGCCGGCGCAGTCGCGCTCGTCGTGCGCACGCAGTGCTGCGTCGACCAGCCACGAGATGCCGCCGGTCGCATTGAGGATGAAGTCGACGCATGGCGGTGCGACGGTGCGGTCGTCGGCCTCCATGTGCGCAAGCAGGTCGGAGCGGGACACGTGACCCAGCACGATGGCGGGGTGCACGCGCTCGAGCGCTTCGGCGATGCGGTTCCCCTGCGGCGTGTGCGGGCCCGGTCTTGTCGCGACGATCAGTCCCGCCGCGGGGTCTTCGGCGCGGGCGCCGACTCGGGTCAGCTGCTCCTTCGACATCAGGTGCAGATCGTCGACGAGCAGCACGTGCGACCGCGGCATCTGTGCGTTTCCGACGTCGCGGCTCGAGACGATGCTGGCGTGCCGCGCTCCGTCGGTCAGGGTGCGGTGCAGACGGTGCAGCAGTGCGGTCTTTCCCGAGCCGGCGTTGCCGACCACCAGCCCGCACGCGGCGCCGTCGGACGCGGTGAGTGCATTGAGTGCCGTGCGCACGAGCCGCTCGGACAGGAGCGGAGGGGCGTCGCGGAGAGTCGTCATCGGTGGATCACTCCAGGGGCGGAGACGGGGCCGGGTCGGGATCGGGCGCCGGGTCCGGCGGCGGGGCGCTCGGTGCGGGGTCGGGGGGTGTGGGGTCCGCAGGTGTGGGGTCGGTGGGTGTGGGGTCGGCGGGTGCGGGGTCGGCGGGTGCGGGGTCGGCGGGTGTGGGGTCGGCGGGTGTGGGGTCGGCGGGTGTGGGGTCCGCAGGTGCGGGGGCGACAGGTGCCGGTGACGAGCCCGTCGGGGACGATGCCGGGGCGTTGGCCGGCGACTGCGACGGAGTGGATGCCTGCTGCCGTGGCGTCGATCGCGGCGGCGTCGATCCCACCCGCGGGGTGTTGCGCGCAGTGTCTCCGGGTCGGTCCCGCAGTGGCGTGTACGCACCGGGGGGATCGGCGCTCGGAGCCTCGGACACGCTCGACTCGGGCTCGATGGCTGCCGCGCCCTCGGGCTGGAAGACGGGCGTCCAGACGATGTCGTCGGCGTCGGCGGGGGGTGTGCGGGAGGCACCGGATCCCGCGGTCAGCGTGCTGCCCATCACGATCGCACCGGCGATGATCATCGCCGCGGCGACGAGCCACAGCGGCGAGCTGCGCCGCACGGCAACGGCGATTTCGCGCGGGGCGGCGGGAACGGGTGCATCCGCCGCGACCACCGGCTCGGCGTCGACCGCCAGTGCACGGTTGTTCGCCGCGATGAGCGCGGTGCGGGCGGCACCGAGGGCGATCGCGGTGCGCGGGTCGGTGTCGACGGCCAGCGGGCGATCGAAGCGTTCCGAGAGCCGCTGCGCGACCAGCGGAATCCGCGACGAGCCGCCGACGAGCACGATGCGCTCGAGTGCGTCGTGCTCGAGCGATGCGTTCTCGCACGCGGTGTCGAGCGTGTCCGCCGTGCGATCGATCGACGCACTGATCATGTGCTCGAACTCCCGTCGCGTGAGCCGCACCGTCGCGTGCTCGGAGGACACGAGCACCGGCACCGTCGCATCGGAGTCGAACGAGAGCGCCTCCTTCGCGTCGACGCACTCTCGTCGCAGCTGCACCAGCGCCATCGCGGGATCGCCGGTATCCAGGGCTGCACGGTCGATTGCGGCGCGCGAGAGCACATGGCGCAGCACGGCGTCGTCGAAGTCGGCGCCGCCCAGATCTGCGATGCCGACCGAGGCGGTGGGCGCCCGCAGCCCGCCGTCCGGATCCTTGCGCAGCACCACCGCGTCGAAGGTTCCGCCGCCCAGGTCGTACACCGCGAGGTGCTGGCCGGCGTCGAGCGGGTGCGTCGCCTCGTAGGCGCGCGCTGCGGCTTCGGGCTCCGAGATCGTCATGATGTCGTGGATGCCGCACTCGGCCAGTGCCGCCTCGATCACGCCGAGCCGGTGCGCCCCCCACGATGCGGGGTGCGTCACCGAGACGACATCCGGCGAGCGGCCCTCGAGTTCGGTCGCCGACTGCACGACGAACTCGACGGTGCGCGCGTACAGCTGCGCCGGCGTCAGGGTGAGCCCGCCCACCGCGTACGGCACGGCGTCGCCGATGCCGCGTTTGAACTCCCGGATCAGTCGCTCCGGCTGTGTCAGGCCGCGCCGCTCTGCGGCATCGCCGAAGAGCAGCTCGCCGTCGTCGCACACGAAGACCGCGCTGGGGGCGCTGTCGGTGTTGCGCCCGAGGGGGAGTGGAGCGACCCCGATGCTCCCGTCATCCGCGATACGGGCGGTTGCGGCCTCGATGCGGCTCGTACCCACATCGACCGCTAGTGAGATTGATTGCATCGGCGCTGTCCAGTCCCCCGAAGAACACGACTTGCCTCCCCGAGGGTCATTAAACCACTGCGTGTGTGATATGGGAAGAGGGGTCTCAGTGCACCGAACCAGTGCGCGGCGAACAACGTTGGCACTCACGTTGCGCGAGTGCCAACTCTTGCCTAAACTTGAGTTAGCACTCTCCAGGTGCGGGTGCTAACGAGTCTTTCCAGATCCTTAAGAAAGAGGTAGACCGTGTCGGTTTCCATCAAGCCGCTCGAGGACCGCATCGTCATCAAGCAGGTCGACGCTGAGCAGACCACGTCCAGCGGTCTGGTCATCCCCGACACCGCGAAGGAGAAGCCCCAGGAGGGCGAGGTCATCGCGGTGGGCCCCGGGCGTATCGACGACAACGGCAACCGCGTCCCCGTCGACGTGACCGTCGGCGACCGCGTGCTCTACAGCAAGTATGGCGGCACCGAGGTGAAGTTCGGTGCCGACGAGTACCTCGTGCTCTCGGCCCGCGATGTCCTCGCGGTGGTCGTGCGCTGACAGAGCGATTCAACAGGACCCGGATGCCTCAGGCATCCGGGTCCTTCACTTTCTGCGCCGCCGCCCGCGCGGCTCTAGGCTTGAGCGGTGAGCCGTCTCTCGTCGCGCGCCGTCGGTGCGGTGTGCGCCTTCGCCGCGTATCTGCTGTGGGGGCTGTTTCCGCTCTACTTCCTCGCCCTCGAGCCCAGTGGACCCTGGGAGATCGTGTCGTGGCGCGTCGTGCTCACGCTCGTGGTGTGCCTCGTGCTGCTCACCCTCGTGCGCGGCTGGGCGGCGCTGGCCCGCGTCGCGCGGCGGCCCCGGCTGCTCGTTCTGACGGCGCTGGCCGGCACGCTCGTCTTCGTGAACTGGGGCGTGTACCTCCTCGCCGTGCTGACCGGCCATGTGGTGGAGGCGAGCCTCGGCTACTTCATCAACCCGATCGTCACCGTGCTGCTGGCGGTACTCGTACTGCGTGAGCGGCTGCGCCTCGCGCAGTGGATCGCGGTGGGCGTCGCGCTGGTGGCGGTGCTGGTGATCGTCGTCGGGTACGGCGAGTTCCCGTGGTTCTCGTTCGTGCTGGCCATCACGTTCGGCTTCTACGGGCTCGTCAAGAGCCATATCGGCCCGTCCGTCGACGCCGTCAGCGGTCTGGCGCTCGAGACCGCGTGGCTGACTCCGGTCGCCATCGGCGTGCTCCTCTGGGTCGGCGCGACGTCGGGTCTGACGATGGGCGAGCTCGGGCCCGGGCACGCCGTGCTGCTCTCGCTGGCCGGCGTGGTGACGGCGGCGCCGCTGCTGCTGTTCGCCGCCGCTGCGCGCCGCACGCCGCTGAGCATCATCGGCCTGCTGCAGTTCCTCACCCCGATCATGCAGTTCCTCATCGGAGTGTGGCTGCTGCACGAGGCAATGCCCGTGGAGCGCTGGATCGGGTTCGCCCTGGTGTGGGTCAGCCTCGTCGTGCTCACCGTCGACCAGTTCGTCGTCGCCCGCCGTGCCCGCACACCGCGCGGTGTCGCGGACGTCACCGAGCCGATATAACGATTCGGTCGCGGTGACGATCGTTAACGAACGGCAACACACCGGTGACGGTTCCCGCATTAGGTTTGTGACAGGGGGTCGGCGCCGAGTCGACCCGCGTTCATTCACAGCAAGGAGCAATATGAGCGTCTTCACTCGTGGCAGCGCACGGCGCTCGCGGACGGCAGGGATTCTCGGTGCCGTCGCGATCGCCGGTGCGAGCGCCCTCGTCCTCACAGGTTGTTCGGGTGGAGGCGGCGACACGCCGACCTCTGACGCCCCCGAGACCCGCGACCTCACGCTGAACATCGGCACGGTCCTGCCGCAGACCGGTGCGCTGGCGTTCCTCGGCCCGCCCGAAGAGGCCGGCGTCGGCCTGGCGACCGCCGAGATCAACGAAGCGGCCAAGGGAATCACCGTCAACGTCGAGTACGGCGACTCCGGCGACCCCGACAACAAGGCGTACGAGACCACGGTCCCGAAGCTGCTCGGCGAGGGCGTGCAGGCCCTCATCGGCGCCGCGTCGTCCGGTGTGACCAAGCTCTTCCTCGACCAGGCCGTCGGCGCGGGCGTCATCACGTTCTCGCCGGCGAACACGTCGCCCGATTTCACCACGTGGGAAGACAACAACCTCTACTGGCGCACCGCCCCCAGCGACCTGCTGCAGGGCGAGGTGCTCGGCAACCTGATCGCCGAGGACGGCCACCAGGCACTGGGCATCATCTACCTCAACGACGCCTACGGCACGGGCCTGGAGGCCTCGCTGACGGAGACGTTCGAGAGCACGGGTGGCGAAGTTGTCGCGACCGAGTCGTACAACGCCGGGGACACCAACTTCTCGGCGCAGATCTCGGCGATCCTCGCGCAGAACCCCGATGCCATCGCGGTCATCGGCTTCGAGGAGACGGCGACCATCGTGCCCGCGTTCGTGAACAGCGGCTTCCCCGGTGGCGACTTCTACTTCGTGGATGGCAACAGTTCGCAGTGGGGCGCCGACATGCCGGTGTCGATCGAGGGCTCGAAGGGCACCCAGCCCGGTCCGGTGCTCGCTGACGACTTCCAGCAGCGCCTGATCGCGCAGTGGCAGGAGCAGTCGGGCGAAGAGCTCGTCGACTTCAACTACGCCGGTGAGTCGTACGACGCCGTCGTGCTGCTCGCCCTGGCGTCGCTGGCGGCGAACTCGACCGAGCCGGCCGACATCGCCAGCAAGCTGCAGGAGGTCTCCGGCGGTTCCGGTGACGGACAGCAGTGCACTTCGTTCACCGAGTGCGCCGACATCATCCTCGCCGGCAACGTCGCCGACTACGACGGCTACTCCGGTGGCATCGCGTTCGACGACGCGGGTGACCCCACCGAGGCGACCATCGGCATCTTCCAGTACGGTGCCGAAAACACGCACACGCGCATCAACTGACGCGCTGAGCGGAGAGAGGGCGGATGCTTCGGCATCCGCCCTCTTCTCGTGCGCTGGGGCCCGCTCGTGCGGGGATGTCAGTCCTGGCCGAGCGACCCGAGATACAGGCCGATGACCTTGGGGTCGTTGAGCAGCTCGCGGCCTGTGCCCTCATAGGCGTCGCGCCCCTGGTCGAGCACGTAGCCGCGATCGCAGATCTGCAGGCAGCGGCGTGCGTTCTGCTCGACCATGATCGTCGTCACGCCCGCCTTGTTGATGTCGGACACCCGGATGAACGCGTCGTCCTGGCGCACCGGCGACAGACCCGCGGACGGCTCGTCGAGCAGCAGCACGGCTGGATCCATCATCAGCGCGCGTGACATCGCCACCATCTGTCGCTCACCGCCCGAGAGCGATCCGGCACGCTGCTTGAGGCGTTTGCCGAGCTCGGCGAAGATGCCGGTGACGAACTCGAGGCGCTCGGCGAAGACCTTCGGCCGCTGGAACGCGCCCATCTGCAGGTTCTCTTCGATCGTCAGCGACGGGAAGACGTTGTTCGTCTGCGGCACGTAGCCGACGCCGCGCGTGACCAGCTGGTCGGAGTGCAGGCCGACGATGCTCTCGCCGTTGACGGTGATGTCGCCGCCGCGCACCTTGACCATGCCGAAGATCGACTTGAGCAGAGTCGACTTGCCGGCGCCGTTCGGGCCGATGATGCCGATCAGCTCGCCCTTGCGGGCGACGAGGTTCGCCCCGTTGATGATGTTGATGCCGGGCAGATAGCCCGCGGTGAGGTCGGCGACGTTCACGACGATACGGTCGGACTTCGCAGCCTCGTCGGAGGGGGAGGCCACTGCCACTGCGTCGTTCACTTGTTCTCCTCCTCGGCCTCGGCGATCGCCTCCGCCTCCGATTCCTTGATCTCCTCGAGCAGCTCCTGTGCAGACGTGTCGAGGTCGCCGGCGATGCGTCCTGTGACGACGCCGAGGTCGACGTCCTGGTGGTTGCCGAGGTAGGCGTCGATCACGGCCGGGTTCTGCATGACCGACTCGGGCGGGCCCTCGGCGACCACGGCACCCTCGGCCATTACGACGACCCAGTCGGCGATATGCCGCACCATGTGCATGTCGTGTTCGACGAACAGCACGGTCATCCCCAGTTCCTTCAGGTCGAGGATGTGATCGAGCAGCGACTCGGTGAGGGCCGGGTTCACACCGGCCATCGGCTCGTCGAGCATGACCAGGGTCGGGTCGCTCATCAGCGCGCGCGCCATCTCGAGCAGCTTGCGCTGGCCGCCCGACAGCGACGCTGCGTAGTCGTCGGCCTTCGCATCGAGCTTGAAGCGCGCGAGCAGCTCGCGGGCCTTCGCCTCGATCTCGACCTCCTGCTTGCGCCAGAGGAACGGCAGCATGCTCGTCCAGAACCTCTCGCCGACCTGGCCGGTTGCGCCGAGCTTCATGTTCTCGAGGACCGACAGCAGCGACAGCGCCTTGGTCAGCTGGAACGTGCGCACCTGGCCCAGGCGCGCGACCTTGAACGAGGGGATGCCGCTGAGCTGCGTGCCGTCGAACGACCAGCTGCCCGAGTTGGGCTTGTCGAACCCGCACAGCAGGTTGAACAGCGTGGTCTTGCCCGCACCGTTGGGTCCGATGAGCGCGGTGATGGCGTTGCGCGGGATCTCGAGGTGCTCGACGTCGACGGCTGTGAGGCCGCCGAACCGGCGCGTCACGTTGTCGGCGACGAGGATCGGGTCGACCTTCGCCACGCCCGGGGCGGGCTCGCCCTTGGCGAGGCCCGTGGACTTCGGGCGGCGGATGCTGCCGGTGGACGTCGGCACACTGTCGGTCTGGGGAGGGGTCTCATTACTTGACCGGTTACTTGACAAAGGTCAGCTCCCTCTTGTTTCCGAGAATGCCCTGCGGGCGGAAGATCACCAGCAGCATCAGCGCCACGCCGACGAAGACGTACCGCAGCACGCCCGCCTGGATCGAGCTGATCGGCAGGATGCCTGCGGCCGCGAGGCCCGGCAGGATGCCGTCGAGCAGCGCCATGACGACCCAGAACAGCACCGCGCCGAGCGTGGGGCCGAACACGGTCGCCGCGCCGCCCAGGAGCAGGATCGTCCAGATGAAGAACGTGAGGCTCGTCTGATAGGTGGCGGGTACGACTGCCGACGGCAGGGCGAGCACGACCCCGCCGAAGCCGCCGAAGATGCCACCGAGCACGAGCGCCTGCATCTTGTAGCTGAACACGTTCTTGCCCAGCGAGCGGACGGCATCCTCGTCCTCGCGGATGCCCTTGAGCACGCGACCCCACGGGCTGCGCATGACCGACCACACGATGAACACGGCCACGGCCAGCAAGAACAGGCCGAACACGCGCACCCACCATCCATCGGAGGAGTACACCCACGGCCCGAAGCCGAAGTTCCCCGGTGGGAACGGGTTGGCCTCACGGAAGCTGGCATGGTAGCCGCCCAGGCCGTCCGCCGAGTTCGTGAACTCGTCGAAGACGGTGGAGGTGAACAGTAGCCGCACGATCTCGGCCGCCGCGATGGTCACGATCGCCAGATAGTCGGCGCGCAGGCGCAGCGTGGGGATGCCGAGGATCAGCGCGAAGACCGTCGCCCCCACCATGCCGATGAGGATGCCGACCCACCAGGGCAACCCGAAGGTCAGGATCGAGATCGCGTAGCTATACGCGCCGATCGCCATGAAGCCGGCGACACCGAAGTTCAGCAGGCCCGCGTAGCCGAAGTGCACGGCCAAACCCGTCGCGGCCAGCGCGTAGGCGATGGTCGTCGGGCTGATGATCCAGCCCGCGGCGTTGTTGAGAATTCCTCCCCAGTCCATGTCGCCTCCCTCAGCCGATTCGTTCGCGTCTGCCCAGGATGCCCTGGGGTCTGATGAGCAGCACCACGATCAGCACCATGAGTGCGCCCACGTACTTCAGGTCGGCGGCGATCCACAGGCTTGACACCTCGACCAGCACGCCGACGACGATCGCGCCGATCAGGGCGCCGAAGGCGGTGCCCAGGCCGCCGAGGATGACTGCGGCGAAGATGAGCAGCAGGATGTGCACCCCCATGTCCCAGCGCACGCCGGGGCGGAAATAGGCCCACAGGATGCCGGCCAGTGCCGCCAGGCTGGAGGACAGCATCCACACGATCCGCACGACCCGCGACACGTTGATGCCCGACGCCGCCGCGAGATCCGGATTGTCCGAGATGGCACGCGTCGCCTTGCCGATGCGCGAGTAGATGAGCCACAGGGCGACGACGACGATCACGACGATGCTCGCGCCCATCGACATCATTGCAACCGGCGAGAGGCCGACCGAGCCGAACAGCGGGATCTTCGCCGAGCCCGCTCCGGGCAGCTGCATGGTGTTGCCGCCGAGGAAGAACTGGAACACGTAGCGGCCGGCCAGGGAGAGGCCGATGGTCACGATCATGAGGGGTACGATGCCCAGCCCTTTTCGTTTCAGTGGTCTCCACATGGTGAGGTCGATGAGATAGCCGAGCACCGCGCCGGCGATGATCGACAGCGGGATCACCAGCCACATGGGCATCGACAGCGGGAACGCGAACACCACCGCCATGATCGCGCCGAAGGTCACCAACTCGGCGTGCGCGAAGTTGGTCAGGCCCGTCGTGCCGTAGATCAGCGACAGGCCGATCGAGGCCAGGGCGAGCAGCAGGCCGAAGTTCAGCCCGTTGAAGAGCCGCTCGACGAACTGATCGAAGAACGAGGTGGTGACGCGCTCACCCTGACCGAGGAACAGGTTGACGATCTTCGTTCCGGTCAGGCCGAATTCGACGTCGAAGGATGCGGTCGTGCCGTCGATGGGCGCGATGCCCTCGGGCAGCTGCTCGGGGTCGACGATGACACCGTCGGGCAGCGTGTTCTCGTCGACGGTGAGCACGTACTCGGCCTTCTCGGGCACGTACAGGCGCCACCGGCCGTCGGCGTCGGTCACCGTCTCGGCGTCGAACCCGTTGCCCTCGATCGTCATCGTGACATCGCTGACAGGGTCACCGCCGTAGGTGACGACGCCGCCGAAGTAGTAGGGCGTCTCCTCCTGGCCGTCGGTCGTCGCCGCCGTGGCGGGCGTCGCGACCAGGAGCATCACGAACGCGAGCACGGCGCCGAGCAGGGCGATCAGCCACGGCGCGAATCGCCGGGCGGGTGCGGTCGTAGAACCCACAGAACCTCCAGTTCGCCAACACGCGCACCGAGGCTCGGATCGCATCGGCTGTGATGAACGACGCGTATGAGCGTACTGTCTCGGAGCGCATTCGACCAGCCGTCACGGAGACCGTGTCGTACCCGTGACCGAAAGAGCGCGGAGTACCGCCCCCGTTCGCGGCCTCGAATCAAGTGACATGGAGCACAACGACCCCTTCGGCTTCGTCGGTCTCACGTACGACGATGTCCTGCTGCTGCCCGGCCACACGGATGTCATTCCGAGCGAGGCAGACACGTCGTCTCGGGTGACCCGGCGCATCACCGTCGCGACGCCGCTGCTGTCCAGCGCGATGGACACCGTGACCGAGACGCGCATGGCGATCGCGATCGCCCGCGAGGGTGGTCTCGGAATCATCCACCGCAACCTCTCGATCGACGACCAGGCGGCGATGGTCGACCGAGTCAAGCGCAGCGAGTCGGGCATGATCACCGACCCCATCACGACGAGCCCCGATGCTTCCATCGAAGAGGTCGACGCGATGTGCGCGCAGTACCGCATCTCGGGACTTCCTGTCGTCGACGACGCGGGTGCGCTGGTGGGCATCATCACCAACCGCGACATGCGCTTCGTGTCGGGCTTCGAACGCCAGGCCACCAAGGTGCGCGACGTCATGACCGGCGAGGGGCTGGTCACGGGCCGGGTCGGCATCGGCGCGAACGAGGTCATCGCGCTGTTCGCCCAGCACCGCATCGAGAAGCTGCCGCTCGTCGACGACGACGGCAAGCTCGCCGGGCTCATCACGATCAAGGACTTCGACAAGAGCGAGCAGTACCCGCTCGCGACGAAGGACGACCGCGGCCGGCTGCGCGTGGGCGCCGCGATCGGCTTCTTCGGCGACGCATGGGAGCGCGCCGGCGCGTTGCGCGACGCGGGTGTCGACGTCCTCGTCGTCGACACCGCCAACGGCCAGTCGGCGGGCGTGGTCGACATCGTCACGCGGCTGCGAGCGGATTCCTCGTTCGACCACCTCGATATCGTGGGCGGCAATGTGGCCACGCGCGACGGCGCCCAGACCTTGATCGACGCGGGGGTGGATGCCGTCAAGGTCGGTGTGGGTCCGGGGTCGATCTGCACCACGCGTATCGTCGCTGGCGTCGGTGTGCCCCAGGTCACGGCAATCTACGAGGCATCCCTCGCCGCCCGCGAAGCGGGCATCCCCCTGATCGCCGATGGCGGTCTGCAGTACTCGGGCGACATCGCCAAGGCCCTGGTCGCCGGTGCCGACACCGTCATGCTCGGGTCGCTGCTGGCCGGCACCGAGGAGTCGCCGGGCGAGATCGTGTTCCAAGGCGGCAAGCAGTTCAAGCTGTACCGTGGCATGGGGTCGCTGGGCGCGCTGCAGACGCGCGGCAAGAAGACGTCGTATTCGAAGGACCGCTACTTCCAGGCCGACGTGCCGAGCGACGACAAGCTGATTCCCGAGGGGATCGAGGGCCAGGTCGCCTACCGCGGGCCCGTGTCCGCCGTGGCGTACCAGTTGGTGGGGGGTCTGCGGCAGTCGATGTTCTACGTGGGCGCCCGCACCGTCGACGAGCTCAAGGAGAAGGGCCGGTTCGTGCGCATCACGGCGGCCGGCCTGAAGGAGTCCCATCCGCACGACGTGCAGATCGTGGTCGAGGCCCCCAACTACAAGCGCTGAGTCTACGCACGGCCCCCGGCCGCCGCACCAGGTTCGCAGAAGCGCGCGATGTTCGCAGGCGGAGAGTGGATGCCTGCGCGCACGCCGCGAAACTGCGAACATCGTGCCGCGCGCCCGAGCCGTGGATTCGTGCGGCGTCTGCTCCTGCACAGGGGCGAGGCACACATGAGTTGTGCACACCCTGCCCGCCGTGCACCCCCGCGGCGGTGCACGGCGGGCAGGGTCTATCCGTGGCTGCTCGCAAGAAGACCTTCGACGACCTGCGCGGGTGGCTGCGCACCCATGAGGGCATCGCGCACCGCGAGCATGTGCTGCGCGCCGGGTTCGGCATCCACCTGATCCGCGACTTCGTGCGCGCCGGTGGCGCGCGGCGCATCCGCCGGGACTGGATCGCGCTGCCCTCTGCCGCCGCCGACCTCGCCACGGCCGCGGCGGGCGGCGGCAGGGTCACGTGCACATCGCTCGCCCGGCGCCGGAAGTGGTTCGTGCCCGAGTCCGTCGGCACCGAGCTGCACCTGCACCTCGTTCCGGGCTCCGGTGCGGCGCGCCTGGGCGCCGGCTGGCCCGGCATCCTGCACTGGAACTCGCCGGTCGCTCCGGCCGGCGACCGCACCCTGGTCGCCCCGATCGAGGATGCCCTGGCCCACATCGCCGTGTGCCAGCCGTTCGACGTCGCCCTCGTGCTGTGGGAGTCGGCCGCGAACCGCGAAGGCATCGCGGGCGAGGTGCTGCGTGGCATCCCATTCCGTTCGCCGGTCGCACGCCGACTCGCCGAGTCGGTCACCGGGCTGTCGGACTCGGGGCTCGAGACGATGGTGGTGACGCCGCTGCGGCGCTGGGGCGTGCCGGTGCGCCAGCAGGTGCTCTTGGCCGGGCGCCCGGTCGACGTGCTGATCGGCGACCGGCTCGTGGTGCAGATCGACGGGTACGAGTTCCACTCGTCGAGCGCGCAGCGTAGCCGCGACATCGCGCACGATGCCGAGCTGCGGCTGCGGGGCTACACCGTGCTGCGTGTCAGCTACGCCCAGGTCGTGCACGGGTGGCCCGCGCTCGAGGCGACGATCCGCCGCGCCATGGCCGCCGGGCTGCACTTGGCTACCTGACCAGGTTCGCAGAAACGCGCGATGTTCGTAGGCGGAGAGTGGATGCCTGCGCGCACGCCGCGAAACTGCGAACATCGTGCCGTGGGGCACTCGCCTCCGCCGCGAGGAAGAGGCCGCCAAGGCCCGTGCCCGGGCGGCGAAGGCCGGCCGCTACTCCGCCGCCTGAGCAGCCGCGGGTAGGCTGGGGCCGTGAGCATGGACATGGAACTCGGCCGCGCCAAGCGGGCCCGTCGCGCGTACACGTTCGACGACATCGCGGTGGTGCCGTCGCGCCGCACCCGCAACACCGAGGATGTCTCGACCGCATGGTCGATCGACGCGTTCACCTTCGACATCCCTGTGCTCGGCGCCCCGATGGACTCGGTCGTGAGCCCGGCGACGGCGATCATGCTGGGTCAGCTCGGCGGCCTCGGGGTGCTCGACCTCGAGGGGCTGTGGACTCGCTACGAGGACCCGCAGCCACTGCTCGACGAGATCGCGTCGCTGCACGACGGGCACGCGACCCGCCGCATGCAGGAGGTGTACGCCGAGCCGATCAAACCCGAGTTGGTCACGCAGCGGCTCGCCGAGATCCGCGCCGCGGGTGTGACCGTGGCGGGCTCGCTGACCCCGCAGCGCACGCAGGAGCTGTATGAGACGGTGGTCGCCGCCGGCGTCGATCTGTTCGTGATCCGCGGCACCACGGTGTCGGCCGAGCACGTCTCCAGCGTCGACGAGCCGCTGAACCTGAAGAGGTTCATCTACGACCTCGACGTGCCGGTGATCGTCGGCGGCGCCGCCACCTACACCGCCGCGCTGCACCTGATGCGCACGGGTGCCGCCGGGGTGCTCGTCGGGTTCGGCGGGGGAGCCGCATCCACCACGCGGGCCACGCTGGGCGTCCACGCGCCGATGGCGACCGCCGTCGCCGATGTGGCCGGCGCCCGCCGCGACTACCTCGACGAGTCGGGCGGGCGGTACGTGCACGTGATCGCCGACGGGGGAGTGGGAACGTCCGGCGACCTGGTGAAGGCACTGGCGATGGGGGCGGATGCGGTGATGCTCGGCGTGGCGCTGGCGCGCGCGACGGATGCCCCGGGCCAGGGGCACCACTGGGGTCCCGAGGCGCACCACCCGTCGTTGCCGCGCGGCCGTCGCGTCACGGTCGACCGGGTCGCCACGCTCGAGGAGGTGCTCTACGGACCGGCGCCCGTCGCCGACGGCACGGCGAACCTCATCGGCGCGCTGAAGAAGTCCATGGCGACCACGGGGTACTCCGACCTCAAAGAGTTCCAGCGAGTCGAGGTCGCGGTGGCGCCGTACGGCGGCGTATGAAGGCCCAGGGAGCGACCCGACAGGCTCCGGCGGTGTTTCCGCCGACGCTGCGCGAGGTGCTGCTGCGCCCGCGCTGGCTGGCGCTGCTGGTGCTGTGCCTCGTGGTCGCGGGCGTGTTCGCGTGGCTCGGGCAGTGGCAGCTGAGCCGTGCGGTCGACATCGCCCCGGCACCCCCCGGCTCGACCGAACAGGTGCAGCCGATCGACGACGTCGTCGTCCCGGGCGCCTACCTCAACGGCCCGCAGGTCGGGCAGCGCGTGTCGGTGAGCGGCCAGTGGATCGCCGACGACTTCCTCGTCGTGTCGTCGCGGTTCAACGACGACGTCGAGGGTTACTGGGTGACCGGGCAGCTGCGCGTCAGCGGATCGACAGGCTCGGGGACAGGTGCGACACCCACGTCGCTCGCCGTCGCGGTGGGGTGGGCACCCACGCGCGCGCAGGCGGAGGCCGTGGCATCCACTCTCTCCGCCCAGGTCGCGCAGAATCCGGCGGCGGTCTACGACCTCACCGGCCGCATCATCTCGGACGAGGGCCCGGCCGCGCCCCCGCGCGATGCCGACCCGCAGGAGATGACCCGCATGTCGCCGGCGGCCCTGCTGAGCCGGTGGCACGACATCGAGGGGCTCGACGTGTACCGGCCGTTCCTCACCGCCGACCAGCCACTGGGCGATCTCGTGGCGATCTCGTCGCCGGCGCCGGTCGAGGGGTCGCCGGTGAACTGGCTCAACATCTTCTACGCGGCGGAGTGGGCCGTGTTCGGGGGGTTCGCGTTCTACCTCTGGTACCGGCTCGCCAAGGACGCATGGGAGCGCGAGCTGGAAGAGCTCGACGAGGAGGCCGCGACGTAGACTGGGGGTCATGGTCGCCCCGAAACTCGCCTCTTTCCCGAAGATCCGCGGTGCGCTGACCTTCTACGAGATCTGCGCGGTCATCACCGGCGTCGGACTGCTGCTGCTCGTGGCCGAGATGATCCTGAAGTACACGCCGATCCACCAGGAGCTCTTCCTCGGCGGCTCGGGCGGGTTCCTGTGGCTCGCGCCGGCGCTCGCCGGCCCCACGTGCGAATGGTGGTCGCTGTTCGTCCCCATGATGAACACGTGCGAGATGACCTCGACCGGCGACGGCGCCAACATGTCGCTGCTGATCCTCGTCGCGCACGGGTGGTTCTACGTCGTGTACCTGTTCTCGTGCTTCCGGCTGTGGAGCCTGATGCGCTGGCCCTTCGGGCGCTTCCTGATGCTGGCGCTGGGCGGTGTCGTGCCGCTGCTGTCGTTCTTCATGGAGGCGCGCATCGCCCGTGAGGTGAAGGCGTATCTCGCCGCACGCGAGGCCGAGGCATCCGCTGTCGATGCGGAGCCGCTCGCCGTGCACTCCACTCTGACCGCCAGCATCCCGACCGAAGGTGACCGGTGACCGTGCAGACCGAAGCCCGCCCCGTCCTCGTCGTCGACTTCGGCGCGCAGTATGCCCAGCTCATCGCGCGCCGTGTGCGCGAGGCGGGCGTGTACAGCGAGATCGTGCCGCATACGGTGACCGCCGCCGAGATCGCGGCGAAGAATCCGGTCGGCCTGATCCTGTCCGGCGGCCCGTCGTCGGTGTACGCCGACGACGCACCGGCGCTCGACTCGACGGTGTTCGGGCTCGGCGTACCGACGCTCGGCATCTGCTACGGGTTCCAGGTGATGGCCCAGGCGCTCGGCGGCGAGGTCGCCCAGACCGGGCTGCGCGAGTACGGGGCGACGGATGCGGAGCTCAGCACCGACGGCGGCGTGCTGCTGGGCGGCCAGCCCGCCATCCAGAACGTGTGGATGAGCCACGGCGATCAGGTGTCGCGGGCGCCGGAGGGGTTCGAGGTGCTGGCCACCACGGCGGCGACGCCGGTGGCCGCGTTCGGCAGCGACGAGCGCCGCATGTACGGCGTGCAGTGGCACCCCGAGGTCAAGCACAGCGACCACGGCCAGCGCGTGATCGAGAACTTCCTGCACCGTGCGGCGGGCATCGCTGCCGACTGGAACAGCGGCAACGTCATCGCCGAGCAGGTCGCACGCATCCGCGCCCAGGTCGGCTCGGGGCGCGTCATCTGCGGGCTGTCCGGCGGGGTCGACTCCGCCGTGGCGGCGGCGCTCGTGCACGAGGCTGTCGGGGATCAGCTGGTGTGCGTGTTCGTCGACCACGGGCTGCTGCGTCAGGACGAGCGCGAGCAGGTGGAGACCGAGTACGTGGCGGCCACCGGCATCCGGCTCGTCACCGTCGACGCGCACGAACGGTTCCTCGACGCACTCGCCGGGGTCAGCGACCCGGAGGAGAAGCGCAAGATCATCGGGCGCGAGTTCATCCGCACCTTCGAGGCGGCCGAGCGCTCGCTGGTCGAAGAGGCGGCGGCCGACGGGGAGCCGATCCGGTTTCTCGTGCAGGGCACGCTGTACCCCGACGTGGTGGAGTCCGGCGGCGGCTCGGGCACCGCGAACATCAAGTCGCACCACAACGTGGGAGGGCTGCCCGACGATCTGCAGTTCGAGCTCGTCGAGCCGCTGCGCACTCTGTTCAAGGACGAGGTGCGCGCCATCGGGCGCGAGCTGGGTCTGCCGCCGGCGATCGTGGAGCGGCAGCCGTTCCCCGGCCCGGGGCTCGGCATCCGCATCGTGGGCGCCGTGACGGCCGAGCGGCTCGAGATCCTGCGCGAGGCCGATGCCATCGCGCGGGCCGAGTTGACCGCGGCGGGCCTGGACGGCGAGATCTGGCAGTGCCCGGTCGTGTTGCTGGCCGATGTGAGGTCGGTGGGCGTGCAGGGCGACGGGCGCACCTACGGGCATCCGATCGTGCTGCGACCGGTGTCGTCGGAGGACGCGATGACCGCCGACTGGACGCGCCTGCCCTACGACGTGCTGTCGCGCATCTCGAACCGCATCACCAACGAGGTGCGCGAGGTCAACCGGGTCGTGCTCGACGTGACGTCGAAGCCCCCCGGCACCATCGAGTGGGAGTGAGCCGCGGCGCTGCCGCACGAGAAGAGGGCCGCCCGACGGGCGACCCTCTTCTCGTGATGCTGAGGCCTACTGAGACCGGACGATCGCGATGATGCGCAGGATCTCGATGTAGAGCCACACGACGGTGACCATGATGCCGAAACCACCGAGCCAGCCCATCTGACGCGGGGCGCCATTGCGCACGCCCTGCTGGATCGAGTCGAAGTCGAGCACGAGCGAGTACGCGGCCATGATCACGACGAAGATGCCGATCAGCACACCCCACGGAATGCCGAAGATGGGGCTCGGCTCGCTGCGGAGGCCGAACGCACCCGTGCTGACGCCCGTCCACATGAGGATGAGGTTGACCAGCGAGAAGGCCAGGTAGCCGAATATCGCGATCATGAAGATCTTCGTGGCCTTCTTCGAGGCGCGCACCTTGCCGCTCGCGAACAGGGCCAGTGTGACACCGACGACGACGAGCGTCGCGATCGTCGCCTGGATGACGATGCCGGGCCACATCATCTCGAAGAAGGCCGAGATGCCGCCGACGAACAGACCCTCGAACGCCGCGTACCCGAAGATCAGCGCCGGGCGCACCTTCTTGCGCGAGGTGAAGGCGACCACCATGGCGAGCACGAAACCGCCGACCGCACCGACGATCCACGGCACGATCGTCGGGCTCGGGTTGGCGGCGGTGACCGGCGCCATCGTCCACACCCAGCCGACGGCCGCGGTGACCAGCAGCACGGCGAACAGGCTGAGCGTCTTGAGCACGGTGTCTTCGACGGTCATGCGGCCGGTCTCGATCGCGCCGGCCGGCGGGGCGGCGAACGCGCCTTCGAGCTGGGCGTTCGCGGCGGCGTCGGCGTGCGTTGCAGACGCCGCCGCTGTGCGGCCGCCGAGCTGCGCAGCCTGCGGGCCGCCCGGGTAGGTCTTCACGGCGCGCGGGTCTTGGAAGGCCGGGGTGTTGAATGCGGGGTTGTCGAGGGCCATGTCGCTCTCACACTCCTGTTTTCACGGAAAGCTGTTGTTCAAGGCTATCGTGCGGCGGGGTCGCCGCCGCACGATGTTCCTGAGATTGCCCTATGAACCGCCGTGGTCGTCGCCCGCGGGTTAGCGTGGAGCGGTGAGCCGCAGGCATCCACTCGTCATCGGTCACCGGGGGGCTCCCGGGTATCGTCCCGAGCACTCCGCGTCGTCGTATGCACTGGCGCTGGCTGCCGGCGTGGACGCTGTCGAACCCGATGCGGTCGTCTCCCGCGACGGCGTACTGGTCGTGCGTCACGAGAACGAGATCTCGGAGACGACGGATGTCGCAGCGCGCCCGGAGTTCGCCGGTCGCCGCGCCACGTGCACGGTCGACGGCATCGAGCGCTCGGGGTGGTTCACCGAGGACTTCACGGCCGACGAGCTCGCCGGGCTGCGCTGTCGTGAGCGGGTGCCCGCTCTGCGCCCGGCGAGCGCCGCGTTCGACGACACCGAGCCCGTGCTGCGGCTGCGCGAGGTGCTCGATCTGGTGCGGGCGGCGTCGATCGATCAGCAGCGGCCGATCGGTGTGGTGCTCGAGCTCAAGCACGCGACGCACTTCGGGCAGCAGGGGTGGGATGTCGCCGCGCTCGTGGCCGCCGAGCTCGAGGCCGCCGGCTGGCTGTCGGGCGATCTGCCGCTGGTGATCGAGTCGTTCGAGCAGACGGTGCTGGCACAGCTGCAGGTGCGCGGCGTGCCCGCGACGTATGTGTATCTGGTCAAGGCGTCGGGTCGGCCTTACGATCTCGTGGCCGCGCAGGGGGCTGCGGCATCCACCTATCGCTCCCAGCTGCGGCCCGCGGGGCTCGATGCGTTCGCCGACCGGTTCGACGGCATCAGCGTGAACAAGCGACTGCTGCTGTTGGCCGGCTCGGTCGTGGCCGATGCCCACGCTCGGGGGCTGGAGGTCTACACGTGGACATGCCGTCCCGAGAATACATTCCTCGACCGGCGGTTCCGGCGCGCGGGTGGGGCGGGTGCGTTCGGCGCCTATGAGCAGGAGTGGGCGGTGATCCGGGATGCCGGTGTCGACGGCGTTTTCGTGGACCACCCGGATCTCGGGGTCGCCTTCTTCGGCGCGTGAGCCGGTCGCGTCGAAGATGGTCGACGCGATGCGTGTCGTCGACGGGCGATTCGTCGACCGCATCGGCACTCGCGGGGCCAAGGAGCGGCGACTGCGGGAGACCAGGCGGTGCACCGACGTCAAGCGGCTGCGGCGACCACCCGACGACTGAGCACGCTCGGGCGCGTTCGCTTGCCGTGTTCTGCGGGCAGACCCCGCAGAACGAGACAGGTGGATGTCGGTCGCACCCGCACGGCAGAATGAGGCAGGATCGAGGGGACATGGATGCTTCGCCCCGGCTGGACCCGACGGTCGCGCGCGATGCGGCCGGGGCGATCGACCCGGATGCCGCGTACACGGCGTTCGTCGAATGGGTCGAGGCCTCCGGCATCCACCTCTATCCAGCGCAGGACGACGCCGTCATCGAGATCGTGTCGGGACAGCACCTCATCCTGTCGACCCCGACCGGCACCGGAAAGTCGCTCGTCGCGGTCGCGGCGCACTTCGCCGCGCTCGCCGACGGCCGGCGCAGCTTCTACACGGCGCCGATCAAGGCCCTCGTCAGCGAGAAGTTCTTCGCGCTCGTCGACGTGTTCGGCGCAGAGCGCGTCGGCATGATCACCGGAGACTCGTCGGTCAACGCCGAGGCGCCGATCATCTGCTGCACGGCCGAGATCCTCGCCAACCTCGCCCTGCGCCACGGCCCCGAGACACCGGTCGGGCAGGTCGTGATGGACGAGTTCCACTTCTACGGCGACCCCGACCGCGGGTGGGCGTGGCAGGTGCCGTTGCTCACGCTGCCGCACGCGCAGTTCGTGCTCATGTCGGCGACGCTCGGCGATGTCGCCGAGCTGGCCGCGGACCTCACCCGGCGCACCGGTCGCGACACGGCGACCGTCACCGGCGTCGAGCGGCCCGTGCCGCTGCACTACTACTACGAGACGACGCCGATCCACGAGACCGTCGACGATCTGCTGCACACTGACCGCGCCCCCGTCTACATCGTGCACTTCTCCCCGGCCGCCGCCATGGAGCGGGCCCAGGCGCTCGCGAGCGCCCAGGTGGCCACGCGCGCGCAGCGCGACCTGATCGCCGACGCGATCGGCGGGTTCCGCTTCACCACAGCCTTCGGCAAGACCCTGGCGCGCCTGCTGCGACTGGGCATCGGTGTGCACCACGCCGGCATGCTGCCGAAGTACCGGCGGCTCGTGGAGCAGCTCGCCCAGCGCGGGATGCTGCGCGTGATCTGCGGAACCGACACCCTCGGCGTCGGCATCAACGTGCCGATCCGCACGGTGCTGCTGACAGCGCTCACCAAGTTCGACGGCACCCGGATGCGACAGCTCACCGCGCGCGAGTTCCACCAGGTGGCCGGCCGTGCGGGGCGCGCCGGGTTCGACACCGCCGGCACCGTCGTCGTGCAGGCGCCCGAGCACGAGACCGAGAACCTGGCGGCGCTGCGCAAGGCCGGCGACGACCCCAAGAGGAAACGCAAGATCATCCGCAAGAAGGCGCCCGACGGGTTCGTGTCGTGGGGCGAGCCGAGCTTCCGCAAGCTCGTGGCCGCCGAGCCCGAGACGCTGCGCTCGCATATGCAGATCACCAGCGCCATGATGCTCAACGTCATCGCCCGCGGCGGCGACGTCTTCGGCACGGTGCGCGCGCTCGTCTTCGACAATCACGAGCCGCGCGACCGGCAGCGTCTGCTGGCGCTGCGCGCCCTGGGCATCTACCGCACCCTGCGCGAGTCGGGGGTCGTCGAGCAGCACTTCGACAGAATCAGCGACCAGAACCGCGTGCGGCTGACCGTCGACCTGCAGCCCAACTTCGCCTTGAACCAGCCGCTGTCGCCGTTCGCGCTGGCGGCGTTCGAGCTGCTCGACGGCGACTCTGCGTCGTTCGCGCTCGACATGATCTCGATCGTCGAGGCCACGCTCGACGACCCGCGCGCGGTGCTCGGCCAGCAGGAGTTCCTCGCCCGCGGCGAGGCGGTTGCCGCCATGAAGGCCGAGGGCATCGACTACGACGAGCGGATGGAGCTGCTCGAGCAGATCACCTGGCCCAGACCCCTCGACGAGCTGCTGACAGCCGCGTTCGAGACGTACAGCGCCGCACAGCCGTGGATCCGCGACTTCGAGGTGCGGCCCAAGTCGGTGGTGCGCGACATGTACGAGCGGGCCATGTCGTTCGGGGAATATGTCGCGTTCTACAAGATCTCCCGCTCCGAGGGCGTCGTGCTGCGCTACCTGTCGGACGCGTACCGCGCGGCGTCACAGACCATTCCCGAGCATCTCAAGACCGACGATCTGCGCGATCTCATCGAGTGGCTCGGCGAGCTGGTGCGCCAGGTCGACTCGAGCCTGCTCGACGAGTGGGAGCAGCTCGCGCACGGCCACCCTGTCGATAGCGACGAGGAACCGCTCGTGCCGCCGGCGCCGAAGCGCCTGACGAGCAACACGCGAGCGTTCCGCGTGCTCGTGCGCAACGAGCTCTTCCGTCGTGTGCAGCTGGCCGCACGCGACGACGTGGTGGCGCTCGGCGCGCTCGATCCCGAGCTGGGGGAGAGCGGGTGGGATACCGCGCTCGACGCGTATTTCGCCGTGCACGACGACATCCTCACCGGTGCCGACGCACGCAGTGCCGCACTGCTGATCATCGATGCCTCCGGCCCCGTCTGGACCGTACGGCAGATCATCGACGACCCCGCCGGAGACCACGACTGGGGCATCTCTGCCACGGTGGATCTGGCCGCATCCGACGAGGCCGGAGAGGCGATCGTCGTGGTGACCGCCGTCGGTCAGCTGAACGTCTTCTGAACAATTAGGCTCGATGGCATGACGGCGGCGCGGCGCAAGGCGATCACCGCCATCGTCACCGCCATCGTCCTGCTCGCTCTCGGCGCCGGCGTCGGGGTCGCCGTCGGCGATGCGCTTGGGATACGCACCGAGCCGGCGACGCAGATGGACCCTGCCCCGGCCGTCGTGCCGTCGGTGCAGCCCGCCGCGGCGCCACCGGTGTTCACCGCGATCACGGCACCGGACGGCGCACGTTTCGATGCCGCGATCGACGAGCTGCGCGACGCCGTCGACCAGGCGTCGGCCACGGCGGGCGAGGCATCCCTCACCGTCGCCGAGCCGGCAGGCGTCGGCACAGGAGACGGCTACCGGCTGAGCGGCGACGCATCGGCTCTGCACCTCGAGGCGGACACCGCCGCGGGTGCTGTGCGCGGCGTGTACGACCTGGCCGCAGCGGTGCGCAGCGGCACGCCGGTCGACGGTCTCCTCGGCGCGCACGAGGCATCCCGCCTGCCCCTGCGCATGGTCGATCTCGGCGCCGTGGGCGTCGCCGCCGACCCCGCAGAATGGGCGCCGGGGACGAACTACTCGCACGTGTCGGATGCCTTCCGCGAGGTGTATCTCGAGGATCCTCCGTACATCGACCGGGCGAAGCTCGCCGAGGCCTACGACGACTGGGATGCGTTCCTGCGGCACATCGCCGCGCTCGGGTACACCTCGACGGCCTGGCCGGGGTTCCTCGAGTACGCCGTGATGCCCGACGGCGTCTACCCCGAAGGCGACACGCACCCGGCGCGCACCGCCGCGCTGCGCGACGCGTTCGGCCCGTTCTGGGAGCGCGCCGCCGAACTCGGCATCGGCGTGTACCTGCGTACCGACATGCTCGCGCTGACCCCCGCGCTCGACGACTACTTCGCGGTGCGCTTCGGGTCGGCAGACACCGAGCACCCCGAACTGTGGCAGGTGTACACAGACGCGCTCGACGAGCTGTACGCGGCCTACCCGGCGCTGCGCGGCACCATCCTGCGCATCGGCGAGGGCGGTGACATCTACAAGACTCCCGGCTGGGACTACTACTCAGCGCTGGCCGTGCGCACGGTGCCGGCGGTGCGGGCGATGCTGCAGGCGTTCACGGCGCAGGCCGAGACATCCGGCCGCGAGGTCGTCTTCCGCACCTGGAGCGTCGGCATCGGCGACGTCGGCCAGATGCACACCGACGTCGCCTCGTACGAGGCGGTGCTCGCCGGTATCTCTTCGCCCGCGCTCATCGTGTCGACCAAGTACACGCTCGGTGACTACTACAGCTGGCTGCCCCTCAACGACACCCTCGAGGCCGGTGATCACCGCCGCATCGTCGAGTTCCAGAGCCGCCGCGAGTTCGAGGCGTTCGGGTCGTTCCCCACCGACCTCGGGCCGGAGTTCCAGTGGGCGCTGCAGACGCTGCTGGCCGCGAACCCGCACATCGAGGGCGTGTGGACGTGGACCCAGGACGGCGGCCCCTGGCGTGCCGGGCCGATGATCCTGTATCTGAAGGCCGGGTTCTGGCAGCTTCCCGAGCTGAACACGATGCTCGCCGCGGCCCTCGCGAACGACCCCGAGGCCGACGTCGGGCAGGTCACCGTCGACTGGGCGCGCGAGTACTTCTCCGACGACCCCGCCACGGTCACCGCAATCGCCGAGGCCATGGCGCTGTCGCAGCAGGCGATCCAGCACGGGCTCTATGTCGGCGCGTTCGCCGAGAAGCGCGCGTTCGCACTGGGACTCGAACCCCCGCCGCAGATGCTGCTGTTCGAGTGGGACATCCTCACCGGTGACACCGCGACCCTCGACGTGCTCTACGCCATCATCGGCGCCGACCGGGTCGACGAGGCCATCGCCGAGGGCGATGCGGCGCTCGCGACGGTGGAGCGGATGCGGGCACTCATCACAGGGACGGATGCCACGACCTGGCGCGACCCGCAGCTGCGCCAGGACTTCGTCGACGCGCTCGACTACGAGGCCGACGTGTTCGGGTTGCTCGGCGCCTACCGGGCGATGTTCCTTCACCAGGCCGCGTGGCACGCCACCGGATCGGGTGCGGAGTACGACGCGTGGCGCACGGCCCGTGACGATTACGTGCAGCGCGCCGCCGCGCACCTCGACCGGTACGAGGGCGACGTCGCGCACCCCGCATGGAACCTCACCGCGGCAGAGCTCGGGGTTCAGCGCGGTGATCGCGACCTCGCTATGGCGTGGGCCGCGCGCATCCTGCTCGTGCTGGCCCTCGCCTGGCTGATCATCGGCATGCTCGCGGCGCGCACGCGCCTCGTCCGGCGGCCCGGTGCTGCGGCGGCGCGTGCCGCGTGGGTGTCGTCGACACGGCCCTGGCGTGCCCGTGAATCGACCCTGGGCTTCATGCCGTTCGACCGTTGGCTCATCATCGGGGTCCCGATCGGGCTGCTCGTCGCGACGCGGGCGGTGCAGACATCCTTCCTCTCCTGGATGCACCTGGCCGTCGTGTTCGCCGCGTGGATCGTCTTCGCTCTGCTCGTGCGCCTGCTCGTCGGGCGGCGCTCGCCGTGGCCGGTGATCGCCGCCGTCGGCGGGGTGGTCGTGCTGCGCTGCATCGTGACGCTGGTCGCGCTGAGCTTCACCGGTCCCGGCGGCTACTGGTACGGGTTCTGGGCCGACCCGGTGCTGCGTGTGCTGTACATCTGCGTGGCCTTCGCGCTGTTCCTGTGGCTGTTCATCGTGACCGGATGGGCCCTGGCCACCCAGCTCGGCGGGCGACGGGCGACGGGCATCGTGCTGGCCGCGGTCGGTGCCGGACTGGCCGTGCCGGCCGCGGTGATCGGTGCGATCGGGCTCGAGCGGGCGCTCACGGTGTGGAACGACGAGATGGGCATTCTGCCGTGGGGCATGGCGCGCATCCTCGGCATCACGACGTTCCTCGAGATACCGGATGCCAGCGCCTGGTACGCGGCCGCGTTCGGCGTCGTTCTCGTGGTCGCCGGGCTGCTGCTCGCCCTGCTCGGGCGCGGGCTGCCCTACGCACGCGGCGACAAGTCCGTCACCAGCCTGTGACCAGGAAGACGTATCGACGTATCCACGGGTGCTCACCTCGGCGGTGTCGGCGGGGGTCATCCGCCCGGCTCCCCGGCCGAGGCACGGGGGCACATCGAGGCGCTGCGCTCGAACGACTCGGTCGTCGACGTTCAGCCAGAGCCGCCCACGCGGGGTGTCCCTACCCGCGCCTAGACTCGAAGTGCCATGATCGATGCCTCCACGCCCATCGTCGTCGGCGGTGACCGCGGCCCGCAGCCGGGCGCAGGCCGCCCCGACGAGGACCTGCTCGAAGGGCTGAACCCCCCGCAGCGCGTCGCCGTCGAGTATCGCGGGCCCGCACTGCTGATCGTCGCGGGCGCAGGCTCGGGCAAGACGCGCGTGCTGACGCACCGCATCGCGAGCCTGTTGCGCAACCGCGAGGCGTGGCCGAGCCAGATCCTCGCCATCACGTTCACGAACAAGGCCGCCGGTGAGATGCGCGAGCGCGTGCACCAGCTCATCGGCGACGCCGCGCAGGGCATGTGGATCTCGACCTTCCACTCGGCGTGCGTGCGCATTCTGCGGCGTGAGGCGCAGCAGTTCGGTTTCACGAAGAGCTTCACGATCTACGACTCCGGCGACTCGCGCGCGCTCATCAAGCGGCTCGTCAAGGAGCACGAAGCCGACGCGTTCGGGCTGACGCCGGCATCCGTGCAGGGTCGCATTTCGAAGCTGAAGAACGAACTGATGGATGCCGAGGGCTTCGCGCGGCAGGCCAACATGAGCGATCCCGCCGAGCGGCTGTTCGCCGAGCTCTTCGGGGACTATCAACGCAACCTGCAGAAGGCGAACGCGTTCGACTTCGACGATCTCATCGCGCAGACGGTGTTCCTGTTTCGGGCATTCCCGCACGTCGCCGACACGTACCGTCGCCGGTTCCGGCATGTGCTCGTCGACGAGTACCAGGACACCAACCACGCCCAGTACGCGCTCATCCACGAGCTCACCCGCCCGGTCAGCGGTGACGGGGCCGTTTCGTCTCGCGCGTCGGGCTCGCCCGACGACCGGGACGACGGGATGATGATCTTCGACGTGCCGACCGAGCAGCAGCCGGGCGCCTCGCTCACGGTCGTCGGTGACTCCGATCAGTCGATCTACGCGTTCCGCGGTGCCGACATCCGCAACATCACCGAGTTCGAGCGCGATTTCCCCGGCGCGAAGGTGGTGCTGCTGGAGCAGAACTACCGCTCCACGCAGAACATACTCTCAGCCGCGTACGCCGTGATCGGATACAAATTCGACAGCAAGGACTAGATGCTGTGGACAGACGTCGGCGACGGCGAGTAGATCGTAGGATTCACCTGGTACTCGCAGCACGAC
>NZ_JBKEAF010000082.1:0-2215 GCF_047971895.1 Microbacterium sp.
AACCAGTCCAGCGGCATCATCCCCGTGATGAAGCTCCTCGAGGACTCCTTCTCCTACGCGAACCAGCTCGGTGCGCGCCAGGGCGCCGGGGCGGTGTACCTCTCGGCGCACCACCCCGACATCATGCGGTTCCTCGACACCAAGCGCGAGACCGCCGACGAGAAGATCCGCATCAAGACGCTGTCGCTGGGCGTGGTCGTGCCCGACATCACGTTCGAGCTCGCCAAGAACGGCGAAGACATGTATCTGTTCTCGCCCTACGACGTCGAACGCGTGTACGGGGTGCCCTTCGGTGACATCTCGGTGACCGAGAAGTACCGCGAGATGGTGGACGATCCGCGCATCAAGAAGTCCAAGATCAATGCGCGTGAGTTCTTCCAGACCCTCGCCGAGATCCAGTTCGAGTCGGGCTACCCGTACATCATGTTCGAGGACACGGTGAACCGGGCCAAACCCATCGAGGGCCGGATCAACATGTCGAACCTGTGCAGCGAGATCCTGCAGGTCAACACGCCGACGACATACCATGACGATCTCTCGTACGACGAGATCGGCAAGGACATCTCGTGCAACCTCGGGTCGATGAACATCGCGCTCACGATGGACGGCGCAGATCTGGGCCGCACGGTCGAGACGGCCATCCGCGCCCTCACGGCCGTCAGCGATCAGAGCCACATCAGCTCGGTGCGCTCGATCGAGGACGGCAACGACCGCTCCCACGCGATCGGGCTCGGCCAGATGAACCTGCACGGGTACCTCGCGCGTGAGCACGTGCACTACGGTTCGGAGGAGGGGCTCGACTTCACGAACATCTACTTCTACACGGTGCTGTTCCACGCGCTGCGCGCCTCGAACGCCATCGCGAAGGAGCGGGGCGAGGCCTTCGACGGCTTCGCCGACTCGATGTATGCCTCGGGGGAGTTCTTCGATAAGTACCTCGAAGCGGCCTGGGAGCCGCAGACCGAGAAGGTCAAGGAGCTCTTTGCGGGCACGTCGATCCCGACGCAGGACGACTGGCGCGCGCTGAAGGCCTCGATCCAGGAGCACGGCATCTACAACCAGAACCTGCAGGCCGTGCCGCCGACGGGCTCGATCTCGTACATCAACAACTCGACGAGCTCGATCCACCCGATCGCGTCGAAGATCGAGATCCGCAAGGAAGGCAAGCTCGGCCGCGTCTACTACCCGGCGCCGTTCATGACGAACGAGAACCTGGAGTACTACCAGGACGCGTACGAGATCGGCTACGAGAAGGTCATCGACACCTATGCCGCCGCCACCCAGCACGTGGACCAGGGCCTGTCGCTGACGCTGTTCTTCAAGGATACCGCCACCACCCGCGACATCAACCGGGCCCAGATCTACGCCTGGCGCAAGGGCATCAAGACGATCTACTACATCCGGCTTCGCCAGCTCGCTCTGGCCGGAACCGAGGTGGAGGGCTGCGTCTCCTGCATGCTCTGACCCGCTTCACCGCCCACAACCGAATTTCGAGGAACGCATGACACAGAAACTCACCCTGCTGCGCGGGGTCCAAGCCATCAACTGGAACCGCATCGAGGACGAGAAGGATCAGGAGGTCTGGGATCGGCTCACCGGCAATTTCTGGCTCCCGGAGAAGGTGCCGTTGAGCAACGACATCGGTTCCTGGGCCACGTTGAAACCCCACGAACAGCAGATGACCACCCGAGTCTTCACCGGGCTGACGATGCTCGACACCATTCAGGGCACGGTCGGTGCGGTGTCGCTGATCCCGGACGCCCGTACCCCTCACGAGGAGGCCGTCTACACCAACATCGCCTTCATGGAATCAGTGCATGCCAAGAGCTACTCCTCGGTCTTCTCGACGCTGATCTCCACCGGCGAGATCGACGACGCCTTCCGGTGGAGCGAGGAGAACGAACACCTCCAGCGCAAGGCGCAGATCATCCTCGACTACTACTACGGCGATGACCCCGAGAAGCGCAAGGTGGCCTCCACCATGCTGGAGTCGTTTCTGTTCTACTCCGGCTTTTATGCCCCCATGTACTGGTATAGCCACGCCAAGCTCACCAACCCTGCCGACCTCATCAGGCTCATCAACCGTGATTAGGCGGTGCACGGCTACTACAACGGCTACAAGTACCAGCAGGCCCACCCGGACGCGGATAAGAAGCGTCGGGACGAACATAAGGAGTACACCATCGAACAGATCGACGAGCTCTACGAAAACGCG
>NZ_JBKEAF010000079.1:0-1843 GCF_047971895.1 Microbacterium sp.
CAGTTGCTCTCCGGCTACCAGGGCAAGGAGCAGGTCGCGGTCGGCGGCAACGACGCATCCAACGACAAGGGCAGCCAGATACTCGACCAGTTCGGGCGCAACCTCACCCAGGCGGCGCGCGACGGCAAACTCGACCCCGTGATCGGGCGCGAGAAGGACATGGCGCGGGTCATGCAGATCCTCTCCCGCCGCAGCAAGAACAACCCCGTGCTGATCGGTGAGCCCGGCGTCGGAAAGACCGCCGTCGTCGAGGGGCTGGCGCAGGCGATCGTCAAGGGCGAGGTGCCCGAGACTCTCAAGGACAAGCAGCTCTACACTCTCGACCTCGGCTCGCTCATCGCGGGCTCGCGCTACCGCGGCGACTTCGAGGAGCGGCTGAAGAAGGTCACCAAAGAGATCCGCAACCGCGGCGACATCATTGTGTTCATCGACGAGATCCACACCCTCGTCGGGGCCGGTGCCGCCGAGGGCGCGATCGACGCCGCGAACATCCTCAAGCCGCTGCTCGCGCGCGGGGACCTGCAGACGATCGGTGCGACGACGCTGGACGAGTACCGCAAGCACTTCGAGAAGGATGCCGCGCTGGAGCGCCGCTTCCAGCCGGTGAACGTCGACGAGCCCAACCTGCCGATGACGATCAACATCCTCAAGGGGCTGCGCGACAAGTACGAGGCGTTCCACAAGGTTTCGATCACCGACGGCGCCATCGTGTCCGCCGCGAACCTCGCCGACCGCTACGTGCAGGATCGCTTCCTGCCGGACAAGGCGATCGACCTGATCGACGAGGCCGGCGCGCGCCTGCGGCTGAGCATCCTCTCCGCCCCGCCGGAGCTGCGCGAGTTCGACGAGAAGATCGCCGGCGTGCGCACCGAGAAGGAAGCGGCAATCGAGGAGCAGGACTTCGAGAAGGCCGCGAGCCTGCGCGACGAGGAGAAGAAGCTGCTCGGTGAGCGACTGCGGCTGGAGAAGCAGTGGAAGGCCGGCGAGATGGGCTCGACCGGCACGGTCGACGAGGGAATCATCGCCGAGGTGCTCGCCGCGGCGACCGGCATCCCCGTGTTCAAGCTGACCGAGGAGGAGTCCGCGCGACTCATCTTCATGGAGGACGCCCTGCACGAGCGGGTCATCGGCCAGAACGAGGCGATCTCGATGCTGTCCAAGACGATCCGCCGCACCCGCGCGGGCCTCAAGGATCCGAAGCGGCCCTCCGGCTCGTTCATCTTCGCCGGGCCCACCGGGGTCGGCAAGACCGAGCTGGCCAAGGCGCTCGCGGAGTTCCTGTTCGACGACGAGGGCGCCCTCATCTCGCTGGACATGAGCGAGTACGGCGAGAAGCACACCGTCTCGCGGCTGTTCGGCGCGCCCCCCGGATTCGTCGGCTTCGAAGAGGGCGGCCAGCTCACCGAAAAGGTGCGGCGCAAGCCGTTCTCCGTCGTGCTGTTCGACGAGATCGAGAAGGCGCACCCGGACATCTTCAACTCGCTACTGCAGATCCTCGAGGAGGGGCGTCTGACCGACGGGCAGGGGCGCATCGTCGACTTCAAGAACACCGTCATCATCATGACGACGAACCTCGGCACGAAGGACATCTCGGGCGGCCCGGTCGGCTTCCAGGTGGAGGGCGACGAGGGCATCTCCTACGACCGGATGCGGGCGAAGGTCACCGAAGAACTGAAGAAGCACTTCAAGCCGGAGGTCCTCAATCGGGTCGACGAGACGATCGTGTTCCCGCAGCTGAACGAGGAGGAGCTGCTGCAGATCGTCGATCTGTTCATTAAGCGCCTCTCCGAGCGGCTGATGGATCGCGACCTCACTATCGAGGTGTCGCTCGCGGCAAAGCAAC
>NZ_JBKEAF010000015.1:0-8156 GCF_047971895.1 Microbacterium sp.
ACGCTGCAGGGACCTCGTCACGATCGGGGGTGGCGAGCCGGTTGCTGAGACTCGCGCGCAGCTCTGCCCGACGTGGTGCACGTCGCCGTGGTCGCGCCCGGCGGGCGCCGCGCGGCGCCGGCGTCCGCGGGCCCCAACTCGCCCCGGACGGTGTGACGATGCAGAGCCATCATGGCCTGATCGTGGCAAGTCCGGCCTCGACGTGGGTGCAGCTTGCGGCATCCCGCTCCCTTCGCGATCTCGTCGCCGCCGGGGACGCGCTCGTCACCGTCCCACGCGATGAACGCGGACGCAAGCTCCCCGCCGAGGCTGCTATCGCGACATGGGGCGAGCTCGGCGACGCGGTCGCTACGCTTCGGCGGCGGGGTGCGCGCAGGCTGCGCCGTGCCCTCGAACTGGTGCGCGTAGGGTCGTCGACATCGGCGACAGCGACGGGAGAAAGCTCGGGCACAGCGAGCTGGTGCACCCGGAGTACCGGACCGTGGTCGAGTACGAGGGCGACCATGCGTCCGTGCCCATGCACCCGCACGTGTACGCCTCGCTTTACGCGCCACGTTTCGTGGGTCGAGGCCGCAGAACGCGGCAAGTGAACAATAGTGAGCGCACGCGACGCACGGGGCACGAGCGAGTGCGCGGGCAGCACGAGCTCAGAGCACACACAGCACCCGCGTTCGCCGAGAGCGAACGCTCAACGGCGTGAACGTGGCGTCCAGCCCACCGTCGGCGATGCGCCACGGCTCGCCCCAGCGCGCGATGCCGCACTCCCCCGTCAGTTCGCCGTGGATCTCGTGCAGACTCCCGTCGACGAGGAACACGTTCTCGGTCAGCCCATCGCCTCGTAGTTGAGCCGCCCGTTGGGCAACGTCAGCGACACGGGCTCGGTCAGTTCGCACTCGATCACGAGACCTCCCCTCCCGCGGCGAGGCGAGTGGATGCCGCACCTCGCAGCCGATCGTTGATCGCCCGCATCCGGTCCTGGTCGATCTTCACGAAGCACCGGTCGTACGTCACGAGCCCGTTGACCTCGTCTTCGACATCCGACAGCTGCGTGTACACGGTGGCGCCGAGTCCCCGCGCGACGGCCCGTTCGATCTCACGCGTGTGCAGCCGCTCGACGGCATCGGCCCAGGCGGCGCGGCGTCGGTACACGCGATACCCGAACGTCTTCTCGCCCCATGACCTGCCCGGCACCGCGAGCGAGTAGCCGCCGTACTCGGTCACCGCCAGCACGCGATCGTCGCGCCGGCGCGGCACCCGCACCGGGCGGAAGTAGATGTGCAGGCTCTGCAGGTCGCCGGCGCCCTGGTCGTGCCACCCGCTGGCGTGGTCGACGGGCCGGGTGGGGTCGAGGTCGCGCACGAGCGCGGTGATCCGGGCCGCGTCGAACTGCCCCCAGCCCTCGTTGAAGGGCACCCAGAGAGAGATCGAGGGCACCGACCGCAGCTGCTCGATCATCTCCACGAGCTCGTCTTCGAACTCCGCGCGGCCGGCCGCATCCTCGCGCCCGAACCGGTCGTAGCGGCCGTCGTCGATGGCGGGCACCCCGAACGCGGGGGCGGTGATCACGAGCGGCTTGTAGACGGTGCCGCCGTTGACGGCGTCCTGCCAGACGAGCATGCCGAGCCGGTCGCAATGGTGATACCAGCGCATCGGCTCGACCTTGATGTGCTTGCGCAGCATCGTGAACCCGAGGCGCTTGGCAAGGCGGACGTCATACTCCAGCGCCGCATCCGACGGCGCCGTGTACCCGCCGTCGGGCCAGTACCCCTGATCGAGCAGGCCGACCGGCAGGTAGGGCGCGCCGTTGAGCAGCAGTCGAGGGTGCCCGCGCTCATCGCGCCCGACGCCGAACGAGCGCATGCCGACGTAGGACTCGACCCGGTCGTCGCCGACGGTGATCGTCACGTCGTAGAGGAACGGGTCCTCCGGCGACCAGGCGCGCACCGGGGTGGGCAGTCGCAGACGGGTCGGGATGCCGGCGGCCACCGTATCTGCCACGATCACCTCGCCGTCGGCACCGACCTCCACCCGTGCGTGGCTACCGTGCGCGCTGTGCACGGTCACCTCGATCTCGCCCGTGGCCAGGTGGGGGGTGAGGACGAGCCCGTCGACCGCCTCCCGCGGGACGATCTCGAGCCACACGGTCTGCCAGATGCCGGACTGCGGCGTGTACCAGATACCCCCGCGCTTGCTGGACTGCTTGCCGCGCGTGTGCCACGAGGCATCCGTCACATCGCGCACCGCGACGACGAGCTCGTGCTCGTCCGTCGCGGCGAGCGCCGCAGTGATGTCGAGGGCGAACGGCAAGTAGCCGCCGACATGCCCGCCGACGTCGGTGCCGTCGACGGCGACGCGGCACGACTGGTCGACCGCGCCGAAGTGCAGCAGCAACCGGTCGCCCTCGCTCAGCTCGCGCGGCAGGGCGAACGAGCGGCGGTACCAGAGGGTCTCGTCGGCGCCAAGGCTGCGGTCCACACCCGACAGCGGCGTCTCGGGCGAGAACGGCACGACGATCTCGTACGGCCATGCGGTCGGCGGCCGCGTCGGGTCGGCGACCGTGGCGGCTCTCGCTGCGCGGGCGGTGAACGCACAGTTCCACACGCCGTTGAGGTTGTGCCAATCGCCGCGCACGAGCTGGGGACGTGGGTAGTCGGGCAGCGGGGCGTCGCGGTCGAGGTCGCGCCCCCAACGGGTGAGCATCGTCATGCGTCGACCCCCAGACGCACCCGCCGGCGCAGTACGAGCACCGGGATGACGACCAGCACGGCGACGAGCGCCGCGGTCGGGAAAATCCACGGTGTGGGCACCTGCTTGATGACGCCAAGGTCTTCGTACGTCTCGTTGGCGCCGACGATCACAGCCGCGCCGACGGCCGGCCCGATCACCATCGGGATGAGGACGACGAAGATCATGCGCAGCCCCTGCACCATGCCGACGCGATCGACGGGCGTGTGGTCCCGCACGGCCGCCGAGATCGAGGCGGTCGCCAGCAGGAACCCGGCCATCATGAGCGTGCCGAACACGATGATCACCAGCAGCTCGCGGGCGACGAACATGCCGATCAGGCCGACGATCATGATCGCCGTGGCCGGCAGCACCGCCGTGAGTGTGCCGATGCGGTCGATCACCCGGCCGCCGAGCACGCTGACGACCGCGGCGAGAGTGAGCACGCTGGCGAGGATGATCGCATACCCGTCGATCTGCAGATACCGCTGGATGTAGATGATCAGGTACGGGAAGAACACCTGCGACGCCGTGCCGACGATCGCCCATGCCGCGAGCAGAATGTAGAGGCCGGCGTAGGCACGCACAGTGCTCGGGCGCAGTCCGTGCACGAGCGCGGCGAGGTAGCCGTCGGTCGTGGTCTGGATGCCGGGGGCATCCTTCACGACGAACCAGGCGACCACGCCGACGGCGGCGGTGGCCAGTCCGATGATGCCGAAGAACAGCCTCCACTCCCCCGCCTGGGTGAGTCCGTCGAGGGCGCCGAACACGAGCAGCATCGACATGAGCGGCAGGATCGCCAGCACACCGTCGACACGGCCGCGGTTGGCGGGGACGGTCGAGTCGGTCACCCAGGCGTTGAACGCGGCATCGTTGGCGCCCGAACCGAAGAACGACATGACGCAGTCGAGCACCACGATCGCGATCACGGCGAGACCCACGACCTGCGCGGCCGCGCCGCCGGCAGCTGGCTGGACGAATCCGAACGCCGCCGTCGCCAGCCCCCACAGCACGTAGCCGACCGAGATGAACACGCGGCGCCGGTGCACTTTGTCGGACCACGCGCCGACGATCATCGTCGCCAGGGTCGCGGCGACCGCCGAAGCCGCCACCAGCACGGCGATGACGGTGGGATCGGTCGTGATCGTGTCGTAGACGAACACGTTCAGGTACATGTTCTCGACGGTCCAGGCGAGCTGGCCGACGAACCCGACGAGCACCACGACGACCCACGTGCGCGGCGTGACCGGCGGGAGTCTGCGGGTGCGCGCGGGCGCGTTGGGGGGATCGGGCGGCATCGGCATCCTTGCTCGTGTTCCGGTTCGGGTCACTGCGCTACATCAGGTGCGGCGCGTAGCCGGAGACGAGAGAACCGGGCCTTCACAAGATGCGCGCCTCGAGGGATTCGAACCCCCGACCTTCTGATCCGTAGTCAGATGCTCTATCCAGCTGAGCTAGAGGCGCATGGCCTGCGCATCGCGCGGGCCGTCGTCCAGAATACCTTACGCGGCGGGGTGTCGCGAACACCCCGCCGCCGCAGTGCTACTCCGCGGGCAGGTGCCCGAGCTTGCGCTGCCGGGCCTCGAGGCGCTGCAGGTCGATGAGGGCCACCGCAGACATGCGTGCATCGCGCATTGCGCTGTACTCGGGATCTGCGTCGGGCCGCATGCCCTCGGCCTCGAGCCGCCACGAGAGGTTGCCGGCGACGTCGGCCCACGCAGACTCGCGGGCGTCCTCCACGAGCCGCATCACCGTGCCCGGGTCGGCCGCGTACCCGCGCAGCGCGCGTGCCACGCCCTCATACTGCTTCTGGCGGCGGCGCAGGTTGCGGGTGTCGCGGTCACGATAGTCGTGCGTGCCGTCGGGGTCGCTGAACCGCCCCCATGCCTTCTTGCGTTGGTGACGCGCCCGCTCCCCGGCGGCGTCCTGTTCGTCGGCCAGCCCGACCAGCACCTCGCGGGCCGTCGCAGCGACGGCATCGGGAATGAAATCAGCACCCTGCGCGAGCGTCTCGACCAGGATCACGTTCTTCACCGCCAGGCGAGCAGCCGCCCACGCGATCTGGAGGCCCTCGGCGACGGCTTCATCTGTGCGACCCACCGCCTCACCCCCTCATCACAAGGGTACCGCCGGAAGACCTGTCCCCTCACTCCCCGAGCGCAGCGACGATGGCTGCGCTGCGGCGCACACGGGTCTCCACTGCCTTGGCCGACTCGACCGCGGGACAGGCGATGCGTGACGAGTGACCTCCGCGGTCGCACCGGGCCTGCCTGGACGAGCCCGGTGCTCGGCATCGAGCGAACCGTCCAAGGTGCCGAACGACGGCGGTGCCGCGCGAGGACGGTCAGAGCGGCCGCCGGTAGCGACAGCGCGAGTGTCAGGAGTGCGAGCGAGAACTCCCGGCGGACGAGACGAGGACGGATGCCGCGGGCCGGCCATGCTCGTCACCACGGTCATGCCCAGGAGTCGCTGCGACCCCCTGGCGACCCTCCTGTGGTGCGGGTGCCGGGATCAGGCGGGCTTCGTATACCGCGCCTGGCCGAACCCGATGATGAAGTACCCGATCGGTGCGATCAGCCACAGCAGGAAGAACGAGAACGCGCCGCCCTTGCCGAAGTTGGCGCCGACCTTCACCGCCACCACGATCCCGAAGATGATGTTCACGACCGGGATCAGGTAGAGCAGACCGAGCCACGCCGACATGCCGCCGACCTTGACGAGGATGAAGGCGTTGACGATCGGGATGATGGCGAGGATGCCCGGCCAGCCAGCCTTCGAAAACGTGCGCCACATCGCCACTGCGAGCAGGATGTAGTACGCAATCCCCACGACCGTCCAGCTCACTCCTGTGCCGGTCGAGGCGCTGATGGGCACGATATCGACGTTGGTCAGTGCAGAGATAAGGTTCACGTGCTGAGCATAGCGACGATCGCGTGCGCCGCGCGAGAGGCACAATGATCGGGATGAGTGCGCACGGCGACGATCCCCGCGAAGCGGCGGCACACTACCGTGTCAAGCGCGAGGCGCGCGAGCGCGGCGAGGAGCCCAATGTGGAGTGGATGCCATCGGCATCCACTCCATGCAACCCGACAGCGCTGGAGCGCTCAGCCGTGATCGAAACCGAGATGCAGCAGGCGATCCGCCGCGTCGTCGAGGCGCGTCGGCAGCTGCTCGGCGGACCGCCCATGATAATGCCGACGCGTGACGTCGACACCGCCGTCGCCGCGTGGCATCGCCGGCGCGACGAACGACGACGCGCCGATCAGGCCGCGCGACAGCGCGCAGCCGAAGAGCCCGCGCCGACGCCCCCGGAGGTGGTGGCGCCGCTGAGTCAGAGCGCTTCGATGCGCTGACGCAGCTCGTCGACCTTGTCGGCGGGGAGCTTGTCGCCGGCCATCTGCAGCAGCTTGTCGACGGGCATCCCCTTGACGAACGCCACCATCGGGTTGTGCGGCAGCTCGGGAACGACCTCATCGATGATCGCGCGGGCGTCCCGGTCGTCCAGCAGGTGCTGCAGCGTGGTGATGGTGAGGTCGAACTTGCCGGGCATCACAGCTCCTTCGGACAGGGATGCGCCCCAGCATATTCAGGCCGACACGTGTTGCGCGTGCACCGCCCGTGTGTCGCCGGTGGCGACCGCGAACGCCCGGTCGAGGTCGGCGATGAGGTCGTCGGGGTCCTCGAGTCCGATCGACAGGCGAAGCACGTCGGCCGAGGGCCGCGCCTCGGGCGGCACCGGGCGGTGGGTGAGTGCCGCCGGGTGCTGGATGAGCGAATCGACACCGCCGAGCGACACCGCGTGCGTGAACAGCTCAACCGTCGACGTGACGGTGCTGGCGGCCTCGTAGCCGCCCGCGAGCGAGATGGCGATCATCGCGCCGGGGCCGCGCAGCTGGGCGCCGAGCAGACCGCGCGGGTCACCGTCCATGCCCGGGTAGTGCACGGTGCGCACGGCCGGATGCGTGGCCAGCCACTGGGCGATGCGCTGCGCGTTCGCCTGTTGCGCACGCATGCGCGTGGGCAGGGTCGCGAGGCCCCGGTGCAGCAGGTAAGCACCCAGTGGGTGCAGGATGCCTCCCGTAATCGCGCGCACGCGGCGCAGCGCCGCAGCGCTCTCCTCGTCGCACGCGATGACGCCGGCGACGACGTCGCCGTGCCCGCCCAGGTACTTCGTCGCGCTGTGCAGCGCCAGGCGTGCACCGAGGTCGAGCGGGTTCTGCAGCACGGGCGTGGCGAACGTGTTGTCCACGAGCACCGGCACGTCGCCAGCCTGGGCGACGACGGCCGCGATGTCGACGAGGTCGAGCGTCGGGTTGGCGGGTGTCTCAAGGATCACCAGTGCCGTATCGGGGCGGATGCTGGCGCCCACCTCGTCCTCCGCGCAGAACGTGGCCTCGACCCCCAGCAGTCCCGAGTCGAGCAGGTGATCGGTGCCGCCGTACAGCGGCCGCACCGCGACGACGTGACGCGTGCCCGTCGTGCCACCGTCTCCCGCAGCGGTGTGGGCGAGGATGGCGGCGGTCATCGCGGCCATGCCCGACGAGAAGGCCACCGCCGTGGCGGCGTGCTCGAGCTCGGCGAGCGCATGCTCGAACCTTGCCACAGTGGGGTTCCACAGTCGCTGGTACACCATGCCGCCCTCGGGCAGCGGGTAGCCGCCGGTGGCCATCGCCTCGTACGAGTCGCCGCCGTGCTCGATGTCGGGCAACGGATTCGTCGACGACAGGTCGATGGGAGCGGCGTGCACGCCCAGGGCCGCGAAGTCCTCGCGGCCGCTGTGGACGGCGACGGTGTCAGGGCGCAGAGGACGGTCGGTCATACGTCCACCGTGCCTCACGGCGCAAACAATCGCGATGCAGGTTGTGTCGAGTGCGTATGCTGGCGGGAGTGAGTGGGTTTTTGAGCAAGAATTGACGTCGGGAGGAGGCATCCCTTGTCGAATCCGCAATCGCCTGTGCGCGCCGCATCCACCGCCCTCGATGATCTCGATCGCGCGATCCTTGCGACGATGCTGGACGCACCGGAGCTGACCACGAAGGTGCTCGCGCAGCGCGTCGGGGCGGCCGAGTCGACGTGTGCCTACCGGCTGCGCGCGCTGCGACAGCGCGGCGTGATCACCCCCGGGTCGCCCGTGCTCGATCTGGCCGCGCTCGGCCGACCCCTGCAGGCGGTGATCCGCGTGCGCATGGGCGGCCACACGCTCGACGGCGTCGACACCGTCTTCGACGCCCTGGAGTCCACGCCCGGCGTGCTGCAGGTGTTCCACGTGTCCGGTGGCGACGACTTCCTCGTGCACGTCGCCGTGGCCGATGCCGGCGCCCTGCGCGACATCGTGCTCGAGCACATCACCGTGCACCCCGCTGTGCGCGCCACCGAGACGCAGATCGTGTTCGAGCGGCGCGAGGGGGCCGGTGCGCGGCCCGACCTGCGGG
>NZ_JBKEAF010000008.1:0-59386 GCF_047971895.1 Microbacterium sp.
AAGCCCCGCTTCGGCGGCGCCCTGCAGGATCTCGTCGAGTAGCGGGATCAGCGATTCGCCGCCCTCGAGGCTGAAACGCTTCTGGCCGACGAACTTCGTCTGCAGGAACGTCTCGAATGCCTCCGCCTGGTTCAGCTTGTCGAGGATCCGCATCTGCTCGTCGTGGCCGGGCTTTTGGTACTTCACCTCGACGTTGCGCTGGAACCAGGCGCGCTGCTCCGGGTCCTGGATGTGCATGTACTCGATGCCGATGGTGCGGCAGTACGAGTCGCGGAGAACCCCGAGCACCTCGCGCAGCTTCATGACGCGCTTGCCGCCGAAGCCACCGGTGACGAAGGAACGATCCAGATCCCAGAAGGTCAGGCCGTGGCTTTCGATCTCCAGGTCAGGGTGCGTGCGCTGAACGTATTCCAGCGGGTCGATGTCGGCCATGAGGTGACCGCGCACGCGGAAGGAGTTGATGAGCTCCTGCACGCGCGCGGTCTTGTCGACCCGCTCGGCGATGTCCACGTTGATGTCGTTGGCCCACCGGATCGGCGCCGTCGGGATGCGCACGGCAGCGAAGATCTCATCGTAGAAGCCGCGCTGGCCGATGAGCAGCTCGTGCACCTTCTTGAGGAACTCGCCCGAGCCGGCACCCTGGATGACACGGTGGTCGTAGGTGCTCGTGAGGGTGATCGTCTTGCCGATCGCGAGCTCGTTGAGCGTCTTCTCGCTCGAACCCTGGAACTCCGCCGGGTACTCGAGGGCGCCGGCGCCGATGATGCAGCCCTGGCCGTTCATGAGTCGCGGCACCGAGTGCACGGTGCCGATGCCGCCCGGATTTGTCAGCGAGATCGTCGTGCTCTGGAAGTCGGCGGCCGTCAGCTTGTTGCCGCGTGCGCGAGCCACGAGGTCTTCGTACGCGGCGAGGTACTCGTTGAATCCGAGCGTGTCGGCGCGCTTGATGCTGGGCACGAGAAGCGCACGCGTGCCGTCGGGCTTGGGCAGGTCGATCGCGATGCCCAGGTTCACGTGCGCGGGTGCGACGACCGACGGCTTTCCAGCGACCTCGGCGTAGAACACGTTCTGGCTCGGGAACTCCTTGAGTGCCTGAATGATCGCCCAGCCGATGAGGTGGGTGAAGCTGAGCTTGCCGCCGCGCGTACGAGACAGGTGGTTGTTGACGACGATGCGGTTGTCGATCATGAGCTTCGCCGGAATCGTGCGCACGCTCGTGGCCGTGGGCACGGTCAGCGATTCGTCCATGTTCGCCGCGAGAGTCTTCGGAAGGCCGCGCAGCGGGGTCACCTTGTCGTCGTCCGCCTGCTCCTCCGGGGCCGGGGCCGACTTCGGCACCTGCGCGGGGATCGGCTGCGGCGCGGCGGGCTTGGCGGTGGTGCGGGCGACCGGCTGGGCGCCGAGCACGGGGACCGGCGCCGTCAGGGGGTGGGCTTCGGACGGCGGTGCCGCCGCGGCATCCGTCTTCCCTTCGCCCTTCTGCCCGGCCTCGCCGACGACGGGACGATAGGCCTCGAGAATGGGCCACCAGTCCTTGTCGACGGAGTTGCGATCCCGAGCGAACCGCTCGTACATCTCCTCGACGAGCCATTCGTTTCGGCCGAATTCGCCCTCGTTCGACACTCCTGCGCCCGTCACCTGGTGGGACACGCCCGATCGCCTGCCTTCGTCTGTGAAATGTGGGAGACATACGGGTTCGCTTCTGCCCCGCACACCTTCGTCAAGCCTAATCCAGTCTGCGTGCCCGGTGCGTGCCATCGAGTCACTACTCTTGACGCGTATGGAGTTCTACGGCGAGCGTCCGGACGTCGACCTGACGTACTCGGATGTGTTCCTTGTCCCGCGTCGATCGGCGATCCGCAGCCGGCTCGACGTCGACCTCGCGCCGCGCGACGGCACCTCGGCGACCGTTCCGCTCGTGTCGGCGAACATGAACTCGGTCACCGGTGCCCGGCTCGCGGCCACGCTCGCCCGTCGAGGCGGGCTCGGAGTGCTCCCTCAGGACATGCCGCTGCAGGAACTGGATGCCGCCATCCGCTGGGTGAAGGATCAGCCGGTGGCGTGGGACACACCGATCGTGCTGCCGCCGCACGCGAGCGTCGCCGATGCCGCGCGCATGCTGCCGGCCACCCCCGGGCACGGCATCGTCGTCGCCGACGAGGCGACCGGCCCGCTGTCGTTCGACCGCGTCCACGGCATCGTGGCGGCGGAGCGTCTCGGCACCGCCCTGCCCGACGCGCGCCTGGGCGATCTCGCCCGCGGCGGCGTGCCGTCGATCGACGCCGAGGACGTCGAGAGCCCGCGTCACGCGTTCGACCTGCTCGTCAGCGTCGACGCCGAAATGGTGTGCGTCCTGCACCGTGGCTTCGTCGTGGGCACCCTGTCGCGCCGCACGGCATTGCGAGCTACGCTGTATCGTCCCGCGGTCGACGCGGACGGTCGCCTGATCGTGGCATCCGCCGTCGGCATCAACGGCGATGTGGCAGCCAAGGCCCGCGCCCTCGCCGCCGCGGGTGTGGATGTGCTCGTCGTCGACACCGCACACGGCCATCAGGAGGGCATGCTGCGCGCCCTGCAGTCGGTCTCCGAGCTCGCCCTCGGCATCCCGATCGTCGCGGGCAACGTCGTCACCGCCGAGGGGGTGCACGACCTCGTCTCCGCGGGGGCCGACATCATCAAGGTGGGTGTGGGACCGGGTGCCATGTGCACGACCCGCATGATGACCGCCGTCGGGCGTCCGCAATTCTCCGCGGTGCTCGAAGCCGCCGAGGCGGCGCGGGTCATGGGCGTCCACGTCTGGGCCGACGGTGGTGTGCGGTATCCACGCGACGTCGCCTTGGCGCTCGCGGCCGGCGCGTCGTCGGTGATGATCGGCTCGTGGTTCGCCGGCACGATCGAGGCGCCCGGCGAACTGCAGACGGACGCCTCGGGCCGCGTCTTCAAGGAGTCGTGGGGCATGGCCTCGACCAAGGCCGTGCACGAGCGCTTCGGGCGGCTCGACCCCTACGAGCTGGCGCGCAAGGAGTTGTTCGCGGAGGGGATCTCGTCGTCGAAGATCTACCTCGACCCGCTGCGGCCGAGTGTGGAGGACCTGCTCGACATGATCACCTCGGGGGTGCGCTCGTCGTTCACGTACGCCGGGGCGGCATCGGTGCCCGAGTTCCACGACAAGGCGCGCGTCGGCCTGCAGTCCGCCGCCGGCTACGAAGAGGGCAAGGCGCTCCCCGTCAGCTGGTGACCCGCGCGTGCGGCGCGCGCGTAATCGCCGAAGAACAGGCGTCTCGTGCGGAGCACCCGACACTCTTGGAGACGCGGCTTCGGGAGCCCCAGCCGGGCGATGACGACGCGCCTCTGGCTCTGGCGGACGTTCGCGGCGACGGATGACATCCACTCGGCTCTCCGGACTCGTCACCCTGCCACCGTGGCCGTCATCCGGGTTCCTCCTCGCCCGTGACGAGGTCAGGGTGCCGCTCCGTAGAGAGCGCTCCGTGGGGTCCACCTGTGGAGAACCGCTCGCCGTGGCGCACCGCGTACACTTGATGCCCTGATGGACGACCCTCCTAGTTGCAGACGATCGCCCCGCGCCGGCTTCCGCTCCGGTCCCCGCTCCGATGATCTGGGCGGTGGGTGATGTACGAGTGGATCATGCTGGGCGTGGGGCTGCTGCTCATCATCGGCACAGGCCTGTTCGTGGCCTCCGAATTCGCGCTCGTGAACCTCGATCGCGCCGAGCTCGAAGCGCGGCGCGAGCGCGGCGAGACACGGCTGACGCTCACCATCAACGCACTGCGCATCACGTCGACGCACCTGTCGAGCGCGCAGCTCGGCATCACACTGACGACACTGCTGACCGGGTACACGATGGAGCCGGCGATCTCGACGCTGCTGGCGCCGGTGTTCGACGTGTGGGGCGTGCCGGCGGCGGTCTCCCGCACCCTCGCCGCGGTGATCGGCGTCGCGATCGCGACGATCCTGTCGATGATCATCGGCGAGCTGGTGCCGAAGAACTTCGCTCTGGCGCTGCCGCGTCAGACCGGCAAGCTGGTCATCCCGTTCCAGGTGGCGTTCACGGCGGTGTTCCGGCCGGCCGTCGCACTGCTCGACGGCAGCGCGAACGCGCTGATCCGGTCCTTCGGCATCGAGCCGAAGGAGGAGCTGTCGGGCGCTCGCACGGCGGAAGAGCTGTCGAGCCTCGTGCGCCGCTCCGCCAGCGCGGGTGTGCTCGAGGCCGACACCGCATCGCTGCTGGCGCGCACGCTCACGTTCTCGCGTCTGAGCGCCGGCGACGTCATGACCGCCCGCCCCAGTGTGCACGCCGTGGCCGTCGGCGACTCGGTGGACGACCTCATCCAGCTCGCACGGCGCACCGGGCACAGTCGCTTCCCGGTGTTCGACGAGTCGATGGACGACATCGTCGGCGTCGCACACCTGAAGCAGGCGGTGTCGGTGCCGCGCGCCAAGCGTGCCGACGTCCCCGCGGGAGGGATCGCGACCGAGCCCATGCGGGTTCCCGAGACGCTGCATCTGGACGGGCTGCTCGCCGAACTGCGCGCCCGGGGGTATCAGATGGCGATCGTCGTCGACGAGTACGGCGGCACTGCCGGGGTCGTCACGCTCGAGGATCTCGTCGAGGAGATCGTCGGCGAGGTTTTCGACGAGCACGACCGTGGCCGTGCGGGCATCGTGCGCGGGCGCGAGTCGCTCACGTTCCCGGCCGATCTGCGGCCCGATGAGCTGCGCGACCGGGCCGGGGTGGAGGTTCCCGAAGGCGACGTCTACGACACTGTCGGCGGCTACATCATGAGCGTGCTCGAGCGGATCCCCGTGGTGGGCGACGAGGTGCGCGTGGAGGGCGGCACGATGACCGTGCTGCGCATGGACGGGCGCCGTGTCGACCGCGTGCGTTTCACGCCCGATCCGCCCGCGACCGCTGCCGAGGCCGGTGATCGACCGTGAGCGATTGGATGGGGCTCGTCTGGCTGGTGGTACTGCTGGCCCTCAACGCGTTCTTCGTGGGTGCCGAGTTCGCCGTCGTCTCTGCGCGGCGTTCCCAGATCGAACCGCTCGCTGACGCCGGGTCGCGTGCTGCGAAGACCGCGCTGTACGCGATGGAGCGCGCGACGCTCATGCTGGCGACCAGCCAGCTGGGCATCACGATCTGCTCACTGCTGATCCTGAACGTCTCGGAGCCGGCCATCCACCACCTGCTGGCGGTGCCGCTGGGCCTGACCGGGTGGGAGGTGACGGTCGTCGACTCGCTCGCCTTCGTCATCACGCTGGTGATCGTGTCGTACCTGCACGTCGTGTTCGGCGAGATGGTGCCGAAGAACCTGGCCTTCTCGCTGCCGGATCGGGCCGTACTGTTGCTGGCGACGCCGCTCGTGTGGGTGTCGAAGGTGTTCCACCCGCTGATCGCGTCGCTGAACTGGACCGCGAACCACGTGCTGCGCCTGTTCGGCACCGAGCCCAAAGACGAGGCGGCGTCGACCTTCACGCTGGACGAGGTCGCGACGATCGTGAACCGCTCCCGTGAGGAGGGTGTGCTCGACGACAGGTCGGGCACCGTTGCCGCCGCCGTGGAGTTCACCGACAAGAAGGCCCGCGACGTCGCCGTGTCGCCGACGGCGCTGGTCACGCTGCCGGAGATGACGACGCCCGACCAGATCGAGCGGGCGGTGGCCACGCACGGCTTCTCGCGCTACGTCATCACCGATGCCGACGGGAATCTCGTCGGGTACGTGCATCTCAAGGACGTGCTGCGGGCCGCCGAGGGGCCGGATGCCGGAACCGACACCGCGCCGATCCCTGCCAAGCGCATCCACCGCATGGTGCCGATCCACGAGAGCACCGACCTGGAGGACGCACTGGCCGCCATGCGCCGCGCGGGCCGCCACCTCGCCGCCGTGCGCGACGACGAGGGCGAGCTGAGCGGCGTGCTCTTCCTCGAGGATGTGATCGAGGAGCTCATCGGTGAGGTACAAGACGCGACGAGGCGGCGATGAGCGCGAGGATCCGGGTGCCGGGCCCCGCCGATGACAAGTACCGTCGCGGGGTGGTCGGCCTGCGCACGGGATCGGATGCCTACCCCGGTGCCGCCGTGCTGGGCGTCGAGGCCGCGTGGCGGACGGGCATCGGCATGGTGCGGTACGTCGGGCCCGACCGTGCCGCGCAGCTCGTGCTGCAGCGTCGTCCGGAGACGGTGTGGGGCGATGGGCGCGTGCAGGCCTGGGTGATCGGCTCGGGCACCGAGGCTGGGACGCGTCCGGCCGAGGAGACGGCGGCGCTGCGCGGCATCCTGTCGGGTTCTGTTCCCGTGGTCGTCGACGCGGGCGCGCTCGGCCTCGCGCCGGGGGCCGCCGCGCCCCTGCTGGCGACCCCGCATGCACGCGAGCACGACGCGTTGCGTGCGGCGCTCGGCCTGGCGCCGGTCGCACCCGACGCCGACGACGACACCCGCGCGGACGCGGTGCGCGCGACCGCCGACGCCCTCGGCGGTGCCGTGCTGCTCAAGGGCAGTGTCACGATCGTCGCCGCACCGGGCGGAGCCGCGATCCGCGTCGGACCGGCGACGCCGTGGCTGGCCACGGCCGGCACGGGCGACGTGCTGGCCGGCGTGCTGGGATCGCTCACGGCGGCGGCCGGTGCGGCCGCGCCAGACGAGCTCGTCTCCGTCGCGGCACTCGCCGCGCGCCTGCACGACCGTGCGGCGCGCATCGCGGCGGGTGTCTACGGACCGCGCGGCGGGCCGATCACGGCGCTCGACGTCGCCGCGGCCCTGCCGCACGCCGTCGCCGAGCAGTCGGCCTGATCGGACCGGACTCTACACTCGAAGCGTGTCGAGGCGAGCGGTGCTGTGGGTCGCGTTCGCGGCCGTGCACTCGTTCGTCGCCGTGCTCGGCTTCGTGCTCCCGAACGAGCCGATGGGCGACCTCGACAAGGTGTACGAGCCGTGGTCGCGTGCGGTGCTCGGCGGCGGCTGGATCATGGGTGTGCACGAGTCGTGGGTGTATCCGCAGCTCGCCCTCGTGCCGCTGGTGGTCGTGCAGCTGGTCGCGCAGCCGTTCGCTCTGCTGCTGCCGGCGGCCGGCGCGTTTGCGGTGGCATGGGCGATCGTGGTCACCGTGGCGGACGCTCTGGCGTTCGCGCTGCTCGTCGGGCGTGCGCGTTCGACCGGCCGGCGACGTGCCGCGTGGTACTGGCTCGCGTTCGTCGCGCTGCTGGGGCCGATCGCCATGTACCGCGTGGATGCGGTCACGGTGCCGCTCGCCGTGGCCGGATGCCTGTGGCTCATCGGCCGGCCCTGGCTCGGGGGCGCACTGCTGGCCGTGGCCACGTGGATCAAGGTGTGGCCGGCAGCCCTCGTCGCGGCGGCACTGGTCACCGTCCGGCGGCGATGGGCCGTGCTCGGCGCGGGGGCGGCCGTCACCGCAGCGGTCGTGCTCGCGGTGGCCGCCGCCGGCGGTCTGGGGCACCTGCTGGGCTTCGTCGGCGGCCAGACGGGTCGCGGCCTGCAGATCGAGGCGCCGGTGAGCGCCATGTTCCTGTGGCCCGCCGCGCTCGGTGCCCCCGGCGTCGCGGCGTACTACGACACGGGGCTGCTGACCTATCAGGTGAGCGGACCGGGGGTAGACGCGGTGAGCGCGGCCATGACGCCGCTGCTGGTGACCGCCGTGGTCGGCATCCTGGTCGTTGCCGTCGTGAAGCGGGTGCGCGCAGCATCCTTCGTCGCGCTGTTCCCCGCCCTGTCCCTGGCGCTGGTGATGGCGCTCATCGTGGTCAACAAGGTGGGGTCGCCGCAGTTCTACCTGTGGATCGTCGTACCGCTCATCGCGGGGCTCGTCCTCGAGCGGGACCGGTGGTGGGCGACCGGCGTGCTTGGCCTGGTCGTCGCGGCCCTCACACAGCTTGTGTACCCCGTCGTGTACGCCGGGCTTGCGGTGATGCCGAACCCTGCGATCGTCGCCGTGCTCGTGCTGACGATCCGCAACCTCGCTGCGATCGCGCTGTTCGTGTGGTCGCTGGTGCTGCTCGCGCGCGTGCGCACGCGGCGCGCGGTGCCCGTCGCCGTCTGAGAGGATCGAGCCATGCTCATCGCCTTCTCCGTTGCTCCGAGCGGCACCGGGCGCGCCGACGGGTCGGTGCACGACGCGGTCGCTGCCGCCGTCGCCGTCGTGCGCGCCTCCGGCCTGCCGCACCGCACCTCATCGATGTTCACCGAGATCGAGGGGGAGTGGGACGAGGCGATGGATGTCGTCAGACGCGCCACCGAGGCGGTGTTGCCGTTCGGCTCGCGGGTCTCGCTCGTGCTGAAGGCCGACATCCGGCCCGGGTACACCGGGGAACTGGACGGCAAGCTCGAGCGGCTCGAGCGCGCCCTCCACGATGAGCGCCGCGATGACTGACCGCGACGGCGCGGCGCCGCCCGACTTGGCCGCAGCCATGGACGGTGCACGGATGCGCACGCACGAGGACGGCACCGATCCCGAGGTGCCCGTCGCGGGCACCGCACTGCTGCTCGACGACGGCGCCGACGGCCCCGAGGTGCTCATGCTCGAACGCCCCGACCGCGGGTCGTTCGCGGGGGCCTGGGTGTTCCCCGGCGGCAAGGTCGAGGACGGGGACGAGGGCGGCGGAGAAGAGGATGTCGCCCGTGCCGCCGCCGCCCGGGAGACCTGGGAGGAGACGGGCCTCGTCGTCGCGACGGGGGCACTGCGCACGCTCTCGTGCTGGGACCCGCCGCCGGGCCTGGCACTGCGCATTCGCACCTGGTTCTTCCTCGCCGAGCGGCCCACCGGTGCCCTCGCGCTCGCCGCGGATGAGGCGGTGGACGCCGCCTGGGTGCGACCGGCCGATGTGCTTGCGAGGCACGCGCGTGGGGAACTCACGCTGTATCCACCAACGTGGGTGACCCTGCACGGGCTGGCACGGCAGCCGGATGTCACGGCCGTCTTCGACGCCGCGCGGCTGAGCGGTGTGGAGCGCTTCGAGACCGTGACGCGGCCGGGGAGGGCCGGTCCCATGCTGCTGTGGAACGGTGATGCCGAGTACGGGCTGGGCGACCCGCCGGAGGCCGCGTCGGCACGGCACCGGCTCGAGGTCGGCGCGCGCCCCTGGCTCTACACCCGCACGGACGCCTGAGCTCACACCGCCGTATCGAGGAGCCGCCTCAGGTGCGTGCCGACCGCCGCGGTCTCGATGAGGAACCCGTCGTGCCCGAAGTCGCTCACGAGCACCACCGCCGCGTCCCCGCCGAGCGTCGAGGGGATGCCACGGGCGATCCTGTGCTGCCCGTCGATTGGGAACAGCCGGTCGCTGTCGATCCCGAGCACAAGGGAGGTCGCGGTCACGCGCGCCAGCGCGTCCTCCACGCCGCCGCGGTCGCGGCCGATGTCGTGGGAGTCCATCGCACCGACGAGGCGGATGTACGAGTTGGCGTCGAAGCGCCGCGTGAACTTGTTGCCGTGGAAGTCGAGATAGCTCTCCACCGCGAAGCGGCCGCCGTCGCCCAGCGGGCTGACCCCCGACTGCCAGGAACGCCGGAAGCGCTGATTCAGCTCGGCGGGACTGCGATAGTTGAGCAGGGCCATGCGGCGGGCCAGGGCGAGACCGCGATGCGGGCCGTCGCCGTCGCCCGCGTCGTAGTACTCCCCGCCCTGGAATCGCGGGTCCATGCGGATCGCCTCGAGCTGCACCGAGTTGAGGGCGATCTGGTCGGCGGTGTTCACCGGTGGTGCCGACAGCACAGCGAGGCGCGCGACGCGATCGGGGTGCGACACGGCCCACTCCAGCGCGTGCATCCCGCCCATTGACCCGCCGATCACCGCCGCCCAGCGGTCGATGCCCAGTGCGTCGGCGAGCCGCGCCTGCGCGGCGACCTGATCGCGGATCGTGAGGTAGGGAAAACGGGAGGCCCATTCGTAGCCGTCGGAGGCGACGCTGGCCGGCCCGGTCGAGCCCTGGCATCCGCCCAGCATGTTCGGGGCGACCACGAACCAGCGGTCCGTGTCGACCGGGCCGCCGGGGCCCACCACCTCGCCCCACCAGCCGGCGGTGGGATGCGTCGGGCCCGCCGCCCCGCGCACATGGCTGTCGCCGGTGAGCGCGTGCGCGATGAGCACGGCGTTGTCACGTGCCTCGTTGAGCTCGCCCCAGGTCTCGTAGGCGAGCCGAAGCCCGGGAAGCCGCTCACCACCCTCGGTGTCAAGGGCGCCGAACGTGGCGAACAGGCGGTCGCCGGGCGCGTCGCCGTCGCGCCACGCGCCGGTGACCGGCGGGCGGCCGAGCAGCAGGCGCGCATCGGCCTCGGTCACCAGAGCCGATGGCACCGTGTCCTCGGAGATCTGCCAGTCCATGCGCCCCATTCTCGCGGCTCGCGCTGTGCGCAGGGGCTCGTGTTACGGCCGGCGCAGGGTCACTCTACGTTGTGGGGACCGGTGACCAGCACCTCTGGCGCGCCGAGCGTGCCGCCCACGATGCAGTCGATCGCGCCCGCGCCCCCGCCCGTGGTCTGGGTGTATGTCACGGTGACCGCGAACGTGCCGCCGCCCTGATCGTGCACCGCGTCGGCGCGGTAGCCGTCGCGTTGCCAGTCGGCCATGGGGAAGTACTCGGTGGCGATGCCCGCGCAGATCGACCACGCGTTCAGCGCGGCCAGCGGATCGTCGGGCGAGGCGTCACTGGAGGCCGGGGGTGCCGGCTCCTCTGTCTCGGCAGGGGTGGGCGGCGGCGGTGTGGTGACGGGTCCGGTACCGGTCGGTGTCGGCGCGGGAGTCGTGGCGCCGGGTACCGGTTCGGGGACGCACGCCGAAAGGGCGAAGGCCGCCAAGGCGAGCGACGTCACAGCACACACGGTACGAAACGCCACAGAACTCTCCCTTGCCGGCCCTGCCCTTCAGCGTAGTGACGGATCAGGCTCGCGTGGCCTCCGACGCCCGGCGTGCCGCGGCGAGGGCCTGCTCGAGATCTGCCTTGAGGTCGTCGACGTTCTCCAGTCCCACCGACAGGCGCACGAGGCCTGGCGTGACCCCGGTGGTCAGCTGCTGCTCGGGGGTCAGCTGCGAGTGGGTCGTTGATGCCGGGTGGATCACCAGCGAGCGCACGTCGCCGATGTTGGCGAGGTGGCTGAACAGGGTCAGCGAGTTGACGAACTCGCGGCCCGCCTCGATGCCGCCCTTGAGTTCGAACGAGAGCACCGCGCCGACGCCCTTCGGGGCGTACTCGTTCGCAGCGGCGTACCACGGCGACGTCGGCAGGCCCGCGTAGCTGACCGAGGCGATGTCGTCCTGGTTCTCGAGCCATTCGGCGATCTCCTGGGCGTTCTGCACGTGACGTTCGATCCGCAGCGACAGCGTCTCGATGCCCTGGATGAGCAGCCAGGCGCTGTTCGGCGAGATCGCCGCGCCGATGTCGCGCAGCAGTTGCACACGTGCCTTGATGATGTAGGCCAGACCGTCGCCGACCGCCGCCGTGTAGCTGGCGCCGTGGTACGACGGGTCGGGCTCGGTGAGGCCGGGGAACTTCTCGACGTGCTTCGACCAGGCGAAGGTGCCGCCGTCGACGATGACGCCGCCGATCGTGGTGCCGTGACCGCCGAGGAACTTCGTCGCCGAGTGGATGATGATGTCGGCACCGTGCTCGAACGGGCGGATCAGGTACGGGGTCGCGATCGTGTTGTCGACGATGAGCGGCACGCCGTTCTCGTGTGCGATGTTGGCGACCGTACGGATGTCGAGGACGTTGATGCGCGGGTTGCCGATGGTCTCGGCGAAGAACAGCTTCGTGTTCGGGCGCACCGCGGCACGCCACTCCTCGGGGTCGTCCTGGTTCTCGACGAACGTGACCTCGATGCCGAGCTTGGCGAGCGTGTACTTGAAGAGGTTGTACGTGCCGCCGTAGATCGACGACGACGAGACGAAGTGGTCGCCGGCCTCCGCGATGTTCAGGATCGCGAAGGTCGACGCGGCCTGCCCGCTGGACAGCAGCAGGGCGCCGGTGCCGCCCTCGAGGGCGGCCAGGCGCTGCTCGACGACGTCCTGCGTCGGATTCTGGATGCGGGTGTAGATGTTGCCGAACTCGGCCAGCGCGAACAGGTTCGCGGCGTGGTCGGTGTTGTCGAACACGTACGAGGTCGTCTGGTAGATCGGGGTCGCGCGGGACTTCGTGACCGGATCCGGCTGCGCGCCGGTGTGGATCTGCTTGGTCTCGAAGCGCCAGTTCTCGGGTGCGGACATCGGTTGCTCCTGCGGGTCGTTCCTGCCGACGGCGGGTTCCGCGGCTGGATCGAGGCTACGGAGGGGGAGGCCGCGGTGACAACGAGCGGGAAATGTTACGTAACACGCGCGGTGCCCGGGCGGGCGGGCGTCACGGGTTAGCGTGGAGGGATGAGCAGACGTGCTGTCGTGACAGGGGCGAGTTCGGGAATCGGGGCAGCGACGGTGCGCGCCCTGCGGGCGGCCGGGTGGGATGTCGTCGGTGTGGCGCGCCGTGCCGATCGCCTCGCTCGGCTCGAGGCCGAGACCGGTGCTGCGGTGTTCGCCGCCGACCTGACCAGAGCCGAGGATGTCGATGCACTGACGCTGTGGCTGGATGAGACCGGCCCCGTGCACGCACTCGTGAACGTCGCCGGCGGTGCCCGCGGCACCGACCGGGTCGACGAGGGCGCCGCCGACGACTGGACATGGATGTACGAGACGAACGTGCTGGCGACCCAGCGCGTGGTCGCGGCGCTGCTGCCGCTGCTGCGCGCGGGCGCCGCCCGGGACGGGCACGCCGACACCGTCTTCGTCACCTCGACGGCCGCCTTCACTCCGTACCCCGGCGGCGGCGGGTACAACGCGGCCAAAGCCGGGCAGGCGATGATCGCCCACGTGCTGCGGCTCGAGCTGAACGGCGAGCCGATCCGGGTGACCGAGGTCGCGCCAGGGATGGTCTACACCGAGGAGTTCACCCTCAACCGACTCGGCGGTGACGCCGACGCGGCGTCACGCGTCTACGAGGGCGTCGAGCATCCGCTGACCGCCGACGACGTCGCCGACGTCATCGCATATGCGGTGAACGCGCCCGGCCATGTCAACCTCGACCTGGTGACCATGCGTCCGGTCGCCCAGTCGGCGCAGCACCTGCTCGCCCGCGGACCCCTCCGCCCGCGTGGCTACGACGACTGAGGCCGCGGCCCGGTGACGACGTGGCGATGACGCTGACCGAGCTGGCGGATGCCGGGCTCATCGACGCGGACTGGGCGGCAGCGCTCGCGCCCGTGGGGCCCGACATCGCCGCCCTCGGCGACCGGCTGCGTGCCGAGCAGGCCGCGGGCAGGCGGTATCTGCCCGCGGGAGACCGGGTGCTGCGGGCCTTCCAGTGCCCGCTGGCCGACGTGAAGGTGCTCATCGTCGGACAGGACCCGTATCCGACCCCGGGTCACCCGATCGGGTTGTCGTTCGCGGTCGATCGGCCGGTGCGTCCGCTTCCGCGCAGCCTCGGCAACATCTACCGCGAGCTGCACACCGACCTCGGCATCCCGCCCGCCGTGCACGGCGACCTGTCGGCTTGGAGCACGCAGGGCGTGATGCTGCTGAACAGAGTGCTCACCGTCGCGCCGGGAGCACCGGCATCCCACCGCGGCTGGGGCTGGGAGAAGGTCACCGAGCACGCGATCCGCGTGCTCGTGGCGCGAGGTCGCCCGCTCGCCGCGATCCTGTGGGGCAGGGATGCCGCGGGCCTGAAGCCGCTGCTGGGATCGACGCCCGTCGTCGAATCGGCGCATCCTTCACCGCTGTCGGCCGCGCGCGGCTTCTTCGGCTCGCGACCGTTCTCGCGTGCCGACGCGCTGCTGCGCGCACAGGGGGCCGAACCTGTCGACTGGCGGCTGCCGGACTGACGCGTCGCATAGGCTCTTCCCGTGCTGGAGGAAGAGTACGAGAAGGACCGCCGTCGCCCGCCACGGCACCTGCGTCGCGTCCGGCCGACCGAGCAGCCGTTCTCGTACTCGCTGCGCCCCGTGCGGGAGAGTGACACTCCCGACATCCGCGAGATCTACAACCACTATGTGACCAACTCCTCGGTCACCTTCGACGAGCAGGAGTCGACCCTCGCGCACTGGCACGAGAAGCGGCAGCGACTGCACGCGGCGGGACTGCCGTTCCTGGTGGCCGAGTCCCCGACCGGGCAGGTGCTCGGCTACGCGTACGTGCAGCCGTGGTCGAGCAAGACGGCGTATCGGTTCACCGTCGAGGACTCGATCTACCTCGGTCAGGCAGCCGCCGGTCACGGCCTGGGAACGGCGCTGCTGGCCGCGCTCGTCACTGCGTGCGAGGAGTCCGGCATCCGCACGATCATCGCGGTCATCAGCGACAAGGGGGCCGAAGCATCCATCGCCGTCCACCGGCGCCTCGGATTCGTCGAGACCGGACGCATGGGCCGTGTCGGCTTCAAGTTCGGGCGCTGGCTCGGGGTCGTCAACATGCAGAAGACCCTGACGCGTCGCCGGCGCTGAGGGCGCCTACGCCCCGATCACCGGAACCGAGGCGAGCAGCCGCCGCGTGTAGGCCCGGGCGGGGTGTTCGAGCACCTGCTGCGTGGCACCCTGCTCGACGATGCGGCCGTCCTTCATGACCGCGACGGTGTCGCACAGGTGCTGCACCACGCCGATGTCGTGCGAGACCAGGACCAGCGTGAGGCCGTCACGCGCGCGCAGCTCGCGCAGCAGCTCGAGGATCTGCGCGCGCACGGTGACATCCAATGCCGACAGCGGCTCATCGCCGACGAGCACGCGCGGGCGGTGCACGATGGCGCGGGCGATCGCAATGCGCTGACGCTGACCGCCGGAGAACTCGTGCGGGTAGCGGTCGGCCATGGCAGCCTCCAGCCCGACCCGCTTGAGCACCTCGCGCACCAGCGCCCGGCGATCGCCCGCGATCCCCAGCGCCCACAGCGGCTCGCCGACGATGCGCCCCACGCTCATGCGCGGGTCGAGCGATGCGTACGGGTCCTGGAAGACGATGCCGGTTTCGCGGCGCAGCCAGTGCAGCGACCGCGCTGACGCCCGGGCGTCCACCCGGCGTCCGTCGAACGACACGACGCCGGAGGTGGGCGCATCCAGGGCCAGCAGCAGCCGCACGAGGGTCGTCTTCCCCGAGCCGGACTCGCCGATCAGCCCCACGGCCTCGCCCTCGGCGACGGTGAGGTCTGCGTCCTCGAGCGCGGTCGAGTACCGTCGCCGCTCGAACAGCGACTCCTTGGGGAGGGGATGCCTGCGCGTCAGGCCGCGGGCCTCGAGGAGAGCGGTCACAGGGCACCTCCGGGCCGCCACAGCGTCGTGGTCGCGTCGCGCAGCAGCGCCTGCGTCACGGGGGAGCGCGGTGCTGTCAGCAGATCGTGCACGCTCGCCGATTCCACGACCCGGCCCTCGGCGAGCACGACGCCGTCCGTCGCGATCTGCGACAGCACCGCCAGATCGTGCGTGATGAACACGAGCGACATGCCCGAGCTGTCGGTCAGCTGCTGCAGCAGGCGCAGGATGTCATCCTGGGTCGTCACATCGAGCGCCGTCGTCGGCTCGTCGGCGATCAGCAGCCTCGGGCGGCACGCCAGTGCGATGGCGATGGCCGCGCGCTGGCGCTGCCCGCCCGACAGCTCGTGCGGGTATCGGGCGACGATGCGCTCCGGGTCGGGCAGGAACACCCGCCCCGCCTCGGCGACGGCGCGTGTGCGGGCGGCACGGCGGCCGAGGTTCTCGTGGATGCGCACCGACTCGGCGATCTGCCGGCCGATCGAGCGGATCGGGTTGAGTGCGGTGCGCGGCTCCTGGAAGACGATGCCGATGTCGTCGCCGCGCAACGAGGCCAGCTCGCGGTCGGGCAGGCCGATCAGCTCGCGCCCGTTCCACCGCACGCTGCCGGATGCCTCCGCGCCGTGCGGCAGCAGCCCCAGCACCGCCAGCGCGGTCAGCGACTTGCCCGAGCCGGACTCGCCGATGAGCCCGATGCGTGCGCCGTCCGGCACGGTGAACGAGACGCCGTCGACCACACGGCGTCCGTCGACCGTGACGACCAGCTCCTGCACCTCGAGCGTCACGCGCGCACCCCCGGTGTGTGCCGGGTTGCTGCCCGCGGGCGGGGGGCCATGGGGTCCCGGCCGTGCGACAGCGTCGGGTCGGTGGCGTCGCGCAGCGCATCGCCGAGCAGGTTCAGCGCCAGCACGGTGATCGTGACCGCCAGCCCCGGCCACACCACCGCAACCGGGTGCACGGTGATGTACCGCTGCATGTCGGCCAGCAGCACGCCCCACGACGGGTCGGTCACCGGCGCGCCGAAGCCCAGGTACGACAGCCCCGCCTCCGCGAGCACGGCGATGGCCATGCCCCACGACAGCTGCACGATGAACACCGGTGCCGCGTTGGGCAGCAGGTGCCGCCACAGGTTCTGGGCCGGAGTGAGGCCGGACGCCCGGCCGGCGAGCACGAACTCGCTGTGCAGCACCCGCCGCAGCTCCGGCCGGGTCACGCGCGCGATGTTGACGCCGAAGCCGATTCCCACAGACCAGATGACCACCCACAGCGACCCGCCCCACACGGCCGAGATCATCATCGCGATGAGCAGCACCGGGAAGGCGATGAGGATGTCGACCAGCACCGCCACCGACTCGCGAACCCACCGTGCGGTGAGGGCGCCGAGCGCGGCTAGCGCGATGCCGATGACTGTCGCGATGACTCCCGCACCGACCGCGACGAACACCGCGGTCCCGGCACCGGCCATGATCAGGCTCAGGATGTCGCGCCCGGTGCCGTCGGTGCCCAGCAGATGCGGCCAGCCCGGCGGTTCCCAGCGGATGTCGATGTCGGTGTGGGCGGTGTCGAAGGGCGTCCAGAACAGTGCCACGCCGGCCGCGAGCAGCACGACGAGCACGGTCATCATGCCGAATCGCCCGGTTCCGCTGCGCCACAGCCGGCCCAGCCACGCGCCGCGCCTCATGCCGTCGCCTCCGTCTGCCGCAGGCGCGGATCGATGAGCCGGTGGGCGAGGTCGACGACGAACCCGACGATCAGCACGAAGCCGGTGAGCACGAGCAGTTCGCTCTGCACCTTGGGCAGATCACGAGCCGCGACGTCGGCCACCAGCATCCGCCCGATCCCGGGCAGGCCGAACAGCTGCTCGATGATCACGGCACCGACGAGGATCCCGGCGACCTGCAGCCCGAGCACGGTGATCACCGAGAGAGCGACGTTCGGAAGACCGTGGCGCACCAGCGCCTGGTTGCGGGTGAGCCCTTTCGCCGCTGCGGTGCGCACGTAGTCCTGCCCGACAGCCTGCAGCGTCGCGCTGCGCACGAAACGCAGCAGCACGGCGCCCTCGACGATGCCGATGGTGACCGCGGGCAGGATGAGTGCGCGCAGGGCCGGCGCCGGCTCCTGCCATCCGGATCGGGGGAAGCCCTGCGCCGGCAGCCAGCCGAGCCAGACGGCGAAGACCACGACGAGCATCATGCCCGCCCAGACGACCGGAACGGCCGCGAGCGCCTGGGCGCCGATGCTCAGCGCCGTGCCGTCGGCGCGCCCGCGGCGCATCGCGGAGAGGACTCCGAACGGGACGCTGAACCCGAGTGCGACGACCAGCGCGAGGATGCCGAGCGGCACCGTGACGGCCGCCTTCTGGGCGACCTCGGCCGCCACCGGCGAGCCGGTGAGCAGCGACGTGCCGAGATCGCCTCGCAGCACCCCGCCGATCCAGTGCAGATACTGCAGCGGCAGGGGCTCGTCGAGTCCCAGCTGATCGCGCACGGCCTGGATCTGCGCGGGTGTGGCGTTCATCCCGGCGATGAGCTGGGCGACGTCGCCGGGGAGCACCCGCAGGGTCACGAAGATCAGGACGCTGGCCACGAGAAGCCCCAGCATCAGCAGGGCGAGTCGCGTCAGCGCGTAGCGGATCACCCGGAGCTCTTGCTCAGCTCAGCGAGGTTGATGCGGGCGTTCACGTTGTCGACGGGGAACCCGGTGATGCCGGTGCCGATCGCCTGCACCGACTGCCAGTTGTACAGCCAGTCGGCGGCCATGTCCTCGGAGACGATGCGGGCGGCCTGGCGCAGGTAGTCGGCGGCCTCCGACTCGGTGAGCGCGCCGAGCGACTGCTCGAACAGCGACTGTACCCGGGGGTTGTCGTAGGTGAAGTAGTAGTCGGGGTTGGCCCAGTTCTCGACGTCGCGCGCCTCGGCGTGGTTGATCAGCGACAGCTGGTAGTCGCGGTTCGAGTAGACATTGTTGATCCATGTGGGGAAGTCGACCTGTTTGACCGTGAGGGTGATCCCGATCTTGTCGAAGTCCGAGACGAGCAGCTGCGGGATCGTGGTTCCGTAGCCGCTCCACGTCGTGAGCGTCAGCGTCGTGCCGGTGGCTCCGGCGTCCTCGAGCAGCTGCTTGGCGGCCTCCACGTCGTACGGGGCCACGTCGGAGAGGTCCTCGTACCCGGGGTCGAGCACAGGGATGGGCCCGTGCATCGGTACGCCCGCTCCGGCGGCGGCGATGAGCGCATCGTGGTCGATGCCCTGGCGGATCGCCTGGCGAACGTCCTTGTCGGCGAGGCGCCCCGCGGTGGAGTTCATGGCGAGCACCCACTTGTCGGTGGACTGACCGAGCTCGACGGCGAAGTCGCCGGTGGCTTCGATCTGCTCTTTCAGGGTCGCGTCGAAGCCGGTCAGCACGTCGAACTCACCCGCAAGCGCACCCGTGAGCGCCGCCTGGTTGTCGGGGACGTAGTCGAAGACGACCTCGGCGACCTTCGCCCTCTCGCCCCAGTAGTCGGCGTACCGGCCGAACGTGATCGAGTCGCCCTGCTTCCAGGCGTCGAGCACGAACGGACCGGTGCCGTTGGCCGCGGTCTTGTAGTCGATCGTGTCGTCCTTCTTGAAGATCAGCCCCGCGCGCCCGGTGAGGTTCCACAGCAGCGCCGAGTCCGGCTCCGACAGTGTCATCACGACGTCCTGCCCGTCTGCCTCGATCGACGCGACCTGCGCGAGCCGGGCCGAGTCGGCCCAGGCCTCGTCGGTGTGCTCGCGCAGCGACCATACGACGTCGTCGACGGTCAACTCCGAGCCGTCGTGGAAGGTGACGCCGTCGCGGACGGTGAAGGTGTACGTCAGACCGTCCGTCGACACGCTGTAGTCCGAGGCGAGGCTCGGCACGATGTCCTGCCCCGGAGTGCGTGCTACGAGCCCCTGGTAGATGTTGTCGATCAGGATCTGGTCCAGGGCCGCACCCGCCGTCTGGCGGATGTCGAGGTTGCCGGGCTCGAGCACCAGGCGGATCGCCACGGACGCGTTGGCGTCTGCGCTGCCCGGTGAACTCGACGGCGCGGTGTCACCGGCGCATGCCGTCAGCAGCAGCGCGGTGGAGGCGAGCACGGCGGAGCCTGTGAGAGCGATGGCACGGAGCCGGGGACGGCGCATGGGGTTCCTTTCGCGGGTGCGCAGATCGGCGCACACCAGGGCACGACGTCTCATCCTAGATCGAATCCGGCAGGCCGGACCGCGGTGCGGTGCGGATAGCCTGGGCTCATGCCTGCCGAACACCGTGTGCATCTGTCCCGTGCCGCTCGTCCCGCCTACGAAGCGCTTTCGTCGCTGTCCTCCACTGTCGGTACGATCGCCGACGAGGCCGGCCTGGACGCGCGCATCAGGGAGATCGTGCAAATCCACGCCTCGCAGCTCAACGGCTGTGCGTACTGCGTGCGCATCCACGTCGATCGCGCGGTCGAGGCGGGCCTCGATGCCGATGTGATCGCCCAGATCGCGACCTGGCGCGAGTCCGGCGTGTTCACCGAGCGCGAGCGCGCCGCGCTCGAGCTCGCCGAGGCCTTCACGTTCATCCACGAGGACGGTATCCCCGACGAGGTGTACGACCACGTCGGAGGCATCCTCAGCGAGCAGGAGTACGTCGCGCTGAGCTGGGTGCTCGTGTCGATCAACGCGTTCAACCGGGTCGTGATCGCGGGTCGGTACCCCGTGCCGCCGCGCGCGGCGTCGGGGCAGTGATCCCGCAGGTCGCCGGGGCGGTCAACTTTCGCGACATCGGCGGTCTGCGTGCGGGTTCCGCACGCACGCGCAGCGGCGTGCTGTTCCGCTCGGGAAGCCTGGCGCGACTGGAGCCCGAAGGCGTCGAGGCGATGCGTGCCATGGGTGTGCGGTGCATCATCGATCTGCGTGCCGACGACGAGGTGGCGCAGTCGCCGAGCCGGGTCGCGGCGCTGGATGCGCAGACCACCCGCGTGCCGCTGTTCCTGGGCTCGGTCGCCTCGTTCTTCGCCGAGGATCGCAGTCTCGACGACCTGTATGCGGGCCTCGTCGACGAGTCGGCCGACGGCATCGTGCAGGTGGTGCGGGGGATCGTGAACGATCAGCCGGTGCTTGTGCACTGCACGGTCGGAAAGGACCGCACGGGTGTGTGCATCGCGGTGACTCTCGCCGCCGCCGGAGTGGACACCGAGGCCATCGTCGCCGACTACGCCCGCACCGAGTCGCAGCTGTCGCCGCGGCGGAATCGCGCCGTGGTCGCTCACCTGCGTTCGCTGCATCCCGAGGCGGTGCACTTGGAAGACCTGGCGACACGGTCGCCCGCGCGCGTCATGACGACGCTGCTCGCGCGACTGGGGGAGCGGCACGGGACAGCGGCCGACTACCTGCGCGCGCACGGTCTGCGCGACGACGAGCTGGTCGAGCTGCGCCGGGTACTGACGACCGATCAGTGAGAGAAGGTTAGGCAACCCTTAACCAAAGGGTATACTCGGGATGTCATGGAGCACACGCCACACATCGAGCACAGCGCGTCCGCCTGCCGGCGGCCGCGTCACGCGCGCGTGCAGCACCTCGTCACCGCCGACGAGAGCTCGCTGTCCGACCTCGAGGTGCTGCTGGCCACGCTGCCGCTGTGCTCGACGGGTCGAGTTTTCGTCGAGGTGCCCGACCCCGCATGGATGTGCGAGCTCGACGTCCCCGCGCGCATGGTGCTCACGTGGCTCGACCGCTCGGTGCGCACCGGCGATCCGGGCACCGGCCGTGCGTGCGCGCCCGGTGCCGCGCTGACCCGCGCCGTGACGGCGTGGGCGGAGGAGATGCTCTGCGGCGAGGCGGACTGTGCAGATGGCGACGGCACCCGCATCCATCTACTCGGGGGCTACCTCGGCACGGCCGACATCGTCGAGCACTTGACCGAGCGCCTGCACATCCCGGCCGCCCGCATCCACGCACCGGAGCGGTTCGGGTTGCTGGCCGCGCACTGAGCCGGCCGCGCACGATCACCGCGACGACGACCGCCGCGGAAGGTATCGGCCGTCCTCGAGCCCGGCTTCGATCTCGAACCGGTTGCGCAGCGGATCGCGCCCGGCGAGCAGGTACAGCACCGGCATGAGGAAACCGTAGCGGCGCCACTGCGCCCTGTGCACGGCCTCGTGCGCCAGCACGCGGTCGTCGAACGGGTCGTCCCCGGTGAGGAAGCAGCAGCCGACGCAGACGCCGCCCCTGGGGAAGAGTCGTCGCGGCAGGCCGCGGAAGACCCAGAGGCCGTGCGATCGCTCGATGCGACCGGTGCTCCACAGCGTTCCCCAGATCCAGCCGACCGCGCAGCCGTACCAGTAGCCGACGAGGCTGATCTTCGAGTCGAGCAGAATCCGCGGGATGAATCGATCGGAACTCATGCCAGGGCGCCCACCACGCGCAGGATCGCGCCGAGGTCGTCCCCGGCGGCCGCAGGCGACGGCGGTGCGAACCCCGCGATCGTCGCGCCGACCAACGGCACCGCCGCGCGCAGGCGGCGCAGCGCGGCCACCAGGGGTGCGACGTCGATGCCGAACGGAACCGGCGAGGTGACGCCGCCCAGGGCCGCCGGGTCGAGCACGTCCAGGTCGAGGTGCACGTAGACTGCGTCGGCACCCGTCGCCTGCACCGCGGTCGCCAACGCGTCGGGCTCGGCGAGCTCGTCGGCCGAGAGCACGCCGCCGAGCCGTTCGGCGCGCTCAGCCTCGCCCGCGTCGTACGCACGCACCCCGGCCAGCACGACGCGCAAGGGTGGGATGCCGGGGTGCACCGCCAGTGTCTCGGGGCCGTCACCGAGCACGGCTGACAGCGCCATACCGCTGAACGCACCCGACGGGGAGGTCGCGGGGACGTTCAGATCGGCGTGGGCGTCGAGCCAGACCACGGCGAGGTGCGGCATCGCCGCAGCGGCCGCGGCGATCACTGCGGGCGAGATGCCGCAGTCGCCGCCGATGACCACCGTGTGCTCACCGCGATCGGCCAGGATCTCGTCGAGTGCCTCGCGCACGCGCAGAAGGGCACTGTAGCGGTGCACACCGGTCTCGATCGCCTCACCGGCCTCGAGGGGCACCTCGAGACTCGTGCAGGCCGCGCGTGGCAGGTCGCCGGCGATCGCCTGTGCGCCGTCGACGAGCATCATCGCGCGTGCCGACGGCGAACCCTGCCATTGCGGGGCGATCACGAAGCGGGCCATGCGGCCGTCCGATCAGTCGGCGGCCGCGTCGATCGCGGCGTGGGCCGCACGGCTCTCGACGGCGGCCGGCGCGGCGGACTTCAGCGCCGCGAGGCGCGCCTCCACCTCGGTGAGCTCGCCGAGGTCCTCCAGCTGATTGAACTGCGCGTCCAGCGAGGTGGCGGCCAGCTCCTGCTTGCCCTGGGCCAGCGCCTCCTGACGGCGCACCTGGTCTTCGAAGCGACCGAGCTCGCTGGTCGGGTCGAGCACATCGATCGACTTGACCGCATCGTGCACCTTGTTCTGCGCCTCGGCGACCTTGGCGCGGGCGAGCAGTTCGGCGCGCTTGGACTTGAGCTGCACCAGCTTGTCCTTCATGCCGTTGAGGCCGTCCTTGAGCTTGGCGACGACCTCGTTCTGCGCGGCGATGGTCGGCTCGACCGTCTTCGCATCGTTCTCGGCGCCGATCTGCCGCTGCAGGGCGATCTTGGCCAGGTTGTCGAACTTGTCGGCATCGGCGCCGTTGCCCGCACCGCGCAGCTCGTCGGCTTTGCGGCTGGCCGCGAGGGCCTTCTGGCCCCAGTCGGCGGCGGACTGCACGTCCTCCTGGTGGTCGCGCTCCATGAGGCGCAGGTTGCCGATGGTCTCGGCGATGGCCGCCTCGGCGTCGGCGATGTTGTTCGTGTAGTCCCGTACCAGCTGATCGAGCATCTTCTCGGGATCCTCGGCCTGATCGATGAGCGCGTTGATGTTCGCGCGCACGAGAGTCGAGATGCGACCGAAGATGGACTGCTTGGCCATGGTGTTCCTTCCGTTGACACGTGTGCTGGCGACCTAGAAACGGCCGCCGCCCCTGCGGCTGCGGGTGCCCCCGCCGCCGAAGCTCCCCGATGAGCGGCCGCTGCTGCGACGCCCGCCGCCGCTCATACCGCCGCCGAACATTCCCGACGAATGGCCGCGCCGACGCCCGCCACCCCCGCCGCCGAGCATGGAGTTGATCACGATCCCGCCGAGGACGGCGCCGAGCATGTTGCTGCCGCTGCCGCCAAGCGATCCGCCGCCGGAGAACGACCCGACGTCGGTCTGGGCAGACTGGATAGCCTGGCCGGCCAGCTGATTCGCGCGCTGCGCCTGCGCGAGGGCCTGGGCGGGGTCGGATGCCTGCAACTGCTGCGCGTGCACGAGTGACGCGCCCGCTTCGGCCAGACGCGTGCGGGCGGTGGCCCCCACGGCCCCGCGCCGGGTGGTGATGTAGTCCTCCGCCGCGGACACTTGGCCACGGGCCTGCAGCATGACCTGTCCGAGCTGCTGCTCGGCGCGCCGTGCGGCCTCCTGCCGATCGCGGACGCCGGCGACCACCGCGTCGATCTGAGTGTTGGCACCTTCGAGGGTCTCGAGCACGCGAAACGGCGCGAGCGGGGGTGCGGCGGCGGTGGCGGTGGCGATCGCCTGCTGCGCCGCAGCGACGACCGGTGCCAGCGCCCCGCTCTCGTCGGGCATGGCCGATGCGGCCGCGACGTCCTGGGTGAGGTTGGCGACGAGGTCGTCGATCGCGCGTTCGGCGGCGGCCAGATCGGTGCCCACCGTGCCCACGGCGGCGCTGAGCTGCGCGGCCTGGTCGACGGCCTCTTCGGCCGCGCGGATGCTGACGGCGGCCTCACCGCCGCGACCGGCGCCGATGTTCTGCTGCGCGGCGGCGAGCTGCTCGTCGGCGAACGCGAGGCGCTGCCGAGCCTGCTCGGGGTTGTCGGCGACGGTCGCCAGGGCCGTCGGCACGTAGCGTGCGGCGAGCACGCTGAGGGACGCCGCGGCCTCGTCGATGCGCGGCGACATCGTGGCACGCACCTCCTGCACCCGGGCGAGCGCCTCGGGGGCGTTCTGCTCGAGTCTGCGCAGTTCGTCGAATGCTGCGGCCTTCTCGTCGAGGAGGGCGCCCGCATCGCTGCACAGCTGGACGATCTGGCGGTTCCAGGCGCGCACCTGCTCGTCGGTGTCGGGGGTGGCGTCATCGAGCTGCTGGCGCAGTGCGAACGCCTGATCGAGCGTCTTCCTGGCCTGCCCGAGGGCGGTGGCGAACTCGGTGGTGGCGGCCTCACCGAACTCGGCCGTGGCGAACCCTAGCTCCTCCTGGCTGGTGCGGATCGCGTCGTCCATGGCGACGAGCGCCGATCCGGCGCGACGCTCCAGCTCGGCGATCGGCAACTGCTCCGACTCCGCTGCGGTCGTCGGCTTGCTCTTGCGACGACTGCGCACGACGATGACGACGATGACGATGGCCACGGCGATGATCACGACGACGAGCAGACCGATGAGGAAGCCGTTCGCGCCGCCCTCGGCGCCTCCGCCCGCACCGGAGCCGCCGCCGGCGGCATCGGTGATACCGGCCGCGGCGCCGTCGACGGCGCCCATCCAGTCCAGCTCGCGCAGCGGCGGCTGGATCCGCTGCTGCTCGATCGTGAGGATCTGCTCGTTGGACAGAGGCCCGGCCGAGTCCGCTGACAGGTAGTACTGGCGGCCTTCGACGGCGACCGCGAGCAGATACTGCGTGGGGCCGAGACCGTTCTGCTCGGCGACGGTGTTCGCCCAGTCCTCGGGGCCGGAGGCACCGCTGAAGGTGTCGATGAAGACGACCCACAGGTCGACGCCCGTGTCGGAGCGCAGCTGTTCGAGCCGCTGCTGCGCCTGCGCCTCTTCCGCGGCGGTGAGCACGTCGGCGTCGTCGAGCACGTAGCCGGCGCCGAGCGGCAACGGATCGGTGGCCCAGGCGGCACCGGCCGGGCCGGCCGCGATCATCGCCAGCACGGCGAGCACCACTATCCAGCCTCTCCGCATGCCATCCCCTTCTGAAGCGAATCCTGCCTCCACTCTATTGATGGCGTGCCGCCCGGCGGTAGCCCCGGAGGCGGGTAGCGTGGCGGATCGGACGAGGAGGGGTGCTGTGGACGACCGGTATGGCGACGATGTGCTCGCGACGGGCTGGCGCGAGCGCACCGCGCGACGGCTGCCGGAGGTCGAGGTGTCCGTCGGGCTCGTGCTCGAGCTCGCAGACGGAGGCTACGTGGGCGAGGTGACCCGGGTGTCGGGGCGGGAGCTCGAGCTCGAGGACCGGCACGGCCGGCGACGGCTTTTCCCGCTCGACGCGGGCTTTCTGCTCGAGGGCGAGCTCGTGCGGGTCACACCTGCCCCCGTGCGGCCGGCCGTGCCGGCCCGGCGACGCACGGCGTCCGGCTCGTTCGCCCTCGACGACACCCGCGCACGCGTCGCCCGCGCCAGCCGCATCCTCGTGGAGGGTCGCCACGACGCCGAGCTCGTCGAGCGGGTGTGGGGCGACGACCTGCGCGCCGAAGGAGTCGTGGTCGAGTACCTGCAGGGCGTCGACCTGCTCGACGCGGCCCTGCGCGACGATCCGCCCTCACCGGAGCGCCGGTACGGCGTTCTCGTCGACCACCTCGTGCCGGGCTCGAAGGAGTCGCGCCTCGCACAGCAGGTGAGCGCGGGGCCGCACGGCGCGCACGTGCTGATCGTCGGCCACCCGTTCGTCGACGTGTGGCAGTGCGTCACCCCCCGCGCGCTCGGCATCTCAGCCTGGCCCGAGGTGCCGCGCGACGTGGACTGGAAGACCGGAGTGTGCCGTGCGCTCGGGTGGCCCGCCGCCAGCCCGACCGACCTCGCGCGGGCGTGGCAGCGTGTGCTCGGCGCGGTGTCGAGCTATCGCGATCTCGAGCCTGCCCTGCTCGGGCGCGTCGAGCAGCTCATCGACTTCGTCACGGCGTCCTGAGCCGCGGGGCGCCGAGCGACGGGCCGTGGCCGGATAGCCTGGACGCATGCCGTCCACACCCACCGAACCGCGCAGGTTCCGAGACTCCCCGGTCTCGTTTGTGCGTCGCAGCGGCCGTATGTCCGACGCGCAGGAGCGCGCCTTCGCCGAACTCTCCGACCGGTACCTGCTGACGGTGCCGCGGGGGGCGGCCTCGACGTCGGTGCACCCTGATGCTCGGCTCGACGCGGCCGGCGAGTACGGGCGCACCGCACCGCTCATCGTGGAGGTCGGCTCGGGGCAGGGGCATGCGATCGTGCATGCGGCGGCAACGCGCCCGCGCGACGACTTCCTCGCCGTCGAGGTGTTCCGGGCCGGGCTCGCCCGCACGATGCTCGGCGCCGAGAGAGCGGGTGCGCACAACCTGCGCCTGGTCGAGGCCAATGCGCCGGAGGTGCTCGAGCACTTCGTGCCCGAGGCATCCGTCGCCGAGCTCTGGGTCTTCTTTCCCGACCCGTGGCACAAGTCGCGTCACGTCAAGCGTCGGCTCGTCAAGCCGGGGTTCGGCGCGCTCGCGGAGCGTGTGCTCAAGGACGGTGGGATGCTGCGCCTCGCCACCGACTGGGAGGACTATGCGCTGCAGATTCGCGAGGTCCTCGACGATGAGTCCGGCTTCGAGCGTGACTTCGCGGGGGAGTGGGCGCCGCGCTTCGACGGGCGGGTGCTGACCTCCTTCGAGCGCAAGGGCGCCGCCCAGGGGCGGGCGATCCGCGACCTCGCCTACCGGCGCCGCCCGCGCCGATGACCGCGCACGTGCCTGCCGTGCCGACCCGGCCGGCGGTCTCGATCGACCTCGTCCCGGCGCTGCTGGTCTGCGCCGCCGCCCCGGCGTTCTTCGTCGTGCAGCTGCCCTGGCTGGGCTGGCTACTGCTGGCCGCTGGCCTCGCGGTGGCGCTCGTGCTGCCCGGCAGATCGTCGCTCGTGCGCGATCTGTCGCTGATCGCGCTGGGCCTGCTCGTGGTCAGCGCGATCCCGCTCGAAGCGCAGCTCGACAACGCGGCCATGGTGCGCTTCGGTGTGGCCCTCGGTGCCGCCGTCGCCCTGCCGTACGTCGTGTCGCGCTGGGTGTACGGCGACCGTGCGATCGGCTTCCCGTGGCGCGGCGGCGGGCGGTGGACCGCATTGCACTGGGGGTGGCTGATCGCCGTGCTGGTGCTCGGCTGGCTGATCCTGCCGTTCTACTTCATCACCTCCGGTGTGTACCAGAACTGGCCGGTCGTCGACACACCAAACCTGATCGCGCGGCTCTTCGTCGGCGTCGGTGCCGTCGGCATCTGGGACGAGCTGTTCTTCATCTGCACGTGCTTCGCGCTGCTGCGCCGGCACTTCCGCGACGGCACGGCGAACGTGATGCAGACGATCGTGTTCGTGTCTTTCCTGTGGGAGCTCGGCTACCGCGCGTGGGGGCCGGCCCTGACGATCCCGTTCGCGCTGCTGCAGGGGGTCATCTTCATGAAGACCCGGTCGCTCGCCTATGTCGTCACGGTGCACCTGCTTTTCGACGCCGTGGTGTTCGCGGTGCTCGTGCACGCCCACAATCCGGGGCTTCTGGGTGGGATCTTCCTGAGCGGGTAGGACTGTCGGGTATCATGGCGGCGGGTTCCGACAGGACCCCCGGACGACGGATCAGTACCCGGTGTACGACAAGACTGGCCATGGAGGCGAGTCATGTCGTGGGTCATCCTCATCGCGTCCGGCGTGTTCGAGGCCGTCTGGGCGATCGCTCTGGGCACGTCCGAGGGCTTCACCAAACTGTGGCCGAGTGTCGTCTTCGGCGGCGCGCTGGTGGTGAGCATGGGCGGGCTGGCGTGGGCGATGCGCGACATCTCCACCGGCACCGCGTACGCCGTGTGGGTCGGGGTGGGCGCGTCGCTGGCCGTCGTCTACGGCTGGGTCACCGGCGACGAGTCGTTCTCGATCGTGAAGATGCTGCTGATCCTCGGCCTCGTGGGCTGCATCGTCGGGCTGAAGTTCGTCAGCGACGAGTGATCACACGCTCGGTGTCGGGGTCGGCATCGGTGTCGGTGCGGGTGCGAACAGCCCCGGCCACAGCGCGGCCGCGAGAGGGTAGCCGACGAACGCGATGACGTCGATCAGGACGTGCGTGATCACCAGCGGCATCACCCGTCCCCACCGGTGATAGCACCAGCCGAAGACGATGCCCATGGCGACATTGCCGACGATCGCGCCGAAGCCCTGGTACGCGTGATAGGCGCCGCGTAGGGCCGCCGTCGACAGGATGATCGTCCACGTGCTCCACCCGAGGCGCTTGAGTCGGTCGAACAGGTATCCGATGACGATGACCTCTTCGGTGAGCCCGGCACGCAGCGCGGCCAGCAGGAGGGCCGGGATCGTCCACCACGATGGGTCCAGCGGTGCGGCGTCCACCTGCACGGTGACGCCGAGCGCACGACCGGCGGCGTACAGCGCAAGACCGGGCACGCCGATGACGGCGAGCAGGAGCACGCTCTGGCCGAGGTCGCGCCCGAAGCGGCGGAAGTCCAGGCCGATGCGTCGGAACGTCGAGACACCGGGCTCCCAGAGCAGATAGACGGCGAGGGCCACCGGGGCGAGGGCGAGCACCTGCCCGAGGAACTGATAAAGCACGTCCCACACGTCCGCGGCGGAGGCAGTCGGATTGAGGGACGTCTGCTGGTTGCCCAGCGACACCTCGCGCTGCAGCGCCTGCACCAGAGCGAGCACGGAGTACAGGGCCGAGCGGCCCACCGAGAGCGCCAGCACGATGGCGATCTCCCACCACAGGCGGGACGACCGGGAGAAAGGGGACACGTTGTCAGGATGTCACACGCGCGCATCTTTGAGTTAAGGATATGTAACGTTTGCGCCAAATGTTCTGTCACTTCCGCACCGCTTGCTTAGGCTCGACGTATCCCTGCCCAGCGCGATCCATGCTGGGCACACCACCCCTTGCACAGGAGGCAATGTGAGTAATCGCACGTGGCGCAGGAGCGCCATCGCGGTCACCGTGGCGGGCGCGACAGCGCTGGCACTGGTCGGCTGCTCGACGTCGGGCGGCGGCGGCTCGGAGGAGCCTATCGTCGACACGCAGGTCATTCTCGCCGAGGCAAACGAGCTGACCAGCTTCAACCCCAACACGCCGCAGGGCAACCTCGACATCAACAGCAAGGTCGACTACGCGACCAACGAGGGCTTCTTCTACATCGACGACAAGTTCAACATCGTCCCGAACACCGCGTTCGGCACGATGGAGGCCGTCTCCGAAGACCCGCTGACGGTGAAGTACACCCTCAACGAGGGCCTCGAATGGTCGGACGGCGAGCCGATCACCACCGATGACCTGCTCCTGGGGTGGGCGGCGTTCTCCGGCTACTTCGATGACGCGTCGTTCAACGAAGACGGAGATGTCACCACTGGCACGCAGTACTTCACGATCGCGGGCAGCACCGCCGGTCTCGACCAGACCGAGCTGCCCACCATCAGCGACGACAAGCGCGAGCTGACACTGATCTACGACGTGCCCTACGTCGACTGGAACCTGCAGGGTCTGCTCTCCAAGCCGATTCACATCGTCGCGGAGAAGGCCGGCTACACCGTCGAGGAGGTCGTCGAGGCCATCACGACCCTCCCGCGCGGCAACGTCGACGCGCCGGTCGACGCCAACCCCGTCCTCAAGGCCGTCTCGGAGTTCTGGAACACCGGATACGACGTGACGTCGATGCCCGACGACGAGGCGCTTCTCGTCGGCAACGGCCCGTTCATCGTCTCGGAGTGGGCGCCCACGCAGTCGATGACCCTCGTGGAGAACGAGAACTACAAGGGCGACCACAACGTGGCGTTCTCGACGCTCGTGTTCCGCTTCGTCGGCGACTCGCAGGCGCAGGTGAGCGCTCTGCAGAACGGCGAGGCCGACATCATCAACCCGCAGGCCAGCGGCGACACCCTCACCACGCTCCAGGGCATCGAAGGCGTCCGCGTCCTGACCGGCCCGGAGCTGTCGTACGACCACGTCGACCTGTCGTTCCGTGGCGTGTTCGCAGACCCGGCCGTTCGTGAGGCGTTCATGAAGGTGATCCCGCGTCAGCAGATCGTCGACACGGTGATCAAGCAGGTCAACCCCGATGCAGAGGTGCTCAACTCGCAGGTCTACCTGTCGTCGCAGGTCGAGCCGTACGCGGCCGCTGTGGCCGTGAACGGATCGGACGCCTACGCCGACGTCGACATCGAGGGCGCTAAGGCGCTGCTGAACGGCCAGACGCCGACCGTGCGCATCCTGTACAACATCAACAACCCGAACCGCGTGAACGCGTACGAGATCATCCAGGCCTCCGCCACCGAGGCCGGCTTCGTGATCGAGGATGTGGGCCGTGAGGACTGGGGCTCCCAGCTGGGGACCGACATCTACGATGCCTCGATCTTCGGTTGGATCTCGCCCGGTGTCGGAAACGCGAGCTACCCGCAGATCTTCGCCACCAACGGTGGCGGGAACTTCAACGGCATCAGCGTTCCCGAGATCGACCAGCTTGCGACCGACATCCAGACGATGACGGACCCTGCCGACGTGCAGACCGCCGCGATCGAGATCGACACGCTGCTGTTCGAGAACTTCTACGGGCTGCCGCTGTTCCAGAGCCCCGGTGTGCAGGCGCACACCGATCGTCTGAACGGCGTCACCTTCATGGCGAACCAGACGGGCCCGGTGTGGAACTTCTGGGAGTGGACTGTTGAGGACGCCGCGGCTGAGTAAGCCCGCCCTCGACTGACGCATGAGCGGGGCGTCGGGATTCTCCCGGCGCCCCGCTCCATGCAAGCGTGAACCCGAATCTTCCTCCGGCCGCTGCAACGTTGCACCCGCCCGAGACCAGCGCCGCGCGCCGCGCGCTGGTACTTTCATGTCCATGAAGGGGCATTCCATTGATTAGCTACGTCCTTCGGCGCATCGGAGTCTCGATCCTCATCCTGATCGCGGCTTCCTTCCTGATGTACGTCCTCGTCGCGTGGGCGAGGGACCCGCTGCAGGATCTCTACGCCTCGAACAGCCCGAACAAGGAGCAGCTGATCCTCCAGCGGATCCAGTGGCTCGACCTCGACAAGCCGATCCCGCTGCGGTGGCTGATGTGGCTGGGCGGCGCAGCCCGCTGCGCCGTGCCGTTCGCGGGCTGCGACCTCGGCGTGACGATCACGAACCAGGACGTCACCGTGCTGCTCGCCCGGGCGATGACATCCACCCTCCAGCTCGTGACCGCTGCCACCATCTTCGCGATCGTGCTGGGCATCCTCATCGGCATCATCTCGGCACTGCGCCAGTACAGCGCCGTCGACTACACGTTCACCTTCGCCAGCTTCTTCCTCTACTCGCTGCCCTCGTTCCTGATGGCGGTGCTGCTGAAGGTCTTTGTCGCCCTCGGGTTCAACGACTGGCTGCGAGATCCCGTCTTCAACTGGGTGTGGATCACTGCGATAGCACTGATCGGCGGGGGCCTGCTGCAGGCGCTGATCGCCGGTCCACGCTGGCGCCGGCTGTCGGTCTTCGCGATCTCCGCGGTCGTGCTGGCCGTGACGACCTTCCTCATGGGCGCGACCTCGTGGTTTCTCGACCCGTCGCTCGGCCCGGTGCTCAGCCCGCTGCTGATCGCGGCCCTCGGCGCCGGCATGGTGGTGCTCATCGCAGGCGTCCGCGCACGGTACGCGTGGCGCACCGCCGGCGTGACCGTCGTCGTCCTGATCGTCGCCTACTTCGTCCTGCAGCCCATGCTGCGATCGTTCGATGGCTGGGGCCTGGCCCTGCTGTCCCTCGTGGCCGGCCTCGTCGGCGCCGTCGCGGGTTGGATCCTCGGCGAGTACGACAAGAGCCAGGCGATCCGCATCGGCGTGCTCACCGGCCTGCTCGGCATGGGCGTCATCGTGCTGGACCAGTTCATGCGCACGTGGAACGAGTATCTGCGCAACCCTCGCATCCGAGGCCGTCCACTGGCGACGGTCGGCAGTGAGACCCCGAACCTGCAGGGCGACTTCTGGGTGCACGGCATCGACAACTTCACGCACCTCCTGCTGCCGACGATCAGCCTCATGCTGATCTCGTTCGCCGGCTATACGCGGTACGCGCGCGGCGGCATGCTCGAGACGCTCAACCAGGACTACGTGCGCACGGCACGCGCGAAGGGTCTGCCCGAGCGGACGGTGGTCGTGCGCCATGCCTTCCGCAACTCGCTGATCCCGATCACCACGATCATCGCCTTCGACATCGGCGGCCTCATCGGCGGTGCGATTATCACGGAGCGCATCTTCGCGTTCTCGGGTATGGGTGCGCTGTTCTATCAGGGCCTGAACGCGGCCGATCCCAATCCCGTGATGGCGTACTTCATCGTGATCGCGATCTTCGCGATCGCGGCAAACTTCCTTGCCGATCTCGCATACTCCGCACTCGACCCGAGAGTGAGGGCAAAGTGATGACCGTTCCCAACCCCGAGTTCGAAACCTCTGCGACGCCGCCCGCCGGAGCGGAGAGCGTGACCCCCGACGGCGAGAAGGGGATCAGCCAGGGACGGTTGATCCTGCGTCGCTTCATGAGCCACAAGATCGCGCTCGTGAGCATCGCGCTCTTCCTCGCGATCGTTGCCTTCGCGATCACCGCCACAGGCTTCGGCGACATCCCGGGCTGGTGGAAGTGGGACCACAAGCAGCTCATCCCCCCCGCCAACGGGGGGCGGCCGACGCTGTCGCTGATTCCGGAGTGGCTCGGCGGCGAGGGCATCAAGCTGGGTGATCACCCGTTCGGGCAGAGCACCGTCGGCAAGGACTACTTCGCGATGGTGATGCGTGGCATCGTCAACTCGTCGTACATCATGTTCATCATCGGGCTGATCGGCACGGCAGTGGGTGTCGTGATCGGTGCCATCGCCGGGTACTACCGCGGCTGGGTCGACGCGATCCTCATGCGCATCACCGACGTCGTCATCGTCATCCCGATCATCGTGATCGGCGCGGTCGTCGGCTCGGCCGTGGGCGGCCTCGGCCCGCTGCTGCTGGCGGTCATGCTCGGCTTCTTCGCCTGGACCGGCATCGCCCGACTCGTGCGGGCCGAGTTCCTCTCGCTGCGTGAGCGCGAGTTCGTCGAGGCAGCGCGTGTGGCCGGGGCATCCGATCTGCGGATCATCTTCAAGCACATCCTGCCCAACGCCATCGGCGTGGTGATCGTCGCGGCAACGCTGCTCATCGCCGCCGCCATCATCCTCGAGACGTCGCTGAGCTTCCTCGGCTTCGGCGTCCGGCTGCCCGAGGTGTCGCTCGGTCGCCTGATCAGCGACAACGAGTCGGCGTTTCAGACACGCCCGTACCTGTTCTGGTGGCCGGCGGTGTTCATCGTCGTTCTCGGGCTGCTGGTGAACTTCGTCGGTGACGGCCTGCGCGACGCCTTCGACCCGCGGCAGAAGCGCGTCATCTTCCGCCGTGTGCGTGAGCTGCCGTCGAACGCCGAGGTCACCGCGACCGCAGGGGTCGTCAGCGATGCGCCCGGCGAACCCGAGGACAGCGGGATCCCGGGAGCCGGCCCCCGACGGGAGCCGCCGGGATGACCCGCCTCATCAGTCGTCGCCGCTCACGTGAGGATCAGCGCGCCGACGGTCAGCGCCAGCAGCACCGCGGTGGTACCGATCGTCACGACATCCCAGTGCCGCGCGACCGGCGCGTCGTCGGCGGCACCCGCCTCGATCAGGCCGTCGTCGCGGCGTCGCTGCCACGCCTCGCGCACGAGCATCGCCGCATCGCCCGAGTCGGTGCCCAGCAGGTCGCCCACCCGCGGTGTGCCGCCGACCGCACGTCGTTCGCGATTGGCCTCGGCGCGCCCGGTGATCGCCGACGCGACGAAGCCGGGGGCGGGCGCCGACCAGGCGACGAAGCGGCGCCCCGGCGTGAACAGCGTCAGGGCGTGGCGGGTGTCGACGTGGATCAGGGCAACCCACGGGATGTCGACGCGGTGCGTGACGTTCTGCACGGTCACACCCGCATCGGACACGCCGACCCCCGGGCGCCACAACGCCGCCCATCCAAGGAACGCGGCCAGCACGGCGAGCGGGTAGATCCACAGCGAGCGCAGATCGCCGTCGACGATCATGAGCACGACGAACAGCGCGGCTGCAGTCCAGATGATGATCGCCATGATCCGGTTGAACCGCGAGTGAATCCGCCGGCGGGAGTCGTGCATCCCTCCATTCTCACCCCTTTGCAGTACAGGACGACGTGATGAACCAGCCCCGATCCCGCGAAACGTACGACGGCCCCCTCCTGGAGGTGCGAGGGCTGTCGGTGGACTTCGCCGTCGACAACTACTGGGTTCCCGCGGCCAAGGAGCTCGACTACACCGTCGACGCGGGTGAAGCGCTCGCGCTCGTGGGGGAGTCCGGCTCGGGCAAGAGCGCCAGCTCGATGGCACTGCTCGGACTGCTTCCCGGCAACGCGCGGGTGCGCGGCAGCGTCAAGCTCGCCGGTCGCGAGATCCTCGGCCTCAAGCGCGACCAGCTGCAGCGCATCCGCGGCAGCGAGATCGCCGTGATCTTCCAGGAGCCGATGACAGCGCTGAACCCCGTGTACACGGTCGGCGCCCAGATCGTCGAGACGCTGCGCGTGCACTTCGGCATGTCGCCCAGCCAGGCCGGGGAGCGCGCACTGGAGCTGCTCGCGGTCGTCGAGATGCCCGATCCGATGAAGGCGTTCAACTCCTACCCGCATCAGCTCTCCGGCGGTCAGCGGCAGCGTGCGATGATCGCGCAGTCGATCTCGTGCGACCCGTGGCTGCTCATCGCCGACGAGCCCACGACGGCGCTCGACGTGACGGTGCAGGCCGAGATCCTCGACCTCATGCGCGACCTGCGGCACCGCCTCGACTCGGCGATCCTGCTGATCACGCACGACATGGGTGTGGTCGCGGACATCGCCGACGACATGGTCGTCATGCGCCAGGGCGAGATCGTCGAGCGCGGGTCGGTGCACGACGTGTTCGCGCGACCCGAGCACCCGTACACGAAGCAGCTGCTGGGCGCCGTGCCGCGCATCGGCAAGGACGCAGACGACGAGAAGATCGACACCACAGCCGCGCTGGCGGGCGACACCTCCGCGATCCGGCTCGCCGAGGTCGCCTCCCGTGCCGACGCCGAACGCCGCGCCGAACTGGGCGAGCCGGTGCTTGCGTTCGAGAACGTCGCCATCGACTATCCGAAGCGCGGGCGCGTTCCCGCCTTCCGCGCCGTCAAGGACGCGAGCTTCCGCATCTACCGCGGCGAGGTCACCGGTCTCGTCGGCGAGTCCGGATCGGGCAAGACCACGATCGGGCGTGCCGCGATCGGGCTACTGCCGATCGCCGAGGGCGAGGCATCCGTCGTCGGATACGACATCAGCCGCAACGACCGACGCATCCTGCGCAAGGTGCACCAGGACGTCGGGATCGTCTTCCAGGACCCGTCGTCGTCGCTGAACCCGCGGCTTCCCGTGGGCCATTCGATCGGTGAGCCGATGCTGCTCGCCGGCGTCGCGAAAGGGAAGGCCCTCGACCAGAAGGTCGCCGACCTGCTCGACGCGGTCGAACTGCCGCGCGGGTATCGCAACCGGTACCCGCACGAGCTCTCAGGCGGACAGAAGCAGCGTGTGGGCATCGCCCGCGCCCTCTCGCTCGAGCCGAAGCTGCTCGTCGCCGACGAGCCCACGTCGGCGCTCGACGTATCGGTGCAGGCGACCGTACTCGCGCTGCTGCGCCGGCTGCAGGGCGAGATGGGCTTCGCATGCCTGTTCATCAGCCACGACCTGGCGGTCGTCGACTCGCTGGCCGACCGCATCATCGTCATGCACCACGGGTCGATCGTCGAACAGGGCGCGACCGGACAGGTCCTGCGCGCCCCGCAAGAGGCGTACACCCAGCGGCTCATCGCCGCAGTGCCCGTGCCGGACCCCGACGAGCAGCGCTCGCGCCGCGAGGCGCGGGCGGCGCTGCTGGCTGCGGACGAGTCACGATAGCGGGCACGGTACGATAGAGGGTCCGGTTCCGGGCGTTTCCACCCTCTTCAAGGATCCCTTCACATGGCCCGTGCTCTCCGTCCCGACCTCCGCAACGTCGCCATCGTGGCGCACGTCGACCACGGCAAGACGACGCTCGTCGACGCCATGCTGCGTCAGACGGGCTCGTTCGGCGAGCACGCGCACGTCGACGAGCGCGTCATGGACTCGAACGACCTCGAGCGTGAGAAGGGCATCACGATCCTCGCCAAGAACACGGCGATCACGTACAACGGAGCCCACACCGTCCAGCCGGTGACGATCAACGTCATCGATACTCCGGGCCACGCGGACTTCGGCGGCGAGGTGGAGCGCGGCCTGTCGATGGTCGACGGTGTCGTGCTGCTCGTCGACGCGAGCGAGGGGCCGCTGCCGCAGACCCGCTTCGTGCTGCGCAAGGCGCTGGAGGCGAAGCTCCCGGTCATCCTGCTGGTCAACAAGACCGACCGCCCCGACGCGCGGATCGACGAGGTCGAGGCAGAGGCGCACGATCTGCTGCTGAACCTGGCTTCCGATCTGCACGACGATGTGCCCGATCTCGACGTCGACGCGCTGCTGGACATGCCGGTGGTCTATGCGTCCGGCCGCGCGGGCGCGGCATCCCGCACCCGACCCGCCAACGGCGAGCTGCCCGACAACGCCGACCTCGAGCCGTTGTTCGAGGCGATCCTCACGCACGTCCCGGCGCCGTCGTACGACGACGAGGCACCGCTGCAGGCGTGGGTGACGAATCTGGACTCCAGCCCGTTCCTGGGCCGGCTCGCCCTGCTGCGCGTGTTCAACGGCACGCTGCGCAAGGGACAGAACGTCGCGTGGGTGCGTCACGATGGCTCGCACACGAGCGCGCGTATCACGGAGCTGCTGAAGACCCGCGCCCTGGAGCGATACCCGGCCGAGTCCGCCGGCCCGGGCGACATCGTGGCGATCGCCGGCATCGAGCAGATCACGATCGGCGAGACGATCGCCGACCCCGAGGACGTGCGGGCGCTGCCGGCGATCCACGTGGACGACCCGGCGATCTCGATGACGATCGGAACGAACACGTCGCCGCTGGCCGGGAAGGTCAAGGGGCACAAGCTCACGGCCCGCATGGTCAAGGACCGTCTGGACCGCGAGCTGATCGGCAACGTGTCGCTCAAGGTCGTCGAGATCGGGCGGCCGGACGCGTGGGAGGTACAGGGTCGTGGCGAGCTGGCGCTGGCGATCCTCGTCGAGAACATGCGCCGTGAGGGCTTCGAGCTCACGGTGGGCAAGCCCCAGGTCGTGACCCGCAAGGGCGAGAACGGGCAGGTGCAGGAACCGTTCGAGCACCTCACCATCGACGCGCCCGAGGAGTACCTGGGCTCGATCACCCAGCTGATGGCGGCACGCAAGGGTCGTATGGAGAGCATGGTCAACCACGGCACCGGCTGGGTGCGCATGGAGTTCATCGTGCCGTCCCGCGGTCTGATCGGGTTCCGCACCGAGTTCATGTCGATCACGCGGGGTACGGGCATCGCGAACGCCATCTCGCACGGCTACGGCGACTGGGCGGGCCAGATCGTCGCCCGCTCGTCGGGATCGATCGTCGCCGACCGTGCCGGCGTGGCGACGCCGTTCGCGATGATGGCACTGCAGGAGCGGATGAGCTTCTTCGTGCAGCCCACCGAAGAGGTCTACGCGGGCATGGTCGTCGGTGAGAACACGCGTGCCGACGACATGGACGTGAACATCACCAAGGAGAAGAAGCTCACCAACATGCGTTCGTCGACCGCCGACGAGCTCGAGCGGCTCACCCCGCCGCGGCAGCTGTCGTTGGAGGAGAGCCTCGAGTTCGCACGTGATGACGAGTGCGTCGAGGTGACGCCCGAGAAGGTGCGCATCCGCAAGGTGGTGCTCGACCAGACCGAGCGCGCCCGCGCGGCGGCACGGCTGAAGCGCCGGGACGCCGGCGCCTGACGTGCCCCGGCTCGAGTTCCATGCGCACGGAGTGGGTATGCTCACGCCGTGACCCGTGAACCCGACGTCGAGGTGCGGCGTGCATGGCGCCAGGGCGTCGCCGTGGCGATCGCGACGAGCGCCTACGGCATCTCGTTCGGAGCCCTCGCCGTCGCGTCGGGCCTCGACGTGTGGCAGACGTGCGTGCTGAGCCTGCTGATGTTCACCGGCGGATCGCAGTTCGCCTTCATCGGCGTCATCGGCGCCGGGGGTCTTGCCGCCGCACCCGCCGCGATCGCGTCGGCTGCGCTGTTGGGCGCCCGCAACATCGCCTACGGTATGCGGATGTCGCCCGTCATCGGTCGGGGTCCGACAAGGCGCGCCGTCGCAGCCCACTTCACGATCGACGAGTCGACGGCCGTCTCTCTGGCGCAGACACGACCCCGGGCGCGCACGCTCGGGTTCTGGGTGACGGGCATCGCCATCTACGTCGGCTGGAACGCCACGACCCTGGCGGGAGCGCTGCTCGGTGACGTGCTGGGCGACCCGAAGACGTACGGACTGGATGCCGCGGCTGCAGCTGCCTTCCTCGCGCTGCTGTGGCCGCGCCTCCGGTCGCGGCAGGCGATCGCGGTGGGGGCGGCGGCCGCCGTGGTGGCGGCATCCCTCACACCCTGGCTCATGCCCGGGCTCCCTGTGCTGGTCGCCGCGCTCGCCGCGGTCGTGGTCGGCTGGTTCAACTGGCTCGGCCGCAAGGACGCCCCGGCCGCCGAGACGGATCCGCATCCCCGCCCCGCGACAGGGGAGGGGCGATCATGACCATGTGGAACGCCGTGCTGCTCGCGGCGATCGTGTGTCTTGCGCTGAAGATGCTCGGCTACCTCACCCCGCCGCACTGGCTCGAGGCGCCGCGGCCAGCGCGCATCGCCGACCTGCTGACCGTCGCGCTGCTGGGCGCGCTCGTGGCCGTGCAGACCTTGGGCGCCGGGATGGCCGTGGCGGTCGACGCCCGCGTGCCGGCTCTGCTCGTCGCGGGCGTGCTGCTGGCCTTCCGTGCGCCATTCCTCGTGGTCGTGCTCGCGGCTGCCGCCGTAGCGGCGGTGCTGCGGCTGCTCGGTCTGGCCACCTGAGCGCCGGCATTCCGCACACGTCACGGGGGCGGCCGACGGGCCACCGGTTCCGCCGTCGCAGACCGAGACGATGAGATCGCGTTGCTCGTTCGTGACGAACGCGCGGTCAGCGTCGGTAGCATCGAAGGATGCCGACCTGGGTCTCCCGCACCATCACCTGGCTCGTCGCCCTGATCGTCGGCGTCGTGTACGGCATGGCGGGCACGATCGCGCACGCCTTCCGGCTCGGCTGGTTCCCGCTCGGCGTCCTGCTCGCACTCATCGGCACCGCGGCGCTGCTCGTGGCGGTGCGCGCCCTCACCGCCGATCGCCTCGCGGCGCTGGCGACGGGGATCGGCGTGCTCATCACGGCGGTCGTGCTGAGCGGTCGCGGCCCCGGCGGCTCGGTCGTGGTGCCCGAGGGCGACGCGGTCATGGTCGGTCCGGTCCATCTCGGGCTCGTCTGGCTGATCGGCTGTGCGATCGTGGCGGTGCTCGTCGTCGTGTGGCCGTCGCCCCGGCGCTGGGCGGCCGAGCACTGATCGCACCGAACTAGACTGGGGGCGTGACGTATGTGATCGCCCTGCCCTGCGTGGACGTGAAAGACCGCGCGTGTGTCGACGAGTGCCCCGTGGACTGCATCTACGAAGGCGACCGCATGCTCTACATCCACCCGGACGAGTGCGTCGACTGCGGCGCGTGCGAACCCGTCTGCCCGGTGGAGGCGATCTTCTACGAGGACGACACACCCGAGGAGTGGCAGGACTATTACAAGGCCAACGTCGAGTTCTTCGAAGACATCGGCTCGCCCGGTGGGGCGGCGAAGGTGGGCGTGATCCACAAGGACCACCCGATCGTGGCGGCGCTACCCCCGCAGGCGCCCTGACATGGGGGTCGCGGACCTCGCCGACTACCCGTGGGACGCCGTCGCACCCTATGCGGAGCGGGCGCGCACACACCCCGACGGCATCGTCGACCTGTCGATCGGCTCGCCCGTCGACCCGACGCCGCAGCTCGTGCGCGACGCGCTGGCCGCGGCGACCGACGCGCACGCATACCCCCAGACGGTCGGCACTCCGCCGCTGCGCGAGGCGATCGCGCAGTGGTTCGCGCGGCGCCGGGGCGTGCCGGATCTCGGCGCCGCGCACGTGCTGCCCACGATCGGCTCGAAGGAGCTCGTGGCGCTGCTGCCGACGCTGCTCGACCTCGGCCCGGGCGACGTCGTCGTGCACCCGCGCGTGGCCTACCCGACCTACGAGGTGGGTGCCCGCGTGGCTGGGGCGACGCCGTTCGCCGGCGACGATCCGGCGCAGTGGCCGGAGGGGACCCGGCTGATCTGGCTGAACTCTCCGGGGAACCCCGACGGGCGGGTGTGGGATGCCACGGCCCTGCGTGCCGCGCGCGATCGCGCGCGCGAACTGGGCGCCGTGCTCGCCGGCGACGAGTGCTACGCAGAGCTCGGCTGGGACGCCCCGTGGGACGCGGAGCCGATTCCCTCGGTGCTCGATCCGCGGGTGACCGGCGGCGACCTCACCGGCATCCTGTCGGTCTACTCCCTCAGCAAGCAGTCGAACCTCGCCGGCTACCGGGCCGCGTTCGTCGCCGGCGACCGGGCGCTCATCGCCCGGCTGGTGACCGCCCGCAAGCACCTCGGGCTCATGCTTCCCGCGCCCGTGCAGCAGGCGATGGCCGTGGCGCTGGGCGACGACACGCACGTGGCGGCGCAGAAGGAGCGGTACCGGCGGCGGCGGTCGGTGCTGCGCTCCGCCCTCGAGCAGGCCGGGTTCCGCGTCGACCGCAGCGAGGCGGGGCTGTATCTGTGGGTCACCGAGGGGCGTGACGCGTGGGAGAGCCTGGGGCGGCTGGCCGACCTCGGCATCCTCGGCGGACCGGGCGTGTTCTATGGTCCGGCGGCACCGCAGCACGTGCGGTTGTCGTTGACGGCGTCGGACGAGCGCATCGACGCGGCCGTGGCCCGCCTCGCCGCGGTCCGCTGAAGGAATCCTCCATCGGATCGGCCCAGGCTTTGACTGTGGCAACAGTTGGCCGAGGGGCCTATTAGGCTGTACATGCGGTTTCCGCAGGCGTTCCTGGCCGTGCGGCCCCGTGCACACCCCCGATTGAGATCTTCGCGAGGAGGCGCCGTGAGCGACGTGGGAACGCAGGAAATGGCCACGCTTCGCGTGGGCGGACGCACCGCGGACCTGCCCGTGCTGCACGGCACCGAGGGTGCGCCGAGCATCGACATCTCCACGCTGACCCGGCAGACCGGTCACACGGCACTCGACTACGGCTTCGTGAACACCGCGTCGACGAGGTCGGCCATCACCTATATCGACGGTGACGAGGGGATCCTGCGCTACCGCGGGTACCCGATCGAGCAGCTCGCGAAGAACAGCACGTACCTCGAGGTGGCCTGGCTGCTCATGTACGGCGAGCTTCCGACGCCGGACCAGCTCGCCGAGTTCGACAACGACATCCGCCGACACACGCTGCTTCACGAAGACCTGAAGCGCTTCTTCTCGGCGCTTCCGCACACCGCCCACCCCATGTCGGTGCTGTCGTCGGCGGTATCGGCCCTGTCGACCTACTACGAGCACGAGTCCGACCCGCACGACCCCGAGCACGTCCAGCTCAACATGGTGCGCATGCTCGCGAAGCTGCCCGTCATCGCGGCCTACGCCCACAAGAAGAGCATCGGGCAGGCGTTCCTGTACCCCGACAACTCGCTGAGCTTCGTCGACAACTTCCTGAAGCTCAACTTCGGCGTGCTCTCCGAGGAGTACGAGGTCAACCCGGTCATGTCGCGGGCGCTCGAGCGACTGCTGATCCTGCACGAGGACCACGAGCAGAACGCCTCGACCTCGACGGTGCGACTGGTGGGCTCCACGGGTGCCAACCAGTTCTCGTCGATCTCGGCCGGCATCAACGCCCTCTACGGTCCGCTGCACGGCGGCGCCAACGAGGCGGTGCTCGACATGCTCGCGCGCATCCGCGACTCCGGTGAGTCGGTGCAGCGCTTCGTCGAACGCGTCAAGAACAAGGAAGAGGGCGTCAAGCTCATGGGCTTCGGCCACCGGGTCTACAAGAACTACGACCCGCGTGCGAAGCTCGTCAAGGAGTCCGCCGACGAGGTGCTGCGCGAACTCGGCGTCCACGACCCGCTGCTGGATCTGGCGCAGGAGCTGGAGAACGTGGCGCTCGAGGACGACTACTTCAAGGAGCGCCGCCTCTACCCGAACGTCGACTTCTACACCGGCGTCATCTACAAGGCGATGGGCTTTCCCACGCGCATGTTCACGGTGCTCTTCGCGATCGGACGGCTTCCCGGCTGGCTTGCGCACTGGCGCGAGATGCAGCACGACCCGCAGACCAAGATCGGGCGCCCGCAGCAGCTGTACACAGGGGCGGACGAGCGCCGGTACCCGGGAGCCTGACTACGCGTGCAGCGCCTCGTTGAGCGTGACGCCGACGCCCGTGCGACGGATCGCCTCGACCGATCCGGTCAGTGAGTTGCGCCGGAACAACAGCCCGTCACGGCCCGACAGCTCGGCGGCCTTGACGCTCGGCCGCGCGCCGTCGGCCCGCGCGGGCTCGTCGGCCAGCACGACCTTCGTGCCGCCGGTGACGTAGAGACCCGCCTCGACGACGCAGTCGTCGCCCAGCGAGATCCCGATGCCGGCGTTCGCGCCGAGCAGAGTGCGCACGCCGATCGAGATGCGGTGCGTGCCGCCGCCCGACAGGGTGCCCATGATCGAAGCGCCGCCGCCGATGTCGGTGCCGTCGCCCACTGTCACACCCTGCGAGATGCGGCCCTCGACCATCGAGGCCCCCAGCGTGCCGGCGTTGAAGTTGACGAAGCCCTCGTGCATGACGGTCGTGCCGGGGGAGAGGTACGCGCCCAGGCGCACCCGGCTCGCGTCGCCGATGCGCACGCCGCTCGGGCTGACGTAGTCGAGCAGGCGGGGGAACTTGTCGAGGCTGTGCACCTGAATGCCGTCGCGCAGCAGCTGTGGGCGAAGTCGCGAGAAGTCCTCGGGGTGAACGGGGCCCGCGTTCGTCCAGGCGACAGTGGGCAGGAAGCCGAAGATCCCGTCGAGGTTCACGTCGTTGGGGCGCACGAGGCGGTGCGAGAGCGCGTGCAGCCGCAGGTAGACGTCCGCGGTCGACGCGGGCGCGGCATCCAGGTCGATCTCGTGCGTCACGATCTCGACCGACACCGACCGCCGCGGGTCGGGGACCGCGAGCCGCTCGAGGTTCTCCGGCGGGGTGCCACGGTCGAAGCCGAGGGGGATGCGGCCCGTCTGCGGTTCGGGGTACCAGGTGTCCAGGAGCGTTCCGTCGTCGGCGGCGGTCGCCAGACCGACGCCCCAGATCCAGCGTTCGTGTGCCATGCCTCCAGGCTATCGGGGCGGGCGCCGTCGATAGACTCGGGGGATGCCGGCGCTCGATCTGACCCAGTCCTCCGTCGACCTCACTCGCACGATCTGCGACGTCCCGAGCGTCTCGGGCGATGAGACACGCCTCGCCGACCTCATCCACGAGGCGCTGCGGGGGCTGCCGCACCTGGAGGTACACCGCGACGGCGACACGATCGTCGCCCGCACCGGCCTCGGCCGTGACCGGCGCGTCGCGATCGCCGGCCACATCGACACGGTGCCGGTCAACCACAACCTGCCCACGCGCGACATCGTCGACGACGGCGAGCCGTACCTGTGGGGCCGCGGCACGGTCGACATGAAGGCCGGCGTGGCCGTGCAACTGAAGCTCGCCGCCGAGCTGACCGACCCGCGGGTCGACCTGACCTGGATGTGGTACGACCACGAGGAGGTGGATGCCGGCCTCAACGGCCTCAGCCGCCTCGCCGCCGCGCGCCCCGATCTGTTCGCCGCGGACTTTGCGATCCTGGGCGAGCCGTCGAACGGCGCGGTGGAGGGCGGATGCAACGGCAATCTGCGGGTGCTGGTGCGCACGCGCGGCGTGCGGGCGCACTCCGCACGGGCGTGGATGGGCGAGAACGCGATCCACGCGGCCGCCCCGATCCTCGCACGGTTGAGCGAGCATCGCCCGCGCGAGGTGGCGGTCGACGGGCTCGTGTACCGCGAGGGCCTGAACGCCGTGCGCATCGACGGCGGCATCGCGGGCAACGTGATCCCCGACCTGTGCGAGGTCGAGGTGAACTACCGCTTCGCGCCCAGCCGCTCGGTCGAGGAGGCCGGGCGGTACGTTCGCGACGTCTTCGCGGGGTTCGACGTCGACGTGGTCGACCAGGCGTCCGGCGCCCGGCCCGGGCTCGACGCACCGCTGGCACAGGAGTTCCTCGCCGCCGTGGGCGCCGAGCCGCGCCCGAAGTACGGGTGGACCGACGTGGCCCGGTTCAGCGCGCTGGGCGTTCCCGCGGTCAACTACGGGCCCGGCGACCCGTCGCTGGCGCATCACGATCAGGAGCGGGTGCCGCTGGCGCAGATCGACGAGGTCGAGCGAGGTCTGCGGGCGTGGCTGTCGAGCCCCTGAGGCGGAGTGTCCCGCGGCACTGGGAGATGCTGCCCGCAGCGGTGCGCATCGGCATCCTCTATCTCGCCGCGCGTCTCGCGACGACGGCGTTCCTCATCGGGGCGGCCGAGCTATCCGGTCCGGAGTCGCGCTGGGGCACCCAGGCGGGCATCGGCGAGTTCGTGCTGGCCTGGGACGCGCAGTGGTACTGGTTCGTCGCCGTCAACGGGTACCCGGCGACCCTGCCGCTGACCGACGCGGGTCAGGTCGCCGAGAACCAGTGGGCATTCATGCCGATCTACGCATACCTCTCGCAACTGGTCGGCCTGCCCTTCGACTCGTGGGGAATCGGCGCCTTCATCGTGACGCTCGTGGCCGGCTACTTCGCGTGCCTCGTGTTCTACCGGCTGCTGCGCGTGCGCCAGCACCGCTCCACGGCGACGTGGGCGACGCTCTTCCTCGCGGCGGGGCCGCTGGCGGTGCTGTTCCAGGTGGGATACGCCGAATCGCTGTTCCTGCTGTGGCTCTTCCTCGCGCTGGACGGCGTCGTGCGCCGACGGTACGGCCGGCTGTACCTGCTGATCGTCCTGATGGGATACACGCGCCCCGGCGTGCTGGCCTTCGCGCTCTTCCTCGGCCTGTACGGCATCTGGCGTTGGTTCCGCCGCCGGCAAGAGTCGCTGCCGGTGCGCGAGATCGTGCACATCGTCACACTGGGCGCGCTCGCAACGCTCGTCGGCTTCTCATGGCAGTTCTTCGCCGCCATCATCACCGGCGACCCCGGCGCGTACCTGGCCACCGAGCTGTCGTGGCGGCGCAACTGGATCGCTGACGCGTCGGGCGGGTTCATCCCGTTCGACGGGTTCGTGCAGGGGGCGGAGTTCTGGTTCACCGCGTGGGGCCCGGGTGCCGTCGTCGGGTACGTCGCGCTGGGGCTCGCCGTGCTCGCCGTCGCCGCGCTGCTGCTGTTCGAGCCGCATGTGCGCCGGCTCGGCGTCGAGCTGCGGCTGTGGGCGGCCAGCTACCTCGTCTACCTGCTCGCCGTGTTCTTCCCCCAGTCGAGTCTCTTCCGGCTGCTCGTGCCCGTCTCGCCGCTGTGGGGTGCGCTGGCGATGCCCCGCTCATGGGTGTGGCGCCTGGGCGTGCTCGCCGCGTGCCTCATCGGGCAGTGGTGGTGGATCTACAACATGTACGGCCTGGCGAACGCGTACTGGCAGATTCCGTAGGGCGATAGACTGGAGAGGCAGACCCGCGACGAAAGGAAGCCACATGGCAGCCATGAAGCCGAGAACCGGAGATGGGCCGATGGAGGCCGTGAAGGAGGGTCGCCTGATCATCGTGCGCGTGCCGCTCGAGGGTGGCGGCCGACTGGTCGTCTCGGTCAACGACGCCGAGGCCAAGGAACTCCACGACGCGCTCGGCGCGGTGGTGAACGCCGCGTAGCGACACCGTCTCGTGCAACGGCCGGACCCCTCGAGGGGCCGGCCGTTCCGGTGTTCAGGCGGGGTCGGTGATCGTCGTCAGCTGCAGCAGGCCCTCGCCGACGATCGACAGCGCCCCGAGCACGGCAGGGGAGTTCTGCGTCTCCTGGATCAGCGAACGATAGGCCGTGGTGAGCGGGTCGCGCTGCACAGGGTCGGCGACGCGGCCGTCGGCGAGCACGCGCGGGACGAGCACGGTGCCGCCGGGCCGCACCAGGCGCAGCCCGTGCTCGACGTACTCGATGACGTTCTCGGGGTCGGCATCGACGAACACGATGTCGTACGACGCCTCGTTCATGCGCGGCAGCACGTCCGCCGCGCGCCCGGTGATGAGGCGCGTGCGTGCGGCGGGGACCTTCGCGTCGTGGAACGACTGGCGGGCGGTGCCCAGGTGCTCGGGCTCCTTCTCGATGGTCGTCAGGATCGCGCGCGGCGCACCGTGCAGCAGCCACAGGCCGGACACGCCCGCTCCCGTACCGATCTCTACCATCTGCTGGGCGCCGGTGGCGGCAGCGATGAGGGCCGCCTGCGCGCCGACCGCGGCGCTGATCGGCTCGGCGCCGATCTCGAGGGCGTGGGTCCGCGCCCGGGCGATGTGCTCGGGTTCGACCACGGACTCCTGTGCGAACCGCGCGTTCGCCTTCCGCTCGCTCATGTGCTCCTCCGTCAGCCAGAGTACCCGCCGCCACTGCGGGATCCGGCAGGGCACGACGGTAATCTGAAAGGCATGTTCAACGGCATCACCTTCGAGAAGCTTCTGCTGATCGGGGTGCTCGCCGCATTGCTGATCGGGCCCGAGCGCCTGCCCCGTGCGGCGGAGGGCCTGGCGCGCTTCGTCAAGCGCGCCAAGGAGTACATGCGTGGCGCGCAATCGCGGCTGCGCGACGAGATGGGCGATGAATTCGACGAGGTCGACTGGCGCAAGCTCGATCCGCGCCAGTACGACCCGCGGCGCATCATCCGCGAGGCGCTGCTCGACGACGCCCCGGTGACACCGGCTGCGGCGGTCGCGGCACCCGCACGGGCTGCCGCGCCGATGCCGACCCCGGTTGGCCGCGTCGTGTTCTCGGCAGACGACCTGCCGCCCTACGATGCCGAGGCCACGTGAGCCCTCGTGCCGGGTCGCTCAGCGTGGCGTGAAGGGCAGGGAGCGGCCGGCGAGCCCGCGGCCGGTCGAAGCGACGGATGCGGCGATCTCGCCGATGGCGCCGGCGGCCGGATCGTCCGGGTGTGCGGCCACCACGGGGGTGCCCGCGTCGCCGTCGGCGCGCAGCTGCGGGCTGAGCGGGATGGAGGCGAGCAGGCGGACCGGCTCGTCGTCCGTGGTGAGGGCGGCCGCGACCTCGGCCCCGCCGCCGCTGCCGAACAGCTCGAAGGCCGTGCCGTCGGGCAGTGCCATGGCCGACATGGTCTCGACGACCCCGAGGATGCGCTGCCCCGTCTGCCGGGCGACCAGTCCGCTGCGCACGGCCACGTCGGAGGCCGCGGACTGCGGTGTGGTCACCACGAGCACCTCGGCGTGGGGGAGCAGCTGCCCGACCGAGATCGCCACGTCGCCGGTGCCCGGAGGCATGTCGATCAGCAGCACGTCGAGGTCGCCGAAGTACACGTCGGTGAGGAACTGCTGCACGGTGCGGTGCAGCATGGGCCCCCGCCAGGCGACGGCACCGCCGTCACCTGCGCGCAGGAACATGCCGATCGAGATCGCCTTCACGTCGTAGCCGACCGGCGGCAGCATGAGGTCGTCGATGCGGGTCGGCTGCGGCGCACGACCCTCGGCGTCGACCAGCCCGAGCAGTCCGGGGATCGAGAACCCGTGCACGTCGGCGTCGATGAGCCCGACCGACAGTCCGCGGCGCGCGAGCGCCACGGCGAGGTTCGCGGTGACGGTCGACTTGCCGACACCGCCCTTGCCGCTGGTGACGGCGACGACCCGGGTCAGCGAGTCGGGGCCGAACGGCATGACGCGGGCGGGCCGCCCCGCACGCAGCTTCTCGGTGAGCGCACGCCGTTCGTCGGCGCTCATGACGCCGACGTCGACGGTCACGGCGTCGATTCCGGGCACGGCGGCGGCGGCATCCCGCACGTTCTGCTCGATCTGACGCGCGGCCGGGCAGCCGGCCACCGTGAGCGCGATCCCGACCCGGGCGACCGATCCGTCCACCGCGATGTCGCGCACCATGTCGAGGTCGCCGATGGGCCGGCGCAGCTCCGGGTCGGGGACGGCGGCGACCGCACGGCGCACGGCGTCGGCCTTCACGGCGCGCGCCGCTCGTCGCGCGACGGATCGTCGAGCCGGTCGATCAGCGCCTTCAGCTCATCGCGCAGCGCCTCCCGGGTGAGCATCTCGCCGCCGAGGTCGGTCATCGCCATGCGCAGCGCCACGACCTCGCGGGCCAGATACTCGGTGTCGGCGAGGTTGCGCTCGGCGCGCTGCCGGTCCTGTTCGATCTGCACGCGGTCGCGGTCGTCCTGCCGGTTCTGCGCGAGCAGGATCAGGGGTGCCGCATAGGACGCCTGAAGCGACAGGATGAGCGTCAGCAGGGTGAAGTTCGTCGCGGCCGGGTCGAACTGCAGCTCGCGGGGCATCGCGATGTTCCACGTCAGCCACGCCGCGACGAAGACCGTCATCCCGAGGAGGAATCCCGACGTGCCCATCGCGCGCGCGAACGACTCGGAGAACCGGCCGAACCGGTCGCGCGAGGGGTGCGGGGCGCGGTTCAGCCGCCCGGCACGCCCGCGGGGTGCGTCGAGCGGGACGCGGCGATCGGCGCGCGCCATCACTGCGCGAGCTCCCGGTCGTGCTCCTCGTCCTGAGAGCGCCAGTCCTTGGGCAGCAGGTAGTCGAGCACGTCGTCGACCGACACCACGCCCACCAGTCGGTGCGCCTGGTCGACGACGGGGAGCGACACCAGGTCGTAGCTGGCGAGCATACGGGCGACCTCCGATGCGGACGACGTCGCCGCCACGGGGTCGACGGTGTCGTCGATGATGGCCCCGAGCCGCTCGTGCGGCGGATAGCGCAGCATCCGCTGGAAGTGCACCGTGCCCAGCAGTCGCCCGGTCGGCGTCTCGTACGGCGGCAGCGTGACGAACACCGATGCGGCCAGTGCCGGATGCAGCTCGTGCCGCCGGATGAGGGCGAGGGCCTCGGCGACGGTGGCCTCGGCCGACAGCACGATCGGCTCGGGGGTCATGAGGCCGCCGGCGGTGTCGGGGAGGTACTGCAGCAGCGCCCGCACGTCGTCGGCCTCGTCGGGCTCCATGAGCTCGAGCAGCTCCTCGCGCTGCCCCTCGGGAATGTGGGCGAGCACGTCGGCCGCGTCGTCGGGCTCCATCGCGTCGAGGATGTCGGCGGCCCGCTCGTCCTCCAGGCCGTCGAGGATGTGCACCTGCTCGTCCTCGGGCATCTCCTCGAGGGCGTCGGCGAGCCGGTCGTCGGGCAGCTCCGAGACCACCTGGAGTCGGCGCCGGGCGGGCAGGTCGAGGAGCGCATTGGCGAGGTCGGCGGGCTTGAGCTCCGAGTAGCTGGCGACCAGCTGCTCCGCGGACTGCGCCTCGCCCGGCTCGGCGCTCTCGCGCACCTCGCTCCACGCGGCGAACGTCGTCGGGCCCTTCGCGAACGGCGAGGCACTCGTCTTCGGCTTGCGCAGGAACAGCTGTCCCACGTTCCATTCGCCGAGGCGGTCGCGTTCGATCGCGACGTCCTCGATGTGCGCCCCACCCGATCCGTCGCGGAGGAACACGCGCCGACCGATGAGCTCGGCGAGCACGCGCACCTCGCCACCGCGCTGCTGGAAGCGGCGCACGTTGATCAGCCCGGTCGTGATCACCTGGCCCGCCGCGATCGAGGTGACCCGCCCGATCGACAGGAACACCTGTCGACGCCCGGGGATCTCGCACACCAGTCCGATGACGCGCGGGGGGTCGTCTTTGCGGAAGACGACGACGACGTCCCGCACTCTGCCGAGGCGATCGCCGGCCGGGTCGAAGACCGAGCACCCGGCCAGGCGCGCGACGAAGACCCTCTGTGTGCTCACGCTCTCAGCGTAGCCCCGCTCCCGGCGCACGGTGCGGGAGGTGACGCGCGTGGGAGGATGGGGAGATGAGCATGCGCGGAGGGTTCCCGAGGGGCGGGACGGATGCCGTCGGCGAAGCCGTCGCCCGGTACCCCGACTACGAGGCCGCCCAGAAGGCCGTTTCGCGGCTGATCGCCGCCGAGGTGCCGGCGCGTGACATCGCCATCGTCGGCACGGGGCTGCGCTCGGTCGAGCGGGTGACCGGACGACTGGGGTACGCCACAGCCGCCCGTTCCGGTGCGATCAACGGTCTGCTGCTGGGCCTGCTCTTCTCCGTCTTTCTCGTGATCGGCTCGCCGTCCGTGCCGATCCAGGCCTTCATCGGCGTCATGTTCGTGGGCATCGCGCTCGGAATGCTGATGAGCATCATCACGTACTCGTTCGTGCGCCGTCGGCGCGACTTCGCCAGTGCGATGCAGGTGGTCGCCGACCACTACGACGTAACGGTCGCGGCGGCGACCGTGCACAAGGCCCGCCAGGTGCTCGGCGTGGCCGGCCCGTCGGCGCCCGCGCCGGCCGCCGACGTCCCGCAGCATCCGGAGGCCACCGCTCCGGGGCCTACAGCGCCGGCACCGCCCGAGCCGCAGAATCACCAGGAGGAGCCGCCGCGGTACGGGCAGCGCATCGCGCCGTCGCCGCCGGAGTCGACCGCGGCCGCCTCCGACGAACCGGCCGACGACACGACACAGGCGGACGACCCGCGGCCGTGAACGACGCGGTGCTGCGCATCCCCGTGATGCTGCCCACGGGCGCCGTCGAGGTCTCCGCCGCGGTCGGGATGCCGTCGCGTCCCTGGGCCGCGGTCGCGCTTGCCCATGGTGCGGGCGCGGGCCACCGGCATCCCTTCCTCGTCGGCCTCGCCGACGCGTTGCGCGACTCCGGCGTCGCGGTGCTGCGCTTCGACTTCCCCTACCGGGAGGCGGGCAGGCGGATGCCGGGACCGGCCGGGCACGCGACGGCGACGTGGGCGGCGGTGATGGCGCAGGCGACATCGCTCGTGCACGAGGCGCCCGTGTTCGCGGCCGGAAAGTCCTACGGCGGGCGGATGGCCTCGATGGCGGCCGCGGAGGGCCTCATCGCGCCCGAAGGACTCGTGTATCTCGGGTATCCGCTGCATCCGCCCGGCCGCCCGGACCGCCTGCGGGTCGAGCACCTGCCTGCGATCGCGCAGCCCCAGCTGTTCCTCGCGGGCACGAACGACCCCTTCGTCCAGCCGCCCGAGCAGCTCGTCGCGGCGGTGACCTCGTGCCGGAGCGCCGAGCTCGTGTGGATCGACGGCGGCGGCCACTCGTTCGAGGTGAAGGGTGCGCGGCCCCCGGCTGAGACGATCGGTGCCGGCCTCGCGCCGCCGGTCATCGCATGGATGCGCTCGCAGCCGGCGCGCTCTGCGGGCGTCTAGCTACGCTGGGCGGGTGACAGACGATCCCGGCCCGGCCGCGCACGACGACGACCCGCGCGTCGGCGACATCTCGGAGCGGCAGCTCCTGCGCAGCATCCTGGCGCGCCTCGGGCCGACCGCGGCGCTGGTGGGTCCGGGCGACGACGCCGCGGTGCTCGCCGTGCCCGACGGGCGCGTCGTCGCCAGCGTCGACACGCTCGTGCACGGGCCCGACTTCCGGCTCGCGTGGTCGACGCCGTACGACCTCGGCTACAAGTCCGCCGCCGTGAACCTCGCCGATATCGCCGCGATGGGTGCGCGCCCCACGGCACTGCTCGTCGCGCTGGCGCTGCCGAACGAGACCCGCGGGTCGTTCGTCGAGCAGTTCGCCGACGGGCTGCGCGGAGCGTGCGGCGAGCTCGCTCCGGGCTGCGCGGTGGAGGGCGGCGACCTGACGGTCTCGGACACCCTCACCGTCGCCGTCACCGCGCTCGGGACCCTCGACGGACGGGAGCCGGTGCTGCGCTCCGGCGCCGGGCCCGGCGACGTCGTCGCGCTGGCCGGCGAGGCAGGAGCGGCGGCCCGCGGGCTCGACGTGCTCTTCCGCCGCTTCCGCGACGCGGCCGGAGTGCCCGTGCCGGTGCGCCGCGACGAGCTCGATCCCGGCGAGGTCGCGTGCGTGACCGCGCAGCTGCGCCCTGCCCCGCCGATCGCCCTCGGGCCGGCAGCTGCGGACGCCGGTGCCACGGCCATGATGGACGTCTCCGACGGCATCGCACTGGATGCGACGCGGCTCGCCGAGGCATCCGCCGTCACCGTCGCCGTCGACAGTGCCGCGCTCGGCGCCCGCCGGGGCTGGGCCGTCGACGGGGGAGAGGACCACGGCCTGCTGGCGACGTTCCCGCCCGGCGTGCCGCTGCCACCCGGCTTCCGCATCATCGGGCAGGTGCGTGCGCGCGCCGACGCGCCGCTGCTGGTCGACGACGAGCCCTATGTCGGGCGCGCGGGCTGGGATCCCTATCGCGACTGGGACGCCGCGACGGGCTGATCACCCGGTCGTGCCCACCACATCGTCGTGTCGCCGTAGCGCCGGTCGCGCACGTGCTCGAGCCCGGCCGGGAGCTCCGGCCGCGGAGACCGCGAGGCGCGTTCGACGATGACCGTCGCATCGGGGGAGAGTGCGGGCGCCAGAGCGTCGAGCACCGCGGTGAGCTCGACCTCGCTGAGATCATAGGGGGGATCGACGAGCACCAGGTCGAACGGCCCCGGCACACCGTGCAGGTATGCGCGCACGGCCGTCGCGTGCACGTGCAGGGTGGCATCCGTCCCCAGTGCTGTCGTTCCCAGGGCCTTCGCCACCTTCGTCGCGTTGCGTCGCGCGATCCTCGCGGCGGCGGGTGCCCTCTCGACCAGGTGGACGGATGCCGCGCCTCGGCTCGCCGCTTCGAGCCCGAGGGCCCCCGAGCCGGCGTAGAGGTCGAGCACAGCCGCGTCGCGCAGCAGGTCGGCGGCATCGAGGGCGGCGAACAGCGACTCGCGGACGCGATCGCTGGTGGGCCGCGTCCCCGCGCCTGGCACCTCCAGGGTGAGGGAGCCGGCGATACCGGCGATGATGCGCGTCACGGTCTCACGATAGCGAGCCGTCGTCCGAGGCCCGGCCTAGACTCGTGGCATGCCGACGCTGACCCTCGATTCGCGTCTCGACGGCGCGGTCGGCGGCAAGACGTCCGCCGCGCTCGCCCGCGCGTTCGGCATGCACACGGTGGGCGATCTGCTGTCGCACTACCCGCGCCGGTATGCGCTGCGCGGCGAGCTCACCCCGATCCGCTCGCTGCCGGTCGGCGAGAACGTCACGATCGTCGCCGAGGTCGTGCACGCCGGTGAGCGCCGCATGAAGAACCGCAACGGATCGCTGCTGGAAGTGGTCATCAGCGACGGGTACGGACAGCTGTCGCTCACGTTCTTCAACCAGGGCTGGCGGCTCAAAGACCTGCGGCCGGGACGGCGGGGCATCTTCTCGGGCAAGGTCGGCGAGTACCGCGGCACGCAGCAGTTCGCCCACCCCGACTACGAGCTCTTCGACGACGAGGACGGGGTCGATGCTCACGCGTATGCGCACACCCCGATCCCGATCTACCCGGCCACCGCGAGCATCGCCAGCTGGCAGCTGAAGAAGATCGTGGATCTCGTGCTCGACGGGCTCGGCCCGGTCGACGATCCGCTGCCCGCCGACCTGCGCGAGCTCCGGGGTCTGCTGACCGCGCGCGCGGCGATCGAGGCCGTCCACCGGCCGGAGACGGTGGAACAGGCGAATGCCGCGCGCGGCACCCTGCGGATGCACGAGGCGCTCATCCTGCAGACGGCCCTGCTGCAGCAACGCCAGCTGGTGCGGATGATGTCGGCGACGGCGCGGCCCGCCGGTGCGCTGCTCGAGCGCTTCGATGCGGCACTGCCGTTCGAGCGCACGCCCGATCAGACCGCCGTCGGCGACCGGATCGCCGCCGACCTCGTCGGCGACTGGCCCATGAACCGCCTCGTCCAGGGCGAGGTCGGCTCGGGAAAGACGCTGGTGGCGCTGCGCGCCATGCTGCAGGTGGCCGAATCGGGAGGCCAGTCCGCGCTCATCGCGCCGACCGAGGTGCTGGCCGGTCAGCACCTGCGCACGATCACCCGGATGCTGGGACCGCAGCTCGCACCCGAGCTCATGCCGACGCTGATGACCGGGCAGCTGCCCGCCGCAGAACGCCGGAAGGCGGCGCTGCGGGTGGCGTCGGGTCAGGCGCGAATCGTCGTGGGCACCCACGCGCTGCTGAGCGAGAAGACCACCTTCGCCGATCTGGGTCTGGTCGTCGTCGACGAGCAGCACCGGTTCGGTGTGGAACAGCGCGAGACGCTTCGGGCCAAGGGCTCCAGCCCGCACGCGCTGGTGCTCACCGCCACGCCGATCCCGCGCACGGTGGCCATGACGGTCTTCGGCGACCTCGACGTCTCCACGATCCGCACGATGCCGCCCGGCCGGGCGGGCATCCAGACCTTCGTCGCACCGCTCGCCGAGAAGCCGGGGTGGCTCGCGCGCGTGTGGGATCGCATCGTCGAAGAGGTCGGCGCCGGGCGCCAGGCGTTCGTCGTCTGCTCGGCGATCGACGCCGACACGCAGACGTCCGACGACGAGGAGGCCGCGCCGGCGGCCGGCGACGCGCCTCGTCCACGCTGGGGCGTCGTGCAGGTGGCCGAGCTGCTGGCCGGCCACCCGGCCTACTCGGGGATCCGCGTCGCGACACTGCACGGCAAGCTGCCCGCGGACGAGAAGGATGCGATCATGCGATCGTTCGCCGCGGGCGACATCGACGTGCTCGTGGCGACGACGGTCGTCGAGGTGGGCGTCGATGTGCCGAACGCATCGACGATGGCGATCCTCGACGCCGACCGGTTCGGGGTGTCGCAGCTGCACCAGCTGCGCGGGCGCATCGGACGCGGCGACGTGCCGGGCTTGTGTCTGCTGGTGACAGAGGCGGCCCCCGGCAGTCCGGCCCGCGCGCGCGTCGAGGCGGTGGCACGCACGCTCGATGGGTTCGAGCTGGCCGAGGTCGACCTCGAGCTGCGCGGGGAGGGCGATGTGCTCGGCGATGCGCAATCCGGTGCGCGATCGTCGCTGCGGCTGCTGCGCGTGATCACGGATGCCGACCTCATCGCGTTCGCCCGGCAAGAGGCGGAGCGCATCCTCGAGGCCGATCCATCGCTCGACGCGCACGCCGGGCTGCACGCCGCCATCGAACGCCGTGTGGGCACGGCGGAGCGAGCGGCCCTCGCGAAGAACTAGAGTGGAGGCATGAGCAGACGGGTCGCAGTCGTGCCAGGGTCGTTCGATCCGCCGACGCTCGGCCATCTCGATGTCATCCGCCGCGCGGCATCCCTGTACGACGAGCTGCACGTGCTCGCGGTGCACAATCCCGACAAGCAGGCGATGCTGCCGATCGCGCAGCGACTGAGCCTGCTCGAGCAGTCGATCGCCGACGACGGCATCGGCGGCAACGTGATCGTCGCATCATGGAGCATGGGGCTGCTCGTCGACTACGCCACGGATGTCGGTGCCGAGGTGCTCGTCAAGGGCATCCGATCACAGGTCGATGTGGCCTACGAGACCCCGATGGCGATCGTCAACCGTCATCTCGCGCACGTCGAGACCGTCTTCCTGCTGCCGGATCCGGCGCACACGCTCGTCTCGAGCTCTCTCGTGCGCCAGGTGGCCGGACTCGGCGGCGACGTGTCGCCCTATGTGCCACCGGCGGTGGCGAAGTTCCTCGACACCGGGGGCGCGCACATCCGCTGACGGTAGACTCGCCCCTTGTGAGATCACCCCGGCCCGGCCCGTTCAGCCTCAACGTGCGTGACATCGTGCGTCGCCCCGGCGAGATGCGTGAGGTGACGTTCGACGCCGCCGCCCCTGTCACGTGGGGTGAGGGTCTGGTCGCCGTCCGCGAGGGCGAGAACGTGGCTATCGATGCCCGGCTGGAATCGGTGCACGAGGGAATCCTGGTGACCGCGGAGGCCGACACCGCCTACGACGGTGTGTGCGGACGCTGCCTCACCGACATCCGTCAGCCGCTCCGAGTCGAGTTCCAGGAGCTTTTCGCGTATTCTGGAAGAGAAGCAGCAGACCTCGAAGTTCACGACGACCACGTGGATCTTGAAACCGAGGTCAGGGACGCGATCGTGTTGTCGCTCCCGTTTCAACCGGTGTGTCGGCCGGACTGCCCGGGGTTGGACCCCAGCACGGGGCAGCGCCGCGACGATGACACCGGTGCAGATCCGCAGCATGACCTCGATCCACGGTGGGCCAGACTCGCGGAGCTGACGAAGCGTGCGGACGCGGACGACGCGTCGCAGACACCCACCCAGACCTAGGACACGAAGGAAGAACAGCCATGGCAGGTAACCCCCCCAAGCGGAAGGTATCCCGCTCGAACACCCGTTCGCGCCGTGCGCAGTGGAAGGCCGAGGCCCCCGCGCTCGTCAAGACGGTGGAGAACGGCAAGGTCGTCTACAGCCGCCCGCACCAGGCGAAGGTCGTGACCGACTCGCAGGGAACCGAGTTGTTCCTGGAGTACAAGGGTCGCAAGGTCGCCGACGTCTGATCGTGCGACGGCATGACCGACATCATCACCGGGCAGCTGCTGCTCGTTGAGAAGCTCGGGGTCGATCTCGACCCCGAGCTTCTGTCGCATGCACTCACACATCGCTCGTACGCCTACGAGCACGGCGGGATCCCGAACAACGAGCGTCTCGAGTTCCTCGGCGACGCCGTGCTGGGGCAGGCGGTCACCGTTGCCCTGTTCACGAGGCACCCCGAGCTCGACGAGGGGGCGCTGGCCAAGCGGCGCGCGAGCGTCGTGTCGACACTCGCGCTCGCCGAGGTGGCGCGCACCATCGGGCTCGGCGAGCACCTGCTGCTGGGCCGCGGGGAGGAGCAGACGGGCGGGCGCGACAAGGACTCCATCCTGGCCGACACCATGGAGGCGGTGATCGGTGCGGTCTACATCTCGGCGGGCCAGGCCGAGGCCACTGCGCTCGTGCTGCGGCTGATCGAGCCGCTGATGGCCGATCCTCGACGCTACGGCGCCGCCATGGATCCGAAGACGAGCCTTCAAGAGCTCGCCGCCCACCGCGGTGTCGCGCCGCCGGTCTATCACGTCGCCGCCGCGGGCCCCGACCACGATCGGCGCTTCACCGCGACGGTCTCGGTGGGGCCAGTCACGACGAAGGGAACGGGGTCGAGCAAGAAGAGCGCCGAGATGGCGGCCGCGCTGGCGGCCTGGCACGCCCTCGGCGCCGGTGTATGAGCCGGGTCGCTCATGCCTGAGCTACCCGAGGTCGAGGTGGTGCGCGCAGGCCTGGAGCCGGCCGTCACCGGTGCTCTGGTGGTCGGCGTCGACGTGCACGATGCACGCGCGCTCACCCGCCACCCCGGCTCGAGCGCCGAGTTCGAAGCATCCCTGACCGGCCGCCGCATCGTCGGTGCCGCCCGGCGCGGGAAGTTCCTGTGGCTGCCGTTGGCGACCTCGACGCCGCATGGTGATCCGGCCGATGCCGTCGTCGCGCATCTGGGGATGAGCGGCCAGCTGTTGCTGCGCGCCCCGGCGGCGGCGCCGGAGCGCCATGAGCGCGTGCGCATGATCGTCGATCACCCGGTGCACGGCGAGCTGGGCGTGGTGTTCTCGGACCAGCGCACGTTCGGCTCGCTGGCGCTCGATCCGCTCGTGCCGACCGTCGATGCCGCCCCTGGGGGCTGGGGAACGCCGGCGCCGTCGGTGCCCGCCCAGGTCGCGCACATCGCACGCGATCCCCTCGACGAGGCATTCGACGAGCGCCGCTTCCGGACCCGACTGGGGCGGAAGGACTCCGCCATCAAGCGTGTGCTCCTCGACCAGACCGTGGCGAGTGGGATCGGCAACATCTACGCCGACGAGGCGCTGTGGGCCGCCCGCATCCATCCCGAGACGTCCGCCCGGCTGCTGTCGACGCGCGCGGCGAACCGCCTGCTCGCGGAGCTGCGCGGGGTGCTGCTGAAGGCGCTGGCCGAAGGCGGCACGAGCTTCGACGCGCTGTACGTGAACGTGAACGGCGAGTCTGGATACTTCAGCAGATATCTACATTCATATGGTCGAACTGGGGAACCGTGCGACCGCTGCGGCACCCCGATCAAACGGATAGCCTTCGGCAATCGGTCGAGCCACTTCTGCCCCCGGTGCCAGCGGAAACCATCTCACGCGAGCACCTGACGGGCGAGGGGTTCCCCTCCCATTAGGCGCTCGCGTGTGTGGATGCGGGGATCCTGCTGCCGCCGGTGCGGCGCACCGTTGCCCTCGGCTGTGTGGTCACGATCCGATCTCGCGGTCTCCGGTGCGGGGGCCGGTCTGCTGCGGGGCGTCTTCGTCAACGAGGGCCCGCACTTCGTCGCGAGCTTTGCGGCGCTTCTTCGTGTCCTCATTGAAGAGGTCGCGCATCGTGCGGCCGTCGCCCACCCTCCGGCGGTCGAGCCAATCGTCAACCTCGGGCGGCATCCACTCGATCTTCGCGATCAGCTCGCGGGCGTACTGCCGATCAGCCTCGGCCTGCGCCCTCGCGCGCTCTGAGGCCCGCTGGTTCGCACTGGCGACCCGATGGGCTTCCTCGGCCTCGCGGCGCTCGTTCTGGGCCGCGAGACGGTCGTCTGCGGTCTCCTGGTCGCGCCGGTCGAGATCGGCCTCTCGCTTGTCGAGATCGGCGGCCCGTGCGGAGTCCTTCTTGCGTGAGCTGGTGATGAGGTCGAGGTCGTCGAGGTTCTGGTCTTCCTGCTCGCGTGCGGCGGCGAGGCGATCCTCTGCGATGATCCTGTTGTTGTCGGCACGGGCGTAGTTCTTCTTGCCGAGGTAGGAGCCCTCGTTGGCCTTGTCGATCTCGGCCTCGACCGGCCAGCCGCGTTCGATCATGTGCTCGCGCATCGCGGTCTGGTAGTCCGAGAGCTTGACCTTGCCGCTGATCGACTTGCCCCCCTTCGGATGCCCCTCGGGGTAGACGACATCGCGGTGCGAGAACCACTTGCGCGAGAACTCGATGCGCAGGTAGCCGGGGCGCTTTGGAT
>NZ_JBKEAF010000091.1:0-23632 GCF_047971895.1 Microbacterium sp.
CCGGTGAGGATCGCGATGTCCTGCAGCTGCGCCTTGCGACGGTCGCCGAAGCCGGGTGCCTTCACGGCGGCCGACTTGAAGATGCCGCGGATCTTGTTCAGCACCAGCGTCGCGAGAGCTTCGCCCTCGACGTCCTCGGCGATGATGAGGAGCTCCTTGCCCTCCTGGATCACCTTGTCGACGATGGGCAGAAGGTCCTTGATGTTCGAGATCTTCTGGTTGGCGATGAGCACGTACGGGTCCTCGAAGACCGCCTCCTGGCGGTCGGGGTCCGTGACGAAGTAGGGGTTGATGTAGCCCTTGTCGAAGCGCATGCCCTCGGTGAGCTCGAGCTCGGTGCCGAAGGTCTGCGACTCCTCGACCGTGACGACGCCTTCCTTGCCGACCTTGTCGATCGCCTCGGCGATCAGCTCGCCGATCTCGGTGTCGCCGGCGGAGATGGATGCCGTCGCGGCGATCTCCTCCTTGGTCTCGACCTCCTTGGCGCCGGTCAGCAGCTGCTCGGTCAGCGCCTGGACGGCCTTCTCGATGCCGCGCTTGAGCGCGATCGGGTCGGCGCCGGCGGCGACGTTGCGCAGGCCCTCGCGGACGAGCGCCTGAGCGAGGACCGTAGCGGTCGTGGTGCCGTCACCAGCGACGTCGTCGGTCTTCTTGGCGACCTCCTTGACCAGCTCGGCGCCGATCTTCTCGTAGGGGTCTTCGAGCTCGATCTCCTTGGCGATCGACACACCGTCGTTCGTGATCGTGGGGGCACCCCACTTCTTCTCGAGCACGACGTTGCGGCCGCGGGGACCAAGCGTCACCTTCACCGCGTCGGCCAGGATGTTGAGGCCGCGCTCGAGGCCGCGACGGGCCTCTTCATCGAAAGCGATGATCTTTGCCATGTGTTGTCGTCCCTCCCGGACGTAGCGTGAGTCTTTAGCACTCAGATACAGCGAGTGCTAATCCATTCTGGCACTCGACAGGGGGGAGTGCAAGCCGGTCAGGGAGTGGGTGCCGGTGTGGGAGTCGCCACCCGATCGAGACCTATGACCACGGTCAGCTGCTTCTGGTCGGGGCTCTGCAGGTAGTCGGTGCTCTCGGCGATCTCGGCGCCGCCGATCACCTCGGCAAGGCCCGCGGCCGCCGCTTCGTCGCCGGGGTGGGCGTAGTACACGGTCGTGGTGCGAAAGTCCTGCGACCCGGCTTCGCTCGCGAGCACCTGTGGGGGCGCCCATCCGGCGGCGAGGATGTCGTCGGTGAGCCGGGTGGCCAGGCCCTGCACGGGTGTGGCGTTGAGCACCAGCACGTCGAACGCGGTGTCGATGACCGGCGTGATCTCTGGCTCGGGGCTGGCGGTGGGCGTCGGCTCGGGCGGCGAGAAGCCGATGCGCCCCGACGCGACGAGCGTGCCGAACACGCCGGCGGCGATCAGCACCAGGGTCGCCGCGGCCGCCCACAGGAAGATGGCACCGCCCCGCAGACGCGGGTTCTCGGCACGGTGGGCGCCGACGCGACCGCGTTCGGCCGGGATCTCATCGAAGCGATCCCGGGGGAAGGTCTCATTCGGCACCCCACGATGCTACCGGCAGCGTCGCCGCCGGCTCGCAGCGTGCGCTCACGGGGCCGCGCGAGCGATGCGCGCCTGCTCACGGGCGTCGCGCACCCGGCGCAGACGCTTGACGAGCATCGGGTCGTGCGCGATCGCGTCACCGGTGTCGATGAGCCGGCCGAGCAGCTGGTAGTAGCGGGCAGGCGACATGCCCAGGTCGGCGCGGATCGCCTCTTCCTTCGCCCCGCGGTGGCGACGCCACTCTGCCTCGAACGCGAGGATGGCGCGATCGCGGTCGTCCAGTGGCATGAGCCCACGCTAGCCGCAGGCATCCAGGATCCTCCGATGGCACGCCCGCACCGCCCTGATGGGGGTTGAATAGGAGGGCAGGAGGATTCAGCGATGACGTACAGCGTGGACAAGACAGACGATCAGTGGCGCGCGGAGCTCACACCCGAGCAGTTCGCGGTGCTGCGGCAAGCCGGCACCGAGCGGCCGTGGACAGGCGAGCTGCTCGACGAGCACCGGGCGGGTCTGTACACCTGCGCCGCCTGCGGCGCAGAGCTGTTCCAGAGCGGCACCAAGTTCGACTCCCACTGCGGGTGGCCGAGCTTCTACGAGTCGATCCGCCCCGAGGCGGTCGAGCTGCTCGAGGACCGCAGCCTCGGCATGCAGCGCACCGAGGTGCGCTGCGCGAACTGCGGCGGTCACCTCGGGCACGTCTTCCCCGACGGCTTCGGCACGCCGACCGGCGACCGCTACTGCATGAACTCGGTGTCGCTGTCGTTCACTCCCGAGACATGAGTGCACTCGACGCGGTGCGCGCGCGGCGGTCGTGGTCGAAGGTGACGGATACTGCGCCCACCCGTGCCGAGCTCGAGACCCTGGTGTCGGCGGCCGGCCGCGTCGCCGACCACTCGTCGCTGCGACCCTGGCGGCTCATAGAGCTGCGCGGCGCCGACCGCGAGCACCTCGGTGCGGCGATCGCCCAGGCCCAGAGCGACAGGCATCCATCGTCCAAACCGCTGCGCGCTCCCCTGCTGATCGCCGTTGTCGTCAGCCTGAAGAAGAGCGACAAGGTGCCCGCGTGGGAGCAGGAGGCGGCCGCCGCCGGCGTCGCGCACACCCTGAGCCTGCTGCTCGACGAAGCCGGCTGGGGCGTCATCTGGCGTACCGGCGGGTACACCCGCAGCGAGCCGGTGGCGAAGCTGCACGGCCTGAAGAAGCGCGAGCGGCTGCTGGGCTGGCTCTACGTCGGCGGCAAGCCCGACGACAAGCATCCCGGCCGCCGCGCCGCCGTCGACGCCCGACACCACATCACGCGCCTCCCCGGATCCTGACGCGGCGGCGGCGCGGAGAACACAGAGCCGACTGCGGGACTCGAACCCGCGACCGCCTGTTTACAAGACAGGTGCTCTACCAGCTGAGCTAAGTCGGCGACGCCCGCAGTTCCGGGCGGTCGTGCATACCGAGTCTAGAGCGTGCGCTGCGCACCCTGCGTGCGCGCAGCATGGAATCGCACGAGTGTCCCCTCTGGATGCGTGACCCGCGGCAGTCGTAGGCACGGATTCTGACACGCTGTCACGCCGCCGACGCGGCAGAGAGGGAGACGGACGCCTTTCGCCCCGGAGTCGACCCGGGCGGAGATCCGCCCTACTTGGTCGCGGTGGGCGTGGGGGTCGGGGTCGCCGTGTAGTACGCGTGGCTCGACAGCGTGAGCACGAACTGCGAGAACTCCTTGGGGTCGTCGAGCGCCCCGACGTAGGGCACGCCGTTGACGAGCACGAGCGGCGCACCGGTCAACGTGACGCCGTCCGTGCCGGGCAGGCTGCCGTCCAGCGCACGCGTGGTGGCTTCCTGCACCCATGAGACGAAGTTCTGGCCCTCGATGCACGCACGGATCCGCTTGGGCGCATCGGCACCGGCGGCGATCGCCATATCGGCGAGTGCACTGTCGGCGATGCCGTCGCTGTCGATGACCGGCTGACGCTCGAGCAGCGCGTTGTTGAAGGTGTAGAAGGCGTCCGGGGCGAAGTGCGCCACGCACGCGGCCGCGCCCGCCGCGCGCAGCGAGTACTTCGTGCCGTTCGACTTCGGCGTCAGCAGCGCCACCGGGTGATACGACAGGGTCGCCGCACCCTCGGAGACCCACTCGGCGAGCTGGGTTGCGTTGGCCAACTGGAACTGCTGCGCACCCGGCGACAGATAGTCGACGTAGACGGCGATGTCGACGGCACGCGGGTCGACCGTGGCCGACTCTGTGGGCGTCGGGCTGGGGCTGTCGGTCGGCGTGGGGTCGCCGCTGGCGGGCACTTCGGCCAGTGCCCCGCTGCTCGTGTCGGCGGTGCCGGCAACGGTGCCGACGACCTCGACCTGGATGCCGTCGTTGAGCATGTTCGACGGCGTGAACTGGGGCTTGGCCGCGGTGGAGGTGACGGTCCAGGTGACGGCGACGGCGGCCGCGGCTACGACGGCCACGATCACGGTGGCGATCGACACTCCTCGGATGACACGCGCCTTCGACTGCTGCGCGTGCACCTGCAGTGCCTTCTCACGCACGGCCGCACGTCGATCGCGGGGGGCCGGGGCGTCGGGGGTCTCGTCGCTCGCCATGAATCCTCTTGCATCTCATCCGGACGGTGTCCGGGCATGCCGTCCGGGAGGCGGCAACTCAACGATGCTAGCCACGCAGGCTGAGAAAAAACCCAGACGCGGCACCGTCCGACGCGTCTGGCATACTGAACGTGCGCCCGGCGACGGGCGCGCGGGAGCCCCCGCATCCATCACTACGGATCGTCCGGCACGTACCTGCCGGTGAAGGAGAAGAGAGCATGGCATCAGTCACGTTCGAAAGCGCCACACGCCTGTACGCGGGGGGCGCGCGCCCCGCCGTGGACAAGCTCAACCTCGAGGTCGGCGACGGAGAGTTCCTCGTCCTGGTCGGTCCGTCCGGCTGCGGCAAGTCCACGTCGCTGCGCATGCTGGCCGGTCTCGAAGAGGTCAACTCCGGCCGGATCCTCATCGGCGACCGCGACGTCACCGACGTGCCGCCGAAAGACCGCGACATCGCGATGGTGTTCCAGAACTACGCGCTATACCCGCATATGACCGTCGCCGAGAACATGGGCTTCGCCTTGAAGATCGCGGGCGTGAAGAAAGAGGAGCGCGCCGCCCGCGTGCTCGAGGCCGCCAAGCTTCTCGACCTCGAGGACTACCTCAGCCGCAAACCGAAGGCACTCTCGGGCGGTCAGCGCCAGCGCGTCGCCATGGGCCGCGCGATCGTGCGTCAGCCGCAGGTGTTCCTCATGGATGAGCCGCTGTCGAACCTCGATGCGAAGCTGCGGGTGCAGACGCGCACGCAGATCGCGTCGCTGCAGCGTCGCCTGGGCGTCACCACCGTCTACGTCACACACGACCAGACCGAGGCGCTGACCATGGGCGACCGCATCGCGGTGCTCAAGGACGGCATCCTGCAGCAGGTCGGTTCGCCGCGCGACCTGTACGAGAAGCCGAGCAACGTCTTCGTCGCCGGGTTCATCGGCTCGCCCGCCATGAACCTGTTCCCGGCCGACCTCGTCGAGGGCGGGGTCACGTTCGGCACGCGGGTGATCGGTGTGGAGGCCGAGACCCTGGGCCGTGCGCACGGCTCTTCGGTGACGCTCGGCGTGCGGCCCGAGGACATCGTGGTCGACCCCGACGACGGCGAAGGCCTCACCGTGCACGTCGACCTCGTCGAAGAGCTCGGCGCCGACGGATACCTGTACGGTCACGCCGACATCGAGGGCACGCGCGTCGATCTCGTGGCCCGCGTCGACGGCCGCCGCCACCCCAATGCCGGCCAGACCGTCATCCTCGCCCCCGTCCCCGGCCACGTTCACGTGTTCGACATCGAGTCGGGCGAGCGCCTCACCGACAAGGCGATCGCCTCGGCGTGATCCGCGCATGTCGGCGGCGCTGAGCATCGCGGCCAGCGCCGTCGACCCCGGCCTGCTCGCGCTGCCGGGGTCGACGGCGCTCGCCGAGTGGCCCAGTCGAGACATCGTCTGGCTGCCGAAGGGCCTGTCGCGCCACCTGGTGCGGTTCGCGAACCTATCGGGGCGCGTCGTCGCCATCAAGGAGACGACCGCCGAGATGGCACGTCGCGAGTACGAGATGCTCGGCAGCCTGACCCGGATGGACGTGCCCTGCGTCGAGCGGGTGGCGGTGATCGACGGACGAGGGGATGCCTCCGGCGCACCGCTGCCCGCAGCGCTCGTGACCGCGCACCTGAAGTTCGCGCTCCCCTACCGGGCACTGTTCACGCAGACGCTGCGCCCGCACACGGCCTCGCGACTGGTCGACGCGCTGGCCCTGCTGCTCGTGCGCCTGCACACGATGGGGTTCTTCTGGGGCGACGTATCGTTGTCGAACACGCTCTTCCGCCGCGACGCGGGCGCGTTCGCGGCCTACCTCGTCGATGCCGAGACCGGCGAGCTGCACGAGGCCGGGCTCACCCACGGCCAGCGCGAGCACGACCTGGACGTGGCACGCACGAACATCGCCGGCGAGATCATGGATCTCGAAGCGGGCGGGCGTCTGGAGGGCGGGGTGGATGCCGTGGCCGTCGCCGACGGCATCGTCTCGTCATACCGCTCGCTGTGGTCGGCGCTCACCGACAAGGAGACGTTCGCCACCAACGAGGCATGGCGCATCACCGAGCGGGTGCGACGGCTCAACGACATCGGCTTCGACATCGGCGAGATGTCGATCGAGACCGAGCGGGACGGCACCCGGGTCTCGATCACTCCGAAGGTCGTGGATGCCGGGTATCATCAGCGGCGCCTGCTGCGTTTGACCGGGCTCGACGTCGAGGAGAACCAGGCCCGCCGGCTGCTCAACGACCTGGACGAGTTCCGGGCGCGCGTCTCACGGCTCGGCTCGGACGAGGAGATGGTCGCCCACGAGTGGCTCACGCGCGTGTTCGAGCCCGTCGTCAAGGCCATCCCGTTCGAATTGCGCGCCAAGCTCGAACCGGCCGAGGTGTTCCACCAGCTGCTCGAGCACCGCTGGTACATGTCGCAGGCGCGCGGGGAGTCGGTGCCGCTGGCCGAGTCCCTCGCGTCGTACATCGACGACGTGCTGCGCCATCGCCGCGACGAGGCGACCGTGATGGGCCCGCCGGAGACGATGGCGCTGACCGTGGTGTCCGACGCGGCCGCCGACGACAGCGGCTCGGGCGAGGTCGACTGGCGCGACCTCGTCTGACCGTCAGTAGCCGACCGCGAAACGCTCGCGGCGGTGCTTCGGCTGCTCGATCTCGTCGAGCACGGCCACACCCAGGTCTGCGCCGGAGATGAACGAGTCGCCCTTCTCGTCAACGACCAGCACATCGCCGCCGTCGCGGTAGGCGCCGGTGCGCTCGCCCGGGTTCCACGCGCCGAACCCGCCGGCCGGGTGCACATAGAACCAGTCGCGGGAGGCAGCGGTGCGGCGCAGGTCCTCGAGCACGCCGTAGGCCTCGAGCGCCTCGGGCTTGTACTCGGGTGTGAATCCGTCGGTGTCGACCAGCCGGGGGCCGCCCGGCTCGACGAGACTGCCGCCGGCGCCGCCGATGACACCGACACGGACGTCCTCGGGCAGCACCTCGATCAGCTCCGCCGTCTGGGTGCGCACCTTGCCGAGCATGTCGCCGCGCGCGGCGACGGTCGAGACGACGACGTCGACGCCCGCGAGCTGTGCGACGAGACCGGCGACGTCGAGCAGCGTGCCCTCGAGATAGAGGGCGCCCTCGACGCGCTCGGCCGGTAGCGTCCGGGCGATCGACACGACGTCGTGCCCACGGCTCACCGCCTCGGCGACGATGTGACCGCCGGCGTAGCCGGTCCCTCCGATGACGGCGATGTGAGCCATGGCGTTCCCTTCTCGAACGGTGTTGTCTCTCGATTCAAGCAGCGGGAGCCCGCATCCATTCCCCCGCCATGGCGGGCTCCATGGTGTCGCATCTCAGGACGGCGAGCGCAGCGCAGACACCTGGTAGAGGGCGACGGATGCCGCGATGCCGGCGTTGAGCGACTCGGTCGCCGCATCGATCGGGATCGACACGATCTGGTCGCACGTCTCGGTGACCAGCCGCGACAGTCCTCTGCCCTCCGAGCCCACGACGATGACGACGGGGCGATCGGCCAGCTGCAGCGCCGGGAGCGAGACATCCCCGCCCCCATCCAGCCCCAGCACGAACACGCCCTGCTTCTTGAGCTCCTTCAGCGTGTTCGTGAGGTTCGATGCCAGCGCGACGGGCACGCGCGCCGCGGCCCCCGCGCTGGTCTTCCACGCGGCCGAATTGACCCCGGCAGAGCGGCGCTGCGGGATGATCACACCTTGCCCGCCGAACGCGGCAGTGGAGCGGATGATCGCCCCGAGGTTGCGCGGGTCGGTGACCCCGTCGAGGGCGACGAACAGCGGTGTGCCGCCGTCGTCGATGACGCTCTCGAGCAGATCCTGCGGGTGGGCGTATTCGTACGGCGGCACCTTCAGCGCCACCCCCTGGTGCACGCCGTCGAACCCGGCCATGCGGTCGAGCTCGGGGCGCGTGACCTCGAGCACCGCCAGATCTCGGTTCTTCGCGATCGACAGCATCTCCTTGATGCGGTCGTCCAGCTCGACCCGCTGCGCGATGTACAGCGCCGTGGCGGGGATCTTCGCCCGCAGCGCCTCGAGCACCGAGTTCCGGCCGGTGACCGTCTCGGTGTCATCGCTCTGCCTCGGCCGGGCGCCGGAGCCCCGGCCCTGCCCGCCGCCTCCTGGTCCCCGAGCCTGTCGAGGCGTGGAACGCCCGCCGGCGGCCGCATAGCGTTCCTGCGCGGCCTTGCGCTTGCCTGCCGGATGCCACGCGCGATCCTCGGCCTTCGGGGTCGGCCCCTTGCCCTCCAGGGAGCGCTTGTTCTTGCCGCCGGTGCCCTTGGTGGGGCCCTTCTTGCCCTTGCTCGCGCCGGGGCGCCCTGGCTTAGCCATCGATGCTCCAATGTGTGCCGTCGGCACGGTCTTCGAGAGAGATGCCCGCGTCGGCGATGGCGTCGCGGATGCGGTCTGCCGCCGCCCAGTCCTTGTCTGCGCGCGCCCGTGCACGCTGCGCGACCATGGTCTGGATGAGCGCGTCCAGCGCGGAGGTCATCGCCCCGGCGCCACCGGACGGCCAGCGCGCGTCGAGGGGATCGATGCCGAGGATGCCGGCCATGGCAGCGACCTGACGTGCCGCAGCGTGCGCGGCATCCGTCTGTCCGCTGTCGAGCGCGGCATTCCCTGCGCGAACGGCCTCGTGCAGCACGGCGAGCGCCTGCGGCACACCGAGGTCGTCGTCCAGCGCCGCAGCGAACGCCTGCGGCAGCTCGCCGCCGGCGGACGGGGACGCGGCGCGGGTGAGGAAGGTGCGGATGCGGTCGAGGGCCGCCTCGGCCTCGGCGAAGGACGCCGTCGTGATGGCCAGGCTCGACCGGTAATGCGCCGCACCGAGCGCGTAGCGCACCACGAGCGGGTCGTACGTGGCGAGCAGGTCGCGCGCGAGCACGACGTTGCCGAGCGACTTCGACATCTTCTGATCGCCGACGGTGACCAGGCCGTTGTGCACCCAGAACCGGGCGAACGCGTCGCCGGCGGCCGCCGACTGGGCCAGCTCGTTCTCGTGATGCGGGAAGCGCAGGTCGAGACCGCCGCCGTGGATGTCGAACGCGGGCCCGAGGTAGCGTCGCGACATCGCCGAGCACTCGATGTGCCAGCCCGGGCGACCCGGACCCCACGGCGAGTCCCACGTGGCATCCGCCGGCTCGGCCGGCTTCGCGGCCTTCCAGAGGGCGAAGTCGAGCGCGTCGCGCTTGCCGGCATCGGTGTCGGGCGAGGAATCCATCGCGTCGGGCCGCTGGTTGGTCAGCGCGCCGTACTCCGCCCACGAGCGCACGTCGAAGTAGACGCTGCCGTCGGCCGCATACGCGTGCCCGGCATCGATGAGCCGTGCGATGAGCTCCTGCATCTGCGGGATCGACGCCGTCGCGCGCGGCTCGTACGTCGGCGGACGGATGCCGATCGCGGCATACGCCGCCGAGAACTCGAGCTCCATGCGGTAGGCGAGGGCCCACCACGGCTCGGCGTCGGTCGCGTTGGCGAGCACCTTGTCGTCGATGTCGGTGACGTTGCGCACCAGGGTCACGCGACCGAAGCGGTGCTCGAGCCAGCGCCGCAGGATGTCGAAGGCCAGCGCCCCGCGCAGATGACCGATGTGCGGCCCGGACTGCACCGTCGGACCGCAGACGTACATCGAGACGTGCGCCGGGTCGAGCGGTTCGAAGGCGCGCAACTCCCGCGTCCTCGTATCGAAGAGCCGCATGTTCACCGCACCAGACTACCGGCGCGGGCAGTGCCGCGATCGAGCCTGCCGTCAGTCCGGCAGCAGCAGGGCGACGGCGAATGCGGCGACGCCCTCGCCCCGGCCGGTGGGGCCGAGTCCGTCGGTGGTCGTCGCCGACACCGAGACCGATGCCCCGCCCAGCGCGGCCGACAGCGTCGCCTCGGCCTCGCCCCGGCGTGCGGTGAACCGCGGGCGGTTCGCCTGCACCTGCACCGACACGTTGCCGACCGCCCAGCCGGCCGCGCCGAGCAGTTCGCGCGTGCGGGTCAGGAACACGTCGGCATGCGCCCCGGCGTACTCGGGCTGATCTGTGCCGAAGCGCGTGCCGATGTCGCCGAGACCGGCTGCCGACAGCAGCGCGTCGACGATCGCGTGGGCCACGGCGTCGCCATCCGAGTGCCCCGACAGCGCCGGCTCGCCGGGCCACTCCAGACCGGCCAGCCACAGGTCTCCCTCGCCACCGTATGCGTGCACGTCGGTACCGACGCCGACCCGGGGTGCGGCCGGCACGACCAACGCTCGGGCACGCTCGAGGTCGGCCGGCGTGGTGATCTTGAACGCCAGGGCGTCCCCGGCGACGACCCGCACCGGGTGCCCGCCCGCTGCCACGAGGGCTGCGTCGTCGGTGTGCTCGTCGACCGCGGTCGCGTAGGCGGCATCGAGCATCGCGCGCGGAAAGCCCTGCGGGGTCTGCGCGGCGGCCAGCTGTGACCGGTCGACGGCCTCGGTCACGCGCTGACCCTCGACGCGCTTGACGGTATCGACCACCGGGAGCACCGGCACGACCCCCTCGCCCGACGCGTCGACAGCCGCGACGACCCGGTCGAACACGGCTGCGGGAGTGAGCGCCCGGGCGGCATCGTGCACGAGCACGACCTCGACATCGGCCCACACTGCGGCCAGGCCCGCGACGACCGAGGCCTGCCGAGTCGAGCCGCCGGTGACGACGGCGACCAGGTCTCGGCGCTCCCCGGCCGCTTCGAGCGCATCGGTCGCCGCATCGCCTTCCCGCCCGGGCGGCGCCACGACGACGACCTGTGCCGGCGACGCGGCGAACACGCGCTGCAGGGCGTGGCGCAACACGGTGTGCGCACCGATGCCGACGAACGCCTTCGGCACGTCGGCACCCAGACGCGTGCCCGACCCGGCGGCGACGACGATGATCGCGACGCGGGGAACGGGGAGGATGCTCACGCGTCGAGACTACCCGCGCGCGGCACCGCCCGGCGCTGCCGATGGATCAGGAGGCGAGGACCTCGTCGAGCACGACGGACGCCTGCTCCTCGTCGGTCTTCTCGGCGAGCGCGAGCTCGGAGATGAGGATCTGGCGGGCCTTGGCCAGCATCCGCTTCTCTCCCGCCGAAAGGCCGCGGTCCTGATCGCGGCGCCACAGGTCGCGGACGACCTCGCTCACCTTGATGACATCGCCGGAGGCGAGCTTCTCGAGGTTCGCCTTGTACCGGCGCGACCAGTTCGTAGGCTCTTCGGTGAAGGGTGCGCGCAGCACTTCGAACACCCGCTCGAGCCCCTCCTTGCCGATGACGTCGCGAACGCCGACGAGGTCGACGTTGTCTGCCGGGACCTCGATGACCAGGTCACCCTGCGTCACGTTGAGCTTGAGGTACTTCTTCGCCTCACCCTTGATGACGCGTTCCTTGACCTCGATGATCTTCGCCGCCCCGTGGTGCGGGTAAACGACCGTTTCGCCAACCTCAAAAAGCATGCAGCAATGTCCTTTCGGCAACCTCCAGAATACCACAGGCGTCATACGCTAAGGTTTGCCCCCGCACCCGCACCCGGCCGTCGACGGAACCCCATAGAATGCTCTGAGAGTCCATCCCCATCCCTGGAGGATCCGTGAAATCGCGCCTTGTCGTATCCGTCGCCCTCGGTGCCGCCGTCGTCCTCGGAACGGCGGGCTGCACCTTCATGACCCCGCAGAGCACGACGATCCAGTACTCCCCCGCCGACGGCGTGAACGTCGACGGCTCGAAGCCCCTCGAAGTGCTCAACGCGGTCGTCGTGGCCAACGACGAGGGCACGGCGGGCAACCTCATCGCCGCCATCGTCAACCCCACCGACCAGCAGCTCACGCTGCGCATGGAGGTCGGCGAGGCCCGCACCCCCGCAACGGTGCGCGTACCGGCCGGCGCGGTGGTGAGCCTCGGCACCGAGGGCACGCCGCCGCTGCCCCTCGTGAACTTCGACACCGCGCCCGGGGCGAACGTGTCGATCTACTTCCAGTCCGGCGACGTCAACGGCATCGAGACGCTCGTGCCCGTCGTCGACACGTCGCTGCCCTACTACGCAGATCTCGGTCCCACCTCCGACTGAGGCGTTCAGGCCTCGAACCGGTAGCCGAGCCGCTGCAGATCGTGGCCTCGTCGGCCGCGCCCGACGAGGCCTGGCTCAGCCCTTGCCCTGGCCGGCGACGGCCGCGGCGCCGGCCGCGGCGGCCTCCGGGTCGAGATACTCCCCCGGGCCGAGCGGCATGAAGTCGTCGCCGAGGCGATACACGAGCGGGATGCCGGTGGGGATGTTCAGCGCGGCGATGTCGTCGTCGCCGATGCCTTCGAGGTGCTTCACGAGCCCCCGCAGCGAGTTGCCGTGCGCGGTGACCAGCACCGTCTTGCCCGCGGCCAGATCCGGGACGATCTCGCCCTCCCAGTACGGCAGCAGCCGGTCGATGACGATCTTCAGCGACTCGGTGCGCGGCACCTCGCCGTCGATGCCGGCATAGCGCGGGTCGCCGACCTGGCTGTACGGGTCGTCGTCGGCGATCGGGGGCGGAGGCACATCGAACGAGCGGCGCCACAGCATGAACTGCTCCTCGCCGAACTCCTCGAGCGTCTCGGCTTTGTTCTTGCCCTGCAGCGCGCCGTAGTGGCGCTCGTTGAGCCGCCATGACCGCTTCACCGGGATCCACAGCCGGTCGGCGGCGTCGAGGGCGATGTCGGCGGTCTGGATGGCACGGCTCAGCAGCGATGTGTAGAGGATGTCGGGGTGCAGCCCCGAATCGGCGAGCAGCTCACCGCCGCGCCGCGCCTCGGCTTCGCCGAGCTCGGTGAGTCGCACGTCGACCCACCCGGTGAACTGGTTGGACTTGTTCCACTCGCTCTGGCCGTGGCGAAGCAGGATCAACGTGTGCGGGGCGCTCATCACCCCAGCTTATTGCGACTCCTGCGGCGTGCGCCGCGCACTGCCCAGCCGGGGAATGCGGGGGACGGATGCCGTCGCTCCGGCGTCCGCCGGCACGATCACCTCCTGCGCGGCGCCGATCGCGGTGCCGTCCGCGTCGACGACGAGGTCGGCGTCGGCCGGTGTCGAGCGTCGCACCAGGGCCAGCGCGATCGGGCCGTCCTCGTAGTGCCGTACGGCGGAGGTGACGACGCCGACCTCGCTGTCGCCCGCGCGCACGGCATCGCCGTGCACCGGGAGCACGCTGTCGGATCCGTCGAGGTGCAGCAGCACGAGACGGCGCGGCGGGTGGCCGAGGTTGTGCACCTTGGCCACCGTCTCCTGGCCGCGGTAGCAGCCCTTGGCCAGATGCACCGCGGTGCGCAGCCAGTCGACCTCGTGCGGAATCGTGCGCTCGTCGACCTCGGCGCTGCGGCGCGGCCGCCAGGCGGCCACCCGCAACGCGTCGGCGGCGAGCAGGCCCGCGAGCGCGCCGGGCTCTGCACGCTCCGCGAGCTCGGACCACGCGCCGGTCGGCACGATCGCCTCGACCCACTCCCACGCGGCGCCGGGGTGCGGGTCGGCCGGTGCATAGCCCCAGCCGCCGGCGGTCACTCCCGGCCACGGGTCGTGCCAGACCAGCGGTACGTCGTGCGGCGCGGCGACCAGCTGCCCCGGCACGGCCCCGGTGCCGACCGCGCCGATCACCGCGTACTCGTCGGCCGGGCGCAGTTCGACCGCGGCGCGGAAGCGCATGCGCTGCAGCCAGGTCAGCAGCGGGTCGGCGTCGGGTGCGTCGACGAGCAGCCACGTGGTCTCGCCGTCGTCGATCACGCCGGCGGCGTGCTCGACGCGCCCCTGCGGATCGAGCACGAGCAGCTCGGTGCTCTCCCCCGGCTGCAGCGCCGTCAGCGCCTGCGAGGTGATCGAGTCGAGCCACGTCAGCCGGTCGGGGCCGGTCGCCGCCAGCACGCGGCGGTCGCCGAGCGGGGCGAGGGCGCGCCCCGCCGCCAGGGCACGCTGCTCTGCGAGGGGGTTCCCGAAGTGCTGGGCGAACGCGTCGGTCATTCCGCGCGCGCCAATCGGGCCGACGCGTGCGAGCTCAGCTCGCCGCCGAACGCGGCGATGTCCCACGCCCACAGCAGGTGCTGATCGACGAGGCCGTACATGCGGGTCGCCGCGGTGTACTCCCTGGATCCGGCGGTGCGCACGACCATATCGGTGGCGAGGTCGATGCGAGGACCCGAGATCTGCCCCAGGTACAGCTCGCTGATGCCGTCGGAGTGCACGATGGCGACCTCGACGGCGAACCCGCCATCCGCGGTGCGCAGCTCTTCGACGTCGTCCGCGGTGCGCGGGGCGGCCGGCACGCGCGGAGGCAGCAGGCCCGGCCCGGCGTCCGCGTCGGTCGCCGGCCGGGACAGACGCCAGAAGCCGGTCTCGGCGACCAGCGGAGTGCCCTGCGGTCCGTCGGCGTCGGCGAGCCAGCCGTGGGCCGCGTAGTTCAGGTACGCGCCGCCGTCGTGGCTGAAGCTCACCCGGTGTGCGAACTCGCCCGTGTAGCGGTGACCGTCGGCCTCATAGTCGATGACTCCCGAGCCCTCCCACACGCCGAGCAGCCAGGCGAACGGCACCACGTCCGCGGGGAGATTGGTCGGCAGATCGAACACGACGAGAACGTCAGCGCTGACCGCGATACAGGTTGACGATCACCGCACCAGAGACGAAGACGATCGCCAGCGATGCGAGGCCGAGCAACCCGACGAAGAACAGTTCGAGGGCGACGAGATCCATGCCTCTACCTTATCCCGTCCCGTTCGGAATGAGCGCGGCCAGGCCGAACACCGCCGACACCAGGCCGATCGCGATCGTCGCGCCCACGGCGCTGAGCGCCACGCGGTCGATGAAGCCCTTCGACCGAACCACCCACAGCTGCACGACGAACGCCGCGACGATGCAGCCGCCCAGCCCGACGGCCATCCAGGCCATACGTCCGTCGGGCGGCACGACCACTCCGACGGCGACACCGATGACCGCGCCGAGCACCCACACGGCGATGACCCCGCCGACGGTGCTGCGGGGGGCGAGCTCGGGAACCGGCTGCTCTTCCATACACACATCATCCCGCACCGCGATGTGTCGCGCATCTATCATGGAGGAACGATGGCGGGCCCCGCCCGCAGGAGAGGCATCAGCGTGGCCCACATCCTCGTCTTGAGCTCGGCGACCCCGCAGGCGCCTGCGCTGCCCGCGCTCGACCTCCTCGGCCACACGGTCCGCCAGATCCCCGCAGAGCCGGCGGCGCTGGTGAACGCACCCTCCGCCGACCTGATCTTTGTCGACGGCCGCGGCGACCTGGTCGCCGTGCGCTCGCTGTGCCGGATCCTCACTACCACCGGGCTCAGCGCCCCGCTGCTGCTCATCGTCGGCGAGGGCGGGTTCGCCGCCGTGAACGCCGAATGGGGCATCGACGACGTCGTGCTCGCCACCGCGGGCCCGGCCGAGGTCGACGCCCGCGTGCGGCTGGCGATCGATCGACCGGGCGTCGACCAGGTGCCCACCCGCATCCAGACCTCCGGGATCACCATCGACGAGGCGTCCTACTCGGCAAAGGCGAACGGGCGCCCGCTCGACCTGACCTACAAGGAGTTCCAGCTGCTGCACTTCCTGGCCACTCACCCCTCCCGCGTGTTCACCCGGGAGCAGCTGGTGAGCGAGGTGTGGGGGTACGACTACTTCGGCGGCACCCGCACCGTCGACGTGCATGTGCGGCGGCTGCGTGCCAAGCTCGGCGACCAGGAGCAGCTCATCGGCACGGTGCGCAACGTCGGCTATCGTTTCAACGCGGCGGAGGAAGACGCCGTTCCTGCCGTGGCCGCGCCCTGACATGATGAAGGTGTGCTGGAGACGACGATTTCGGATGCCGGGCTCGGCGATGCCGACGACGACGATTTCGATGAGGCCGTCGAGGTGTTCGACGCACAGCTGCCGGAGAACCGCTACCTCGATCGCGAACTGAGCTGGCTCGCGTTCAACCAGCGGGTGCTCGAGCTGGGCGAGGACCCCGATCTGCCGCTGCTGGAGCGATCGAACTTCCTCGCCATCTTCGCGAGCAATCTCGACGAGTTCTTCATGGTGCGCGTCGCCGGCCTGCGCCGGCGCATCCTCACCGGGCTCGCGGTGCCCACCAACGTCGGCCGTTCCCCCGCCGACGTGCTCGCCGACATCTCGGGCGAGGCGTACCGCCTGCAGCTGCGGCACGCCGAGGCGTGGCAGGGTCTGGTGCGCCCCGCGCTCAGCGAGGCGGGCATCGACGTCACCTCGTGGGCAGACCTCGGCGAGGACGACCGGGGGCACCTGCACGACTACTTCCAGAACCAGGTCTTCCCGGTGCTCATGCCGCTCGCAGTCGACCCGGCGCATCCCTTCCCGTACATCTCCGGGCTGTCGCTGAACCTCGCGATCCGCATCCGCAACGCCCGCACGGGGCGACAGGAGTTCGCCCGCCTGAAGGTGCCGCCCATGCTGCCGCGGCTGGTCGAGCTGCCGCGCACGAGCGACACCCTGCGCTATCTGCCGCTGGAAGAGCTCATCGCCAACCATCTGGGTGATCTGTTCCCCGGCATGGAGGTGCTCGACCACCACGCGTTCCGGCTCACCCGCAACGAAGACGTCGAGATCGAAGAGGACGAGACCGAGAACCTCATCCAGGCGCTGGAGGCCGAGCTGCTGCGGCGCCGGTTCGGTCCGCCCATCCGGCTCGAGATCACCGACGACATGGACGAGGTGACCCTCGATCTGCTCGTCAAGGAACTCGACATCACCGACCAGCAGGTGTCTCGGCTGCCCGGGCCGCTCGATCTGCGAGGGCTGTTCGAGCTGTCGCGCATCGACCGGCCCGAGCTGCGCTACCCGCCGCATGTCCCCACGACCGCGGTGGCCTTCCAGCCCGGAGACAACACCGAGCGCGCCGACATCTTCGCCGCGATCCGCAAGGCCGACGTGCTGGTGCACCACCCGTACGAGTCGTTCACCACGAGCGTGCAGGCCTTCCTCGAGCAGGCGGCGCGTGACCCGCACGTACTCGCCATCAAGCAGACGCTGTACCGCACCTCGGGCGACAGCCCCGTGGTGCAGGCGCTCATCGACGCCGCCGAGGCCGGCAAGCAGGTGCTCGCCCTGGTCGAGGTGAAGGCCCGCTTCGACGAAGCGAACAACATCGTCTGGGCGCGCAAGCTCGAGAAGGCCGGCGTACACGTGGTGTACGGGCTGGTGGGGCTGAAGACGCACTGCAAGCTCGTCAACGTCATCCGCGAGGAAGACGGGGTGCTGCGCTCGTACTCGCATATCGGCACGGGCAACTACAACCCGAAGACGAGCCGCATCTACGAGGACTTCGGCCTGTTCACCGTCGACGGTCAGGGCGGCCGCGACCTGACCCGCCTGTTACACGAGCTGAGCGGCTATGCGATCGAGAAGAAGTTCAAGCGTCTGCTGGTCGCTCCCCTGCACCTGCGTAAGGGGCTGCTGCGCCTGATCGACAAAGAGCGCCGCAACGCGGCCGAGGGCAAGCCGGCGGGCATCCGCATCAAGGTCAACTCGATGGTCGACGAGCAGATCATCGACGCGCTCTACCGTGCCAGTCAGGCGGGCGTGCCGGTCGAGATCTGGGTGCGCGGCATCTGCAGCCTGCGGCCGGGTGTCGAGGGGATGAGCGAGAACATCGTGGTGCGGTCGATCCTGGGCCGCTACCTCGAGCACTCGCGCCTCTTCGCGTTCCGCCACAACGACGACCCGCAGGTGTACATCGGCAGCGCCGACATGATGCACCGCAACCTCGACCGCCGGGTCGAGGCTCTCGTGCGCGTGGCGGCGCCGGAGCACATCGCCGAGCTGCACACGCTGTTCGATCTCGCGATGAGCGACGGAACCAGCTCGTGGCATCTCGGCCCGGACGGCGAGTGGATGCGGCACTCGGTCGGCGCCGACGGGCAGCCACTGGTCGACATCCACGACCGCACGATGGCCACGCTCCAGCGCCGCCGGCGGGCGCGGGCGGTGCGATGAGCGAGAAGGCCGTCTACGCGGCCGGCGGTGTCGTCTGGCGGCTGGTGGGCGACAAGCTCAAGGTGCTGCTCATCCATCGCACCAAGTACCGCGACATCACCCTGCCCAAGGGCAAGGTCGACCCCGGTGAGATGCTCGCCGAGACCGCCGCGCGCGAGATCCATGAGGAGACCGGCATCCGCGTGAGCCTCGGCACGCCCGTCGGCGTGTCCCGCTACGAGCTGCCCAGCGGCCGCACGAAGATCGTGCACTACTGGGCGGCCGAGGCGACCGATGCCGCGATCCGCGCGTCACAGTTCGTCCCGAACGGCGAGATCGCCGCGCTCGAGTGGGTGGGGCTGAAGAAGGCCCGTGCGCAGCTGAGCTATCCCGTCGACGTCGAGATCCTCGACGCCTTCACAGCGCTGGTCGACGAAGGAGTGCTGCACACGTTCCCCCTGGTGGTGCTGCGGCACGCGAAGGCCGTCGCGCGTCAGGACTGGGACGGACCGGATGCCGCGCGCCCGCTGACCTCGCGCGGTCGCCGCCAGGCCAAGGGCATCGTGCGCGCGCTGCGCGCATTCGGCGTGCGCAAGATCGTCACCAGCCCCGCGGAGCGGTGCGTGGCCACCGTCGCGCCGCTGGCGAAGGCCACAGGTCGCGTCATCACCCGCACGCCCCTCATCGGCCAGGACGAGTGGGAGCAGGGCACCGCCGACGTGCGCACCGTCATCGGAAAGCGCGTGCGCGCGGGAAAGCCCGCCCTGGTGTGCAGCCACCGACCGGTGCTGCCCAGCATCCTGAACGAACTCGCCCTCGCCACCGGTACCCTGCGCGGGTCGTATCTGAGCAGCGCGTCGGCGCTCGAGCCCGGCGCGTTCTCGGTGGTCCACCTCTCGGCACCGAGCCCCGGATCGGGCATCGTCGCCATCGAGACGCACGCGCCCAAGGACTGAGCGGATCGTCCGCCTTCGCGTCGTCGCGAACGCCGAGGGTCAGGACGTCGCCAGAACGGCGTTCTTCCACATCGCCGGCACCGGCACGCTCATCGAGCACGACGACACCCGCACGATCTTCACCATGCCGTCCGTGCGGGCCACCGACGATGACGTCTCGGGCCGCTTCGGGTAGGTCAGTCGCGCGGCGAGAGCAGGTACGCGTTCAGCCGGGCGGTGAGGTCGGCATCGAGCGGGATGCCGGCGCCGTCGACCGAGACGATCGGCACGGCGAGCCGCACGCTCGACACCAGCCACGCGGCATCCGCCATCACCAGATTCGGCGCGAGCACGGCCTCGTACTCCGCACGCAGACCCTGCTGCCCGAGGAACGCGAACACGCTCAGCTGCGTTGTACCGTGCAGAATACCGGCGCCCGGTGCCGGCGTGGTGAAGCGGTCGCCGTGCCGCAGGATCACCGACGACGTCGGGCCTTCGAGCACGATGCCGTCCGACGAGACGAACACCGCGTCGTCGGCGTCGCGGCGCTTCGCCTCGCGGATGGCGGCCATGTTCACCGCATACGACAGGGTCTTCGCCCCCATCAGCAGCCACGGCGCGCGCTCGGGCGCGGCGCTGTCGAAGCCGCGGTCGAGGGTCACGACCCGAACGCCCTCCACGCGCACCCGCGTGTTGTCGGGGGCGGTCGCCGCGGTCACCCACGCGGTCGGCGTCGGGCCGTGCTCGACGCCCCGGCTGAGGATGAGCTTGATCACCGACTCGCCCCGGCCGCACTGCGCCGCAGCCCGCGCGACCGCCTGACGCCACTGCGCGACGTTCGGCTCGGGCAGGTCGCACAGGCGTGCCGAGTGCACGAGCCGTTCGAGGTGCGCCGTCACCTCCTGCGCATGCCCGTCGATCACCCCGATCGACTCGAAGATGCCGTCGCCGCGCTGTGTGCTCAGCTCCCCGACGCTCAGCGCGGGTGCGGCCGGGTCGACGACGGTGAAAGTGTCGGCGAAATCCGAGAGCACAGCGTCGGATGCCGCGGGCTCGATCATGAGGCAGAAGCGCCAGGTCATGCCTCGAGCCTATGCGCTCGGGAATGCCGCACCCGACGTCTCCGTTACACTGGTCGAGCCGGGCCGCAGTAACCCCGGGCTCCATCTTCTGCCGCTTCGAGCGGCCTCGCGCCGAGAGGCGTTCTGCGGCCCGGCACTTCCACGTCCGGCGCACCAGGGCACTGTCGCGTCCGGCGCACCATGCGTCCACTCGCCGCGTTCTGCGGGCACCTCCCGCACATCGTGACAAGTGAGCGCGTGAGGGCCGTGGGCCCGGGGTTCAGGTCAGCGACTCGCGGCGCCACAGGCGGGCGCACGCGGCGAGGTCACCGGCGTACGTCGACAGGCGCAGCGCCCGCGTGGTCAGCGTCGAGGCACGCTCGGACTCAGTGCTCTCGTAGTCGTCGGCGAGATGCGTCGCACCCGTGGCCTGCACGCGGCAGAACGCCGCGGCCCGCTCGAGGGCGACGGCGAAGTCCCCCTGGAACAGTCCGCGCAGGATCGTGTCGATGAGGGCGACGAGCTCGTCCGGTCCGGCCGACGCCGGGGCACCGGCCACGACCGCATCGGCCGAGGCGAGCTCGGTGCGCCCGCGCTCGTACAGCAGCGCCGCCGTATGCGGGTCGTCGTGGATCATGAGCTGCAGCAGGTATAGCCGCCACAGCGCGCCCGGCAGAGTGCGTGCCGGCGACCGCGACCACAGCTCGGCGATGTCGTCGATGCCGTGCCGGCCGGTGAACGCGATGAGCCGCTCGACCACCGCGTCGTCGGGGTTCGCCCGCACCCGGTTCAGCAGCGCAGATGCGGTCGAGTGCGCGATGCGCGAGACCTCGGCCGGGTCCTCGGCGGCGAACAGCCGGTCGAGCACCTCGGCGGGGCGTCGCACCGGCCGGTGGAAGCCGCGGTTCTCATCGGTCACCGTGCAAGGCTACCCGCCCTGATTGAGACGGATGTGGTTGCCCGCGGGGTCGCGGAAGGCGCTGTCGCGCGGACCCGAGTCCTGCTGGATCGGCCCCTGCAGCACGTCGGCTCCCCGCGCTCGGCTGCGCTCGACACGCCGCGAGCGTCGCGAGGCGCTGCGGGATGGATGCCACGGGCACAACGCTGGCGAAACCCAGCGCGCGGGCGGCCAGTAGGGTGGAATAACGCCCCCGTAGCTCAGAGGCAGAGCAACCGGCTTTTAACCGGTGGGTCGAGATATCGTAATTCTCCGGGGGCACATCACAGGTCTCCGTCAGACCTTCGGCGCGCGCTCACCGCATCTCGAGATCCCAGTCGTGAGGGCCACCAGATCGCCCGCCCGATGTCGTACGACACCGCGGGTATGAGCAGCGAACGCACGACGAACGTGTCGAGCAGCACGCCGAACGCGACGATGAACGCGAGCTGCGCGAGGAACAGGATCGGGATGACCCCGAGCGCTGCGAACGTCGCCGCGAGCACGAGGCCGGCCGACGTGATCACTCCCCCGGTCGCGACGAGACCGCGCAGGATGCCGGGGCGCGTGCCGAATCGCATGGACTCTTCGCGCACACGCGTCATGAGAAAGATGTTGTAGTCGACGCCCAGTGCCACGAGGAACACGAAACCGTACAGCGGTACGGCCGGGTCGGCACCGGGGAATCCGAGAACGTGGTTGAAGACGAGCGCCGATACGCCCATCGCGGCGCCGAACGACACGACGACGCTCAGCACGAGCAGCAGCGGCGCCAGCAGCGACCGCAGCAGCAGCGTGAGGATGAAGAAGATCACGACGAGCACGATCGGGATGATGAGCGTGCGGTCGCGGATCGACGTCTCGTTCGTGTCGATGTCGGTTGCGGTGACGCCGCCCACGAGCGCGACCCCTGTGCCCAACCCGGCGTCGAGTGCGTCGCGCACGCCACGCACGGTGTCTTCGGCGACGAACGAGTCGGCGGTGTCGACAAGGGTCGCCACGACGAGCACGTCGCCATCGGACACGGTCGCGGTCGGCGCGGGCGCATCCGGCGGGCCGGGGACTGTGAGCATGGCCTCGCCTGCCTCAATCTCGACCACGGCCTGCCCTGTGAACGAGTCCGCCGACGCCACCGCCACCGTGTCGATGCCGTCGGCGGCCGCGAGCGTCTCGGCGACGGCGACGAGGTCGCCCTCGGGGGCGACGACGTACACGGGGCTACCCGACCCTCCCGCGAAGTGCTCGGCGAGCACCTGCTGCCCGTCGCGCGCCTCGGACGTGCCGAGCACCAGTTCACTCGAGGGCACGCCATCGGCCTTCAGCTGGGCGACGCCGACGGATGCCGCGAGGAGCACCACCGTCGCGACGATCCACACCGGCCGGGCATGCCGCGACACGAACCTCGCCTGCCGCGGCCACACACCGCGCACGGGCTCGTCGAACGAGGCGGGGATCGCGTTCGCGCCGGGCGTGGGCAGGAACGGCCAGAAGGCGGCGCGCCCCACGAGCGCGAGCAGCGCAGGCAGGAACGTGAGCGCCGACAGCATGGCGAATGCGATGCCGATCGATGCGATGGGGCCGAGCGCGCGGTTGGTCGCCAGGTCCGACAGCAGCAGACACAGCAGCCCGGCGATGACCGTGCCGCCAGAGGCGAGGATCGGTTCGAACGCGCCGCGCCACGCCGACAGGACGGCATCCCATCGTCCCGCGCCTTCGGATGCCGCCTCGCGATACCGCGCGACGAACAGCAGGGCGTAGTCGGTGGCCGCACCGATCACGAGGATGAACAGGATCCCCTGCACCTGCCCGTTCAGCACGACGATCTCAGCCTTGGCGAGCCACCACACCGTCAGCAGTGCGACGCACAGCGCGAACACCGAGGTCATCAGCACGAGCAGCGGCAGCAACGGCGACCGGTACACGATAACGAGAATGAGGAACACTGCGATGAGCGCGACCGCCAGCAGCAGTCCATCGATACCGAGGAAGCCCTCGACGAGGTCAGCGGTGAAGCCGGCTGGCCCCGTCACCCACGCCTGCAGGTCCGCGCGCAGCGTTTCGCCGAGTTCGGCACGCAACGCCTCGACGGTATCGATGACCGAGCCGCCCGCGTCGATCGGCACGAAGAACTGCGCGGCCTCGCCGTCGTCCGAGAGCACGGGCGGCGACACATCGCCGCCGACCCCCGGGACCGCGGCGAGCGCGGCCGTGAGATCGGCCAGGTCGCTCAACTCGGCGTCGGTGAGCGCCCCATCGCCGGTCACCACGATGACCGCGGGGATCGTATCGCCGCCGACGAATTCGGGCAGGCGTTCCTGCACCTGGGTCGACTCGGCACTGTCGGGCAGGTAGGCCGACTGCTCGTTGCTCGACACCTCGTCGACCTTGCCGAAGTACGGTCCGCCCACGGCGGCGCCCGCGAGCCACACAAGGACGAGTACGACCGGGACGCCGATGCGCAGCCAACCCGGGACAGAGCGCTGCGCGCGGTACGGGAGGCGGCCGCGCTCGCGCTGTATGCGTAGCGACCGGCGAGTCGGTGCCGTCACCCGGCCAGCATACGCGCCG
>NZ_JBKEAF010000073.1:0-8349 GCF_047971895.1 Microbacterium sp.
GACCGTGCCGAAGTGCTCCTCGAAGAACTCCGGGTGCTCGCGCAGTGCCGTGTCGGTATCCATGAAGATGACGCCCTGCGCCTCGAGTTGCTCGTTGATCTGGTGGTAGACCACCTCGGACTCGTACTGGGCGGCCACGCCGGCGACCAGACGCTGGCGTTCGGCCTCGGGGATGCCGAGCCTCTCGTAGGTGTTGCGGATGTCTTCGGGGAGGTCCTCCCACGACCCCGCCTGCTTCTCGGTGGAGCGCACGAAGTACTTGATGCTGTCGAAGTCGATCTCACTGAGATCGGCGCCCCACGTCGGCATCGGCTTGCGACCGAACAGCTGATGTCCCTTGAGGCGGGTCTTCAGCATCCACTCCGGCTCGGCCTTCAGCGCCGAGATGTCGCGTACGACCGCCTCGCTCAAGCCGCGCCGTGCGCTCGCTCCGGCGGCGTCGGGATCGTGCCAGCCGAACTCGTACACCCCCAGCCCGTCGAGCTCGGGACGGTCGATCAGCACATCCGACATGAAATCGTTCCTCCTCTGGACCCAACGGTGTCATCCGTCCCGGCATTCCCGAGCCCCGCGTGGAGTTCCGCGAGTGGGATGCCGCTTCCGGGTCCGGCTCCTGGCGGGCCGTGTGCTCCGCCTAAACTGTCCGCAGGCGTATCTCACGATGCACCGCCACCGACCCCTCGATTCTACAGGGTCCCGCGTCCGCGGGCGGCCAGGTGCCGACTCGACACCCCTTCAGGAGACGAACATGCCTGCAGCGACCGCACCCACCACACCGACCGGATGGCGGCAACGACTGTGGAACTGGCTGCCGCAGGAGGTCGACGGCCGCATCCGCGTGTTCGCGTGGCTGTCGTTCCTGGCCGAGATCATCATCATCGCCACCGGTGGGGCCGTCCGCCTGACCGCGTCGGGTCTCGGCTGCCCGACCTGGCCGCTGTGCACGCCCGAGTCCCTCGTTCCGACGCCGGAGATGGGCATTCACGGCGTGATCGAGTTCGGCAATCGCACGATGACCGGCCTGGTCGGCCTGCTCGCGCTCGCGGTCGTCCTCCTCACCCTGCGGATCGCGCGGACGCGGCGCGATCTGTTCGCACTCGCCCTGATCGTGCTGGGCGGGGTCGTCACGCAGGCGGTCGTCGGCGGCATCACGGTGTGGACCGGGTTGAACCCGTTCATCGTCGGATTCCACTACGTGGTCTCGCTCGGTCTGGTGTGCGTGTGCGCCGCGTTCCTGGTGCGGATGCGCGAGCCCGGCGGAGGGCGCGCCTACGCCGTGCCACGCTGGTACGCGATCACCGCATACGTCACCACAGGCGTGCTCGCCGTGACGATCGTGGTCGGCGTGCTCACCACGGGAGCCGGCCCGCACTCGGGCGACGTCGCCGCGGGCCGCAACGGCTTCAACGCCGAGTTGCTCGAGCACCTGCACGCATGGCCCGGATACAGCCTGTTCTTCCTGACGGTGGTCCTGCTGATCGGATCGTGGCGGCCGACGAGCACCGCACCGAGCCTTGCGCTGTGGACGGCGGTGCTCGTCATGCTCGAGCTCGTGCAGATCGTCGTGGGGCTGTATCAGGCGCGCAACGGACTTCCGGAGCTGGCCGTCGGCACGCACATGGTGCTGGCCGCACTCACCGCCGCGACGATGACAGTGGTCCTGCTGCGGCTCAGGAACCCGGTCGAGGCGGCGTAGCCGCGGCTCAGAACGGCAGCAGCGGGTCGACGGCGATCGCGAGGAACAGCAGCGTCAAGTACGTGATGGATGCGTGGAACACCCGCATCGGCGCGGCGGCCGTGCCGCGCACGGCGCGGGTGTACAACCGGTGCGACTCGTAGATGAACCAGCCGCCGAACACGACCGCCAAGACCGTGTAGACCAGGCCCATGTGCGCGACCGGGACGAGCAGGAGCGAGCACGCCACCGTCGCCCACGCGTACAGGATGACCTGCAGCCCCACCTGCGGGGCGTTGCGGGTGGACCCCAGCATCGGCACGACGGCCTCGTCGTAGTCGGCCTTGTACTTCATCGACAGCGGCCAGTAGTGGGGCGGCGTCCACAGGAAGACCAGCACGAACAGGATCACCGGCGGCCATGCCAACGAGCCGGTCACCGCCGTCCAGCCGATCAGCACCGGGAAGCAGCCGGCGATGCCGCCCCAGACGATGTTCTGCTCGGTGCGGCGCTTGAGGATCATCGTGTAGATGACGACGTAGAAGAAGATCGCGACGGCCGAGAGCGTCGCGGCCACCCAGTTGGTGGTCAGCAACAGCCAGATCGTGGATGCCACGGCGAGCACCCACGCGAAGATCAGCGCGGCGCGCGGTGTCACCTCTCCGGTGACCAGCGGCCGGTTCACGGTGCGCTGCATGTGCGCGTCGATGTCGCGGTCGAGGTACATGTTGAACGCCGCCGCCGACCCGGCGCTCATCGACCCGCCGATGACGGTGGCGAGCACGAGCCACAGGCTGGGGAAGCCGCCCTGCGCGAGGATCATGACCGGGACGGTCGTGACCAGCAGCAGTTCGAGCACCCGCGGCTTGGTGAGTGTGATGTACGCGCGGAGCGTGCGGCGCCACGCCTTGGGTCGAGTCGTCGGGCGTCCCGTGACGCCGGACGCCGTAGAGATGTCCATCACCCTCCGCGGGACGAGGCCCTGACCGGTCAGCCGACCGTGGCCGCCCTTCTCTGGCGCCCCTGACGAGTCTATGCCATCGCTATGCTGAGAGTCGCACGTGCGCTCGTGAGCGCAATCCCCCGAAGAATCCCCAAAGAAGAGAGGCGGTCCGGTGTCGGAACTGCGTTGGGACGAGATCGACAGGCGCGCCGTGGACACGGCCCGGGTGCTGGCGGCGGATGCCGTCGAGAAGGTGGGCAACGGGCATCCTGGCACGGCCATGAGTCTCGCGCCGGCTGCCTATCTGCTGTACCAGCGGGTGCTGCGCCACAACCCCGCCGATCCGCAGTGGCTGGGGCGTGATCGCTTCATCCTGTCGGCAGGGCATTCGTCGCTGACGCAGTACGTCCAGCTCTACTTCGGCGGGTTCGGTCTCGAGCTCGACGACCTCGCGTCGCTGCGCACGTGGGGCTCCCTCACACCCGGCCACCCCGAGTACGGGCACACCGAGGGCGTCGAGATCACCACCGGTCCGCTCGGCCAGGGGCTGGCATCGGCGGTCGGGTTCGCGTACGCGGCGCGGTACGAGCGGGGTCTGTTCGACCCGGATGCGACACCCGGCACGAGCCCGTTCGATCACTTCGTGTACGTCATCGCGTCGGACGGCGATCTGCAGGAGGGCGTGACCGCCGAAGCATCCAGCCTGGCCGGTCACCAGCAGCTGGGGAACCTGGTCGTGGTCTACGACGCGAACCAGATCTCCATCGAGGACGACACGAATGTGGCCTTCACCGAGGACGTCGCGCGGCGCTATGAGGCGTACGGATGGCACGTGCAGACCGTGGACTGGAAGCGCACCGGCGAGTACGTCGAGGACGTGCACGAGCTGTACGACGCGATCGAGGCCGCCAAGGGCGAGACCGACCGCCCGTCGCTGGTCATCCTGAAGACCATCATCGGCTGGCCCTCCCCCGGCAAGCAGAACACCGGGAAGATCCACGGGTCGGCGCTCGGCGCCGACGAGCTGGCCGCGACGAAGAAGGTGCTCGGGTTCGACCCCGACCGGTCCTTCGTCGTCGGCGACGACGTCATCGCGCACACTCGTGAGCTGCTCGAGCGCGGTGCCGCCGCGCAGGCGGAGTGGCGGAAGGGCTTCGACGCGTGGGCCACAGCGCACCCGGAGCGCAGTGCGCTGCTGGACCGCGTGCTGGCGCGCGAGCTGCCCGCGGACATCGCCGATGCGCTGCCGGTGTTCGAAGCGGGCAAGGATGTCTCGACCCGTGCCGCGTCCGGTTCGGTGCTGAACGCATTGGCGGCGCAGCTGCCAGAGCTGTGGGGCGGGTCGGCCGACCTGGCCGAGTCGAACCTCACCACGATCAAGGACGCGAGATCGTTCATCCCGCCCCAGTGGTCGACACACGAGTGGCAGGGCGACCCCTACGGTCGCGTGCTGCACTTCGGCATCCGTGAGCACGCGATGGGCGCGATCGTCAACGGGATCGTCCTGCACGGCCCGACGCGCCCATACGGCGGCACGTTCCTCATCTTCAGCGACTACATGCGGCCCGCGGTGCGCCTGGCCGCGCTGATGGACATCCCGTCCGTGTTCGTGTGGACGCACGATTCGGTCGCGCTCGGCGAGGACGGGCCCACACACCAGCCCATCGAGCAGCTGACCGCGCTGCGCGCCATCCCCAACTTCGCCGTGGTGCGGCCGGGCGACGCGAACGAGGTCGCGCATGCCTGGCTGGAGATCCTGCGCCGGCACGGCGGTCCGGCCGGCATCGCCCTGACCCGCCAGAACATCCCCGTGTTCGAGCGCGGCCACGGCGACGCCGCGGGCGACACCCTCGCGTCGGCCGCGCAGACCGTGAAGGGCGCCTACGTCCTCGCCGAGGCGCCGGGCGGCGTCGTCGACGTGATCCTGATCGCCACGGGCTCCGAAGTGCAGCTCGCCCTCTCCGCCCGCGAAGTGCTGCGCGGCGAGGGCGTGAACGCTCGCGTCGTGTCAGCGCCCAGCCTCGAATGGTTCGCCGAACAGGACGACGCCTACCGCGAGAGTGTGCTTCCTGCAGCGGTGACCGCGCGCGTCTCGGTCGAGGCGGGACTGGCCATGCCCTGGCGCGGCGTCGTCGGCGACACCGGGCGCAGCGTGTCGATCGAGCACTTCGGCGCCTCGGCCGACGTGAAGACGCTGTTCGAGAAGTTCGGCATCACGACCGACGCCGTCGTGGCCGCGGCGCACGAGACTCTGAAGGAGAACGCATGAGCACCCCCACCGAGCAGCTCACCGCCGCCGGCGTCAGCATCTGGCTCGACGACCTGTCGCGCCGCCGCATCGCCTCCGGCAACCTCGCACAGCTGATCGCGACCCGCGAGGTGAGCGGGGTCACCACCAACCCCACGATCTTCCAGGGTGCGATCGGCAACCCGGACGACACGTCCTACGACGCGCAGGTCGCCCAGTTCGCTGCACAGGGCGCCTCGACCGACGACACGATCTTCGCGATCACCACCGACGACGTGCGGGATGCCGCCGACGTGTTCCGCCCCGTGTTCGACGCGACCGGCGGTGTCGACGGACGCGTGTCGATCGAAGTGTCCCCCGACCTCGCACACGACACCGCCGCCACCGTCGCCCAGGCCCAGCAGCTGTGGGAGCGGGTGGACCGCCCGAACGTCTTCATCAAGATCCCGGCGACCAAGGCTGGGCTCCCCGCGATCACGCAGACCCTCGCTGCGGGCATCAGCGTCAACGTGACGCTGATCTTCAGCCTGGCACGCTACGCCGAGGTGATCGATGCGTACCTCGCCGGCATCGAGCAGGCCAGCGCCAACGGCCACGACACCACGAAGATCCACTCGGTCGCCTCGTTCTTCGTCTCTCGCGTGGACACCGAGGTCGACAAGCGGCTGGCCGCACTCGGCGGCGCGCACGACGAGCTCACGGGCACCGCCGGCATCGCCAACGCACGGCTGGCCTACGAACTCTACGAGAAGGCGTTCGCGGGCGAGCGCGCGACAGCGCTGACCGACGCCGGCGCACACACCCAGCGCCCGCTGTGGGCCTCCACCGGCGTGAAGGACCCCGCCCTCCCCGACACGCTCTACGTCGTGGAGCTCGTCGCCCCGGGCACCGTGAACACGATGCCCGAGAAGACGCTCGAGGCCACCTTCGACCACGCGGTCATCACCGGCGACACCGTCACCGGGAGCTACCTCGACGCCCATCAGGTCTTCGACCGTCTTGCGGCCGCGGGCATCGACTTCGACGATGTCACCCAGGTGCTCGAAGACGAAGGCGTCGAGAAGTTCATCGCCTCCTGGCACGACCTGCAGAACACCGTCTCACAGGCGCTCTCCGAGGCGGCACGATGAGCTTCGACATCCACCTCTCCGGCCGCGTCAAGACCGTCGTCGACACGACGCTCCCGGGTCTCACCTCCAGCCTCGTCGCCTCCGGCATCACCGCCGGAGATTCGAGCCTGTGGGGCCCCACGGCCGAGCCCGAGGCCGCCGAACGCCTCGGCTGGGTGCAGGCCGTCTCGGTCTCGCGACCTCTGGTACCGCAGATCGAGCAACTGCGCGCCGAGCTGGCCGAGCGCGGTGTCACGAACGTCGTGCTGACCGGCATGGGTGGATCGTCGCTCGCGCCCGAGGTCATCGCGGCGACGTCGGGCGTGGATCTCACCATCGTCGACTCCACCGCCCCCGGGCAGGTGCTCGCCGCCCTCGACGAGGGGCTCGCGCGCACGGTGCTCGTGGTGTCGTCCAAGTCGGGGTCGACCGTCGAGACCGATTCGGTCAAGCGCGCGTTCGAGGCCGCCTGGCGCGACCTCGGCATCGACCCCGTGGATCACATCGTCATCGTCACCGATCCGGACTCCCCGATGGACCGGGCCGCTCGGGAGGCCGGCTACCGCGTCTTCACGGCAGATCCGACCGTCGGCGGCCGGTACTCGGCGCTCACGGCGTTCGGGCTCGTGCCCGCAGGGCTGGCCGGTGCGCCCATCGGCGAACTGCTCGACGAGGCCGAGGCGACACTGCTGGAGGTCGCGATCGACAGCCCCGAGAACCCCGCGCTCGTCCTCGCCGCCGCCATCGCCGGTGGCGAGCCGCGGCGCGACAAGCTGGGGCTGATCACCGACGGCACGCACATCGTCGGCCTGCCGGACTGGATCGAGCAGCTCATCGCCGAGTCCACCGGCAAGCAGGGCACCGGCATCCTCCCCGTCGTGCTGCTGCCCGTCTCCGCCGAGGTCGAGAACCCACCCGCCGACCTGCAGCTTGTGCGCCTCGTCGACGAGGCCGACGCGTTCCACCTCATCGAACGGCACGAGGGCGAGGTGCTCATCAGCGGTTCGCTCGGCGCGCAGTTCGTCGTCTGGGAGTACGCCACGGCGATCGCGGGACGGATGCTGGGCATCAACCCGTTCGATCAGCCCGACGTCGAGGCGGCGAAGGTCGCCGCGCGCGGAATGCTCGACGAGCGGCCGCAGCCGACGCCGCCGGCCTTCGCCGCCGACGGCGTCGAGGTTCGGGTCTCGGATCCCGCGCTCGCCGAATCGGGAACCCTCGCCGGTGTGCTCGACGCACTGTGGGCCCGGCTGTCCCCCGACGGGTACGTCTCGATCCAGGCGTACGTCGACCGCATCGACCTGTCTCAGCTGCAGGGCCTTCGCGAGATGGTCGCTGCGGACTCGGCGCGCCCGACGACGTTCGGGTGGGGGCCGCGCTTTCTGCACTCGACGGGTCAGTATCACAAGGGCGGCCCGCAGAACGGCGTCTTCCTGCAGATCCTCGAGCGCAGCGACGTCGATCTCGAGATCCCCGGACGCCCCTACACGTTCGGGCAGCTCATCGATGCCCAGGCAGCGGGAGATGCCGGCGTGCTCGCCGGGCACGGCAGGCCCGTCGTGACGCTCACCCTGACCGATCCGCAAGCCGAGGTCCTGACCCTGTTCGAGGCCGCCCAGTAGGAGCCACCGCGCACATGACCGTCGACATCTCGCGCGGGCACAACCCGCTGCGCGACCCGGACGACCGTCGACTGAACCGGATCGCCGGGCCGAGCGCCCTGGTGATCTTCGGTGTCACCGGCGATCTGTCGCGCAAGAAACTCATGCCCGCCGTGTACGACTTGGCCAACCGTGGTCTGCTGCCCCCCGGCTTCGCGCTGGTCGGCTTCGCACGGCGGGACTGGGAGGACCAGGACTTCGCCGAGGTCGTGCACGAGGCGATCAAGGAGCACGCCCGCACCGACTACCGCGAGGAGACCTGGCAGCAGCTGCTGCAGGGCATCCGGTTCGTCTCGGGTGAGTTCGGCGATGACGATGCGTTCCGCCGGCTGCGCGAGACCGTCGATGCACTCGACGCCGAGCGCGGCACCATGGGCAACCACGCGTTCTACCTGTCGATCCCGCCGCGTGACTTCCCGCTCGTCGCGACACAGCTCAAGCGATCGGGGCTCGTCGACGACACGGCCGACCGTCCCGAGCGGTGGCGGCGTGTGGTCATCGAGAAGCCGTTCGGGCACGATCTCGAGTCGGCACGCGCACTCAACGACGCACTGCGCTCTGCCTTCCCGGCCGACTCGATCTTCCGCATCGACCACTACCTCGGCAAGGAGACGGTGCAGAACATCCTGGCCCTGCGCTTCGCCAACGAGCTGTACGAGCCGATCTGGAATCGCAACTATGTCGACCACGTACAGATCACGATGGCCGAGGAC
>NZ_JBKEAF010000038.1:0-18080 GCF_047971895.1 Microbacterium sp.
ACCAGCGACAGGGCGTCCAGGTCGTGTCGACGAGCGTGATGATCGTCACCCGCGAGTCCGGTACCACTACGCCCGTGGGCGTGATCTTGCCGATCAGCGCCGGCGCCCACACCGCCGGGGTGCTCTCCGCCGACGAGCTCTCGGCGCTCACCGCGCCCGTCGGCTCGCTCACCGAGCAGCTCGCCGCCGTGTCGGGCACAGACGCGGTGCTCGCGGTCGACCCGGCGATTGCCGCATCGATCCGGGTGCTGGGCACGGCCGCACCCGAGTCGGCGGTCGCGTGGTTGTTGAGCCTCGATGCACTGCCCAACACCCGTTTCGCGCTGCAGTACGGCGATGCCGACGTCGCAACGCAGGTGGCCGCAGGTGTCGACGCCCCGCTGCAGCCCCTCTCGCTGCAGAGCTATCTGCGGGCGACCGACTCCCCCGAGGTCACCCCGTCGCCCGAGCCGTCGGCAACGGAGCCGCCCCCGGATCCGACGCTTCCCGGCCTCGAGGCCCTGCTCGACATCGGCGCCGCCCGCAGCGACCGGTACTGGCCCGAGGGGTCGTTCGTCGACCAGTCGGTTGTCGAATCGCTCGGCTCGCCGGAGGGCGGGCCGGCCGGCATCACGATCGTCCCGTCGTCGGCGGTCGGCGCCGGCACGGGAGCGCGCGTCGCCGTCGGTGAGACGGGTGCCGCAGCCCTCGCCTACGACACGGCGGTGTCGACCGCCCTCAGTGCGGCCGCCGCCACCGACGAGAACGTGCTGCGCGGGCACCACCTCGCCGCAGCAACCGCGTTGCTCGAGCTGGTCATGCGGGGGGCGGGCGACACCCCCGTGCTCGTCGCCCTCGACCGTGGCGCCGACCGGTCGCGCATCGCGCTTTCGGCGGCGATCCGCACCGCGACCGAGCTGCCGACGACCCGACCCGCGGCGCTCGTCGAGCTCGTCGACGCGCCCCCGCGCACGGTGACGGTCGGCGAGTCGGCGATCGATCCGGCGCGGGTGGCGCAGGCATCCACTCTGTTCGACGACGAACGCCGCCTCACCGCGTTCGCGACGATTCTCACCGATCCGACCGTGCTCACGGGGCGCGAGCGCGCCGAACTGCTGCAATTGCTCGGCGTCGCGTGGATCGCCGACGCGGCGGCGTGGATGCAGGCGGCCCGCGAGCATCGCGAGGCCACCACCACGACCCTCGGCGCCGTCTCGATCGTGCCGCCGAGCCATATCAACCTGTTCAACGCGAGCGCCCCGCTGCAGTTCTGGGTGCGCAACGAGCTGCCGTATCCGGTCAACGTCGTGCTGTTCACCACACCCGACGATCTGCGCCTCGACGTGCAGCGCGCGACGCCCGTCGACGATGCGATGCCCAACCGCAACACGCGCGTCGCGGTGCCCGTCGAAGCACGCATCGGCAACGGCGAGGTGACGCTCGACCTCGAGCTGCGCAGCGCCAACGGCGTACGCATCGGCCCCGCCGAGGCGGCAGAGGTGTCGGTGCGCGCCGACTGGGAGGGCATCGGCGTCACGATCGTGCTGGTGCTCGTGGGCGGCTTCGTCGCGCTGGGGCTCGTGCGCACGATCCTGCGGCGGCGCGGCGGCCGCAAGACGGAGGAAGTGGATGCTTCCGGCCCCCCGCCCGACGAGGAGTCCTCGTGAGCGGGGTCGGCCGGGCGAGCCTGCTGATCGGCGCCGGAACCCTCGTCTCGCGGGTCACGGGGCTGCTGCGGTCGATCGTGCTCGTCTCGGCGATCGGCGCCGCGGCGACGGCCGACGCGTTCTTCGTGGCCAACCAGCTGCCGAACACCATCTACATGATCGTGTCGACCGGCATCCTCACCGCGGTGATCGTGCCGCAGATCGTGCGCGCCAGTCAGGCCGCCGACGGGGGCTCGGCGTTCATCTCGAAGCTGTTCACGCTCGGCGCGGTCATCCTGCTCATCGTCACCGGCGTGTCGGTGGCCTGCGCTCCGCTGCTGGTGGATGCCTACGCCCCGGCGTTCCCCGACGATCAGCGCACCCTGGCGATCGCGTTCGCGTACTGGTGCCTGCCGCAGATCTTCTTCTACGGGTTCTACGCCCTCGTCGGCGAGACGCTCAACGCGCGGCGGGTGTTCGGCCCGTTCACATGGGCGCCGATCGTCAACAACGTCGTCTCGATCGCCGGGTTCGGGCTGTTCATCGTGCTCTTCGGCGGTGGGGAGTGGCCCGTATCCGCCGTCACGCCCGAGATGATCACGGTGATCGGTGCGAGCGCGACGCTCGGCATCGTGCTGCAGGCGACCGTGCTGCTGCTGTTCTGGCGTCACACCGGTGCGCGGCTGCGCCCCGACTTCCGCTGGCGCGGCATGGGTCTGCGCAACATCGGGCAGCTCGCCGGGTGGACCTTCCTCATGGTGCTGGTCACGCAGCTGGCCGCGCTCGTGCAGTCGATCGTGTACTCCACCGCGTCCGATGCGCACGAACCCGGCCAGGCGATCGCCGGCAACGCGGCCCTGCTGTTCATCCTCCCGTACTCGGTCATCGCCCTGTCGATCGGCACCCCGTATTTCACCCGGCTGAGCGAGCACGTCACCGCTGGGCGGCAGAGCGAGGTGCCCAAAGACGTCAGCGCCAGTGTGCGATCGATCACACTGCTCATCGTGATGTCGGCCGCCGCCCTGGCCGCCGCCGCCGTGCCCGCCTCGCGCGTGTTCACCACATCGTCCGACCAGGCCGTGCAGGCCGCCATCGTGCTCGGCGGGTTGCTCGTGGGGCTCATCCCGATCGGCATCCTCTTCACCGTGCAGCGCACGTTCTACGCGTACAACGACACGCGCACGCCGTTCGTTTTCACGCTCGTGCAGGCGGTGATCGCCGCAGGCCTCGCCCTGGTCGCCCTCTCGCTGCCGGCCGACATCCGCACCGCCGGTGTCGCGCTCGGCCAGTCGCTCTCGATCCTCGTGCAGGTGATTCTCGCGACGGTCCTGCTGCGGCGGGTGGTGGGCGACCTGAAGGTGCGCAGATGGATGCTGTCGCTCGCCCGGTTCGTGCTGGCCGCCGTGCCGGCGGGTCTGGTCGGGTGGGGCGTGTTCCTGCTGCTGGGCGGTGTCGGCGGGTGGACGACGTCGTCGCAACTGCTCGGTGCCGTGGGGGCGGCGATCATCGCCCTCGCGGCCGCGGTCATCTACGTCGCCCTGCTGTTCGTGCTGCGCGCACCCGAGCTGTCGGTGGCGACGGGCATGCTGCGACGGGTGCTGCCGAAGCGCTGACCCGGAATGCCGCGCGGCTACCATGTGTTGAGGTCGTCGAAGCTACGGAAGGGGCGCTCGCTGTGCGTCAGGTCATCATCATCGGATCCGGCCCCGCGGGGTACACCGCGGCCGTCTACGCTGCCCGCGCCAACCTCGAGCCGCTCGTCGTCGCGAGCTCGGTCGAAGCCGGCGGCGATCTGATGAACACCACCGACGTCGAGAACTACCCCGGCTTCCCCGAGGGCATCCAGGGCCCCGAGCTCATGGACAAGATGCAGGCGCAGGCCGAGCGGTTCGGCGCCGAGGTGCTCTTCGACGACGTCGTGTCGCTCGATCTGGCCGGGTCGGTCAAGACGGTGACTCTCGGCAGCGGCGCCGTGCACGAGGCATCCACCGTCATCGTCGCCACCGGATCCGCTTACCGCAAGATCGGAATCCCCGGTGAGGAGCGACTTTCTGGTCACGGCGTGTCGTGGTGCGCGACGTGCGACGGCTTCTTCTTCCGCGAGAAGACGATCGCTGTCGTCGGAGGCGGCGACTCTGCGATGGAGGAGGCCACATTCCTCACCCGCTTCGCGTCGAAGGTGTACGTCATCCACCGCCGCGACAGCCTGCGCGCCTCGAAGATCATGCAGGATCGCGCGTTCGCCAACGACAAGATCGAGTTCGTCTGGAACAGCGAGGTGCTCGACATCGTCGGCGACGACGCGGTCTCGGGCGTTCGACTGCGTTCGACCGTGGACGGCACCGAGAGCGAGCTCGCCGTGGAGGGCGTGTTCGTCGCGATCGGCAACGATCCGCGCGTGCACCTCGTGCACGAGCAGCTCGACCTCACGCCCGAGGGCACGATCGCCGTCGAGGGTCGCTCGTCGCGCACGTCGCTGCCCGGGGTGTTCGCGGCCGGCGACGTCGTCGACCCGACCTACCGCCAGGCTGTCACCGCCGCCGCCAGCGGGACGGTCGCGGCACTCGATGCCGAGCACTACCTGGCCGCGCTCGGTGCGGCCGGTGAGCCTGCCACCGAGGCCGCGGAGCTCGAGGATCACCCCGCCGCCTAGGAACAATCCGCGCGCCGCGCGCGTTTGACCGACTGAGACTTCCGGGCACGACGTTCGGGGACAAGGAGTTGACATGACCGCCAAGGCGACCACTTCCGCCACCTTCCAGCAGGACGTGCTCGAGGCCGACGGCCCTGTGCTGGTGGACTTCTGGGCCGCGTGGTGCGGACCGTGCCGCATGGTCGCGCCTGTGCTCGATGAGATCCAGGCCGAGAACCCCGACAAGATCACGGTGCTCAAGCTCAACGTCGACGAGAACCCCGACCTGGCCGCGAAGTACCAGATCACGTCGATCCCGGCGATGAAGGTGTTCCACAAGGGCCAGGTCGAGGCCACGATCATCGGTGCGAAGCCGAAGTTCGCGCTCGAGCAGGACCTCGCCTCGTACCTGACGTAGAGATCAGGATGCTTCGCCGGTGCGCACCGTCGCATCCCAGGTGCGGTACGCTTCGGCGTCGCCGGCGAGGCGCCACACGGCACGGGTGAGACCCGGGTACTCGAGCGCGATCTGACGCAGCATCCGGAAGTGCGCGGCGCGCGTGGGCCGCGTTCCGCCTCCGGCCGTGATCAGCTCACCGCGCAGCGTCAGCACGACGAGTTCGTCGACCGTGGGCAGATCCTCCATGAACTCCCACGGATCCTCCCCCGCCCGCAGCCGCTCGTACACGATGACGTCGCGTTCGTCGGCGGCCTCCGCGCGCAGCACCTCGAGGCTGGCGCGTCGGCGAAGCGGAGTGTCGTGATCGGTCACCCCTCCAGCGTAAGCGCCTCCCGGTTCAGTTTTCGCCGTAGCCGGGTTCTCCGATCTCGGCGAGGATGCGGTTCAGATCTCCGATCGTCGCAAAATCGATCGTGATCTGGCCTTTTCTCTGTGTCAAGGCGACCTTGACACGAGTATTCAGACGATCGCCGAGTCGCTCGGCGACCTCGTCGAGGTGCCCCCGGCGAGCGCCGGCCTGTGGCTTCGGGGAGCGCCGGCCCGAGGCATCCACTCCCTTCGCCACTGCTTCAGCGGCACGAACCGAGAGGTCCTCGTCGACGATCTTGTCAGCCAGGCGCTGCATCGCGTCGGCGTCGGTGAGCGAGAGGATCGCCCGCGCGTGACCGGCGCTCAACACGCCAGCGGCAACGCGCCGCTGCACCGGAATCGGCAGCTTCAGCAAACGTATCGTGTTGCTGATCTGCGGGCGTGAACGACCGATGCGGGTCGCAAGCTCCTCCTGGGTGATGCCGAAGTCCTCCAGCAGCTGCTGGTAGGCCGACGCCTCTTCGAGTGGGTTCAGCTGCGACCGGTGCAGATTCTCGAGCAGCGCATCGCGCAGCAGATGTTCATCAGAGGTGTCGCGGACGATCGCGGGAATGCTCTGCAGCCCTGCCTCGCGCGCGGCCCGCGTACGGCGCTCGCCCATGATCAGCTCGTGGGCACCGTCCTCGTTGATGCGCACGACGACGGGCTGCAGCACACCGAACTCGCTGACCGAGTGCACGAGTTCGGCGAGGTCGTCTTCGTCGAACACCGTGCGCGGCTGCCGCGGGTTCGGCACGATCGTATGCGGATCGATGTGCATCAGGTGCGCGCCGGGCACGGCGATCAGCTCTTCGACCGTCTCGATCGACTCTGCCGTCACGGTCGTCGCGGCGGGCGCGGAGGCGCCGCTGAAGAACACGTCGGCTGGCCGCGCCTCGGTCTGTTCCGAGGTAGGAATCAGTGCGCCGATGCCGCGGCCCAGTCCTGTGCGCTTCGCCATCAGCGCGCTCCTTCTGCTTGTGTGGCGCGGGCGCCACGCTGGATGATCTCGACGGCGGCCTCGCGGTAGGCGACGGCACCGGCCGACTGCGCGTCGTACGCGATGACCGTCTGGCCGAAGCTCGGTGCTTCAGAGACCCGCACCGACCGTGGGATGACGGTCTGCATGATCTCCTTCGGGAAGTGCGAACGCACTTCCTGGGCGACCTGCTGGGCGAGGTTGGTGCGCCCGTCGTACATCGTGAGGAGGATCGTCGATACCTGCAGGTCGGGGTTGAGGTGCTTCTGGATCATGCGCACCGTGCCGAGCAGCTGACTGAGTCCCTCCAGCGCGTAGTACTCGCACTGAATCGGGATGAACACCTCGTGCGCAGCCACGAATGCGTTGATCGTGAGCAGTCCGAGCGACGGCGGGCAGTCGACCAGCACGAAGTCGAGCTCGGCGCCGTTCGTCGCGAGGTACTCGTCGAGCGCCGTGCGGAGTCGATGCTCGCGAGCGACCTGCGACACAAGCTCGATCTCGGCGCCCGCAAGGTGGATCGTGCTCGGCGCGCACAGCAGATTCGGCGACTCCGGGCTGGTCTGGATGATATCCGACAGTGGAAACTCGTCGATCAGCACGTCGTAGACGCTGGGGGTGTCCGCGCTGTGCGGCACGCCGAGTGCCGTCGACGCGTTTCCCTGCGGATCGAGATCGATGACCAGCACGCGCGCACCGACGGAAGCCAGGGCCGCTGCGGTGTTCACCGTCGTGGTGGTCTTGCCGACGCCGCCCTTCTGGTTCGACACGGTGAGCACGCGTGTCTTGTCTGGCAGGGAGATGTGTGCGCTCTCCAGCGCCCGTCGACGGGAGGTGAGGTCGGCGAGCTCACGCGCCAGCGGGGTGTCGATCTCGAAGTCGTCGGATGCCTCTGGTGAACTGCTTCCGCCCCGCGCGCTGTCCTCGCGGTTCCCGAGCCCGTCGAGGGACCCCGAGCCTGTCGAGGGGTGTTTCACGTGAAACGGGGGGTTCTTCGCGTGCTCGTTCATGCCACGCACCACTCTAGTCGAGGCCCCCGTCGCACCCGCCGCCCAACCCCATCGAGAACTCGTCACATATGACACCCACCTCGACAGGCTCGGGCGAGGCGTTTCACGTGAAACAGGCCGCGCCTCGACAAGCTCGGCGAGCAGGCACTGCCCTGCTCCACTCCCCGAGCGTGTCCGTCGCTTCCCGAGCGTGTCCGTCGCTCCCCGAGCGTGTCCGTCGTCCCCGAGCCTGTCCGTCGCTCCCCGAGCCTGTCGAGGGGCGTCTCGACAAGCTCGACGATCGGTCTGAGGCGTTTCACGTGAAACATCTGCCACCTCGACGGCTCGCCGAGCGGGTGTACCAGCTCGCCAAGCGGGTGTACCAGCTCACCGAGCCTGCGAACACTGCCTCGCTCCCCGAGCGCTGCGAATGGTGCTTCGCTCCCCGAGCCTGTCGAGGGGCCAAGCCTCGGCTCCCCACGCCTGTCGTCCCCGCGGTCTCCGAGCCTGCCGAGGGGACTCCTCCACAACCAGGCACACTCGTCACCTGTCCACATTTCCCGAGCATTGGCGCATCGAAGCATGGCACACCAACCACGCTGGAGAGATGGCCTTTGTCTACATACTGGAATGCAACGACGGCACGTTCTACACCGGCAGCACGCGGAGAGACCCACAGCACCGTGAGTGGGAGCACAACTTCGACCCCCGGCGAGGCGCGAACTACACGTGGGAGCGCCGGGCGGTGCGGCTGATCTACACCGAGCAGTTCGAGCGCATCGATGATGCGTACAACCGCGAACGACAACTCCATGGGTGGGGGCACCGCAAGAAGGCCGCACTCATCGAGGGGCGCATCGGCGACCTCAAGGCTGCCGCGAAGAGCGGCGGGGACACCGCTCAGTGAAGGAATGTTTCACGTGAAACGCCTTGACGAGCTCGGGGACCGCGGAGCGACGGGCTCGGGGAGCGAGTGGGGGAGGTGAGCCCAGCGTGGCGCGGACGCAGGCCGGTCGCCGAGCTTGTCGAGGCGCCCCTCGACAGGCTCGGGGAACAGACCGACAGGCTCGGGGAGCAGACCGACAGGCTCGAGGCGCCCCTCGACAGGCTCGGGGAACAGACCGAAAAGCTCGGGGAACCAGACGTCGCCTGCTCGCCGAGCGGTTGAGCCCGCCAACAACGCAGTGCACCGCCCGCCGAGCTTGTCGAGGCGCGGGGCGACAGGCTCGTGGCCCCTCGGCAAAGCTCGGGAACCGCGGCGGGCCGGGGGTCAACGGCGTTTCACGTGAAACATCAGCGGACCGTCGCGCGGAATACGCGCGTCGGCTCGGCCACGACACCCTCGCCGACGACCTCGACTCGAACATCCGACAGTTGGAAGCGGCGGATCTGCTTCTGCGCAGCCTCGACCTCGGCAGCGGCGTTCGCGCCCTTCATCAGGACGAGCGCTCCGCCGCTGCGCACGAGCGGCGCCGTCAGTGGGATCAGTGTGCGCAGCGCACTCACAGCTCGCGCCGTCACCGCGTCGAGCGACCCGCGGCCTGGCCAGTCCTCGGCGCGCGCGCGCGCCACGGTCACATTGTCGAGCCCCAGCTCGGCGACCTGCTCGTTGAGCCAGGTCACACGGCGCTCCATCGGCTCGATGAGCACGAAGTCGACGTCAGGTCGTGCGATGGCAAGCACCAGTCCGGGCAGACCGGCACCAGACCCGACATCGCCGACACGACCCGAGAACAGTGGCGCGACGATCGCACTGTTCACGATGTGCCGGCTCCACAGACGGGGCAGCTCTAGCGGCCCGATCAGACCCCGAGGCTCGCCGTGTTCGGCCAGCGCCGCTGCGAACGCCCGCGCAACAGTGATCCGGTCGCCGAACACCGCGGCAGCGGCATCCGGTTCCTGTTCCACTCTCTCTGTCACTGCGCCGACCTCAGGCGCGACGGATGACCGTGTGTCGATCGGCGCCTTCGCCGTACGACTCCGAGACCAGGCCCCGCTCGGCCACGACATCGTGCACGAGCTTGCGCTCGTAACTCGACATCGCCGGCAACGACGCCTGGGACGCACCTTCGTCCAGCCGCTCCACAGCCCGGTCGACCAGGTGCTCGAGCTGACTGCGCCGGGCGTCCCGTGACCCCCCGATGTCGAGGATCAGCCGCGAGAATCGGCCCGTGCTCGACTGCACCGCGAGCCGTGTGAGCTCTTGCAGCGCCTGCACGGTGTCGGGGTCGGACAGCGGAGACAGCGACCCCGCCTCCTCCGCCTCTACCGAGACGTATGCGCGCCCGCCGCGCACGTCGAGCGACAGGTCACCTTCGAGGTCGGCGATGTCGAGCAGCTCCTCGAGGTAGTCGGCGGCGACATCGCCTTCCTCTTCGAGCTGTGCGACAGTCGCGGTCTCGCGCGGGGTGGTATCGGTACGTGCGTCAGACATGTCTCACCTTGTCACTGGGTTTATCGTCGGTGGGTCCATCGAAGCCGGGGAACCGGGATCAGGAATCCGATCCGGCCTGACCGGTCGGCCGGTTGCCCTTCTTCTTGGCCCGCTGCTTGCTCATCGGCTGCTGCCGCTTGGGCGCCTGCTTCTTGGCCCGCTCGGCCTCTTCGAGCAGACGCTGCTGCTCGGCCTCGTACTTGACCATCGGAACGACCTTGCCGTTCGCGTCGATCGCCTTGCCCTTGCGCGCCAGGCGCTCTTCGCGCTGCTTGGCCGCCTCGGATCCGGGCGTGGGCATCTCGCGGATGACAAGGAACTGCTGGCCCATCGTCCACAGGTTCGAGATGAACCAGTAGATGACGACACCGAGCGGGAAGAACACACCCGAGAAGATGAATCCCAGCGGCAGCACGAACAGCATGATGCGCTGCATCTGGTACGCCTGACCGGTCTTGGCCTCGGGGGAGAGGTTCTTCGAGATGATCTGCAGCTGTGTGTAGAACTGCGACGCGATCATCAGCACGACGAGCGTGATCAGCAGGATGATCGCCGCCGTGTTCTCGGCCTCGAACGCGTCGATCAGAGTGTCGTGCAGAGACACGACGCCGAACAGCTTCGCATCGTAGAACTCCTTGGTCAGCTCGGGGGAGAGCAACCCGACGCCACCGAGACCTTCGCCGGCGTTCACCTTGATCGAACTCAGCACGCTGTACAGCGAGAAGAACACCGGCATCTGAATGAGGATCGGCAGACAGCTCGAGACCGGAGTGGTGCCGTGCTTCTTGTACAGCGCCATGGTCTCGCGACTCATCGCCTCACGAGAGAGCTGATCGCGCTTGCCTTTGTATTTGGCCTGCACCTTCTTCAGCTCAGGTGCGATCTCCATCATCTTGCGCTGCGACTTGATTTGCCGCACGAACAGGGGAAAAACCGCGGCGCGCACCACCACGACGAGCCCGACGATCGACAGTACCCAGGTGATGCCCTCGGCGCTTCCCATCCCCAGCGCGGTGAGCAGCCAGTGCCAGGCGACGAGGATCAGCTCGACCACCCATTTCAGTGGCCAGAGGATGATTCCCAAGAAATCCACGGATCAGTCCTTTCCAGGGGTAGGTACGACGAACCCGTGGCGGGTCAGAGCGTAACGGAAGTTCCTGCGCCGGGGCACGTCGTCGATACCGCCTTCGGCCCACGGATGGCAGCGTGCCAGCCTTCGGGCGGTGAGGCCCGAGCCGACGATCGCACCGTGCTGCTGCACCGCGCCGACGGCGTACGCCGAGCAGGAAGGATAGTACTTGCACACATCGCCGTAGACGTGCGAGATGGTGGCGCGATACCCGTGCAGAAGGGCGAGTGCGAGGTTGCGCGGAAGCAGTGGGACGCTGCGCAGAAGATCGGATGCCTGCAGCGTGGCGTCTCCGCGAGCGGTCGACGGCAGCACGCTCATGCCGCCCTCCTCAGGCACCGGTGCACCTCGGCGCGCAATGCGGAATAGTCCGCATTCGCGATGGACGGCAGGGCACGGATGACCACATCGGTTCCGGCGCGCACACCGGACAGAGCCTCGGCGCACACGGCCTTGAGCCGACGGCGCACGGTATTGCGCACGACAGCGGTGCCGACCTGCTTGCTCACGATGAAACCGAAGCGAACGGAGTCATGCTCGGACGAGGCCAGAACATGCGACACGGTGTGCGCACCGGCACACCGTGTTCCCCGTCGGACGACCGTCTTGTAGTCGGACCCGCGGGTCAGTCTGTTCGACCTTGCGAGCACCTACGCAGAGAGTTCGGTGCGGCCCTTGGCGCGGCGAGCCGAGAGGATGGCGCGGCCGGCGCGAGTGCGCATGCGGGCGCGGAAACCGTGCTTCTTGGCGCGACGGCGGTTGTTGGGCTGATACGTGCGCTTGCTCATGAAATCACTCCGGAGGATTGGTCACCGGGAACTCTGCGACCGGAGACGACGTGGACGGGACTTGCCCGCAGGCAAAGTCAACCGATTAAGGCTACGTCGTCTTTCCGATCATCGCAAACCCGAATCGACTCTCGCGCACTAGACTACGGTGGTTTCAGGTCGTTATCCACAGGCACGGGGGGGCCATGTCACCGCAGGACGAACCAGACGTACCGATCTGGTCGGCGGTGCTGGACGTCCTCGCCGATGACGAGCGGGTCTCGCCGCCCATGCACGGCTATCTCGACCTCGCTGTGCCGCAGGGCGTGATGGGCGGCATCCTCTATCTCGACGTCTCCAACGATCTGACGGCCGCACAGCTGAACAAGCGCATGCGCACCTCCATCCTCGAGGCCCTGGCGAAGGCAGACCCCGCGGGCGAGGTCACCAGCTACCGGGTCGTCGTCAACCCGGAGCTCGACGACGCGCACCTGGCGGCACCCGAGCGAGAGTCGCAGTCGGCGGTGATGTCCGACCCGGGCCCGCGACCGGTCGACACACCACCGGCGGCGACGATCACGGCCGGCGACGCCGCGGCATCCCGTTCCGACACCCGGCTGAATGCGAAGTACACGTTCGACAACTTCGTCATCGGCCAGTCGAACCGCTTCGCCCATGCGGCCGCAGTGGCCGTGGCAGAGGCCCCGGCCAAGGCCTACAATCCGCTGTTCGTCTACGGCGACTCGGGGCTCGGCAAGACCCACCTGCTGCACGCCATCGGCGACTACGCGATCAGCATGTACCCAGGCATCAAGGTGCGGTACGTGTCGAGCGAGGAGTTCACGAACGACTTCATCAACTCCATCGCCAACAACCGCGGCTCGGCCTTCCAGGCGCGCTACCGCGAGGTCGACATCCTGCTGATCGACGACATCCAGTTCCTGCAGGGGCGCGCCGAGACGCAGGAGGCGTTCTTCCACACCTTCAACACGCTGCACGATCACGACAAGCAGGTCGTGATCACCAGCGACGTGCCGCCGCGGCAGCTCACCGGCTTCGAAGACCGTATGCGCAGCCGGTTCGAGTGGGGTCTGATCACCGACGTGCAGGCGCCCGACCTCGAGACACGCATCGCGATCCTGCGCAAGAAGGCGCAGAGCGAGCGGCTGCAGTTCCCCGACGAGGTGCTCGAGTACATCGCCACGGTGGTCTCGTCGAACATCCGCGAGCTCGAGGGCGCCCTCATCCGGGTATCGGCCTTCGCGAACCTCAACCGCTCGACCCTCGACATGTCGCTGGCGCAGACCGTCCTGCGCGACATCGTCGACCAGGACGACGCGAACATCGTCTCGCCGACCGACATCATCGCCGCGACCGCCACCTACTTCACACTCACCGTCGACGACCTGTACGGCTCGAGCCGCTCGCAGGCCATCGCCATCCCCCGACAGATCGCCATGTACCTGTGTCGTGAGCGCACGAACCTATCGCTGCCGAAGATCGGCCAACTGTTCGGCGGGCGGGATCACACCACGGTCATGTACGCGTACCGCAAGATCAGCGATCTCATGCGCGAACGGCGATCCATCTACAACCAGGTCACCGAGATCACCACTCAGCTCGGCCGCACCCGCTGAATCGCGGGCCCCAGCGAGCACCTCGCCAATATTCCCCGATCCGCGCTTGACACGGTCGGGCGAATACCACTAAATTTCCGTTCTTCACAGTGTGGACAAGCTGTGGATAACTGTGCATCGACGCCCTCGGAATGTGAATGGATCCGGATGCCTTGTGGAAACCGGGCCACCTGGCATCCATCTGCTCTTCACCTCGCCGACACCCGCTCCCCACCGGGTCCACATCTCACACGCGTGTAGTTTCCCTGCAAACACCGGCATCGGCCGAGTTCTCCACAGTTCCCACAGGCGTTAACACCATTAACCTTCTCTTCTTTTATGGTCCATCGATTCGATGACCGTAAGCGAAAGCAGGATCGGCTCTGCCCTCCGCGGCGCCGGGCACTAGCATGGGTAGCCCATGGCCCCACGATGACAAGGGAGTGCCGGTGAAGTTCCACGTCAACCGCGATGTCTTCAGCGAAGCGGTCTCGTTCGTCGTCAAGCTGCTGCCGCAGCGCAACCCGCAGCCGATCCTCGCCGGCGTGCTCATCGAGGCGACGGACGAGGGACTGTCCCTGGCCGCGTTCGATTACGAAGCGTCGGCCCGCACCGTGATCGAGGCGACCGTCGACGAGCCCGGCACGATCCTCGTGCATGGCCGGTTGCTGTCCGAGATCGCCAGTCGCATGCCGAACGTGCCGATCGAGGTCACCGCGGGCGACGATGGAGCCATCGCGCTCTCGGGCGGATCTGCCCGGTTCACCCTCGCGTCGATGCCGGTGCAGGAATACCCGGCGATCCCCGAGGTCACCGGCGAATCGGGTCTGGTCCCCGCGGAGGAGTTCGCGACCGCGATCGCGCAGGTCGCCTTCGCCGCGTCGCGCGACGATGTCACCCCGGTGCTGACCGGCGTACAGCTGGAGGTCAGCGGCACGCAGCTCAACCTGGTCGCCACCGACCGTTACCGGGTCGCGCTGCGTGACATCCCATGGGACGGTGGATCGGCGGCCGGTGACGAAGGCACCAGCGCCCTGGTGCCGGCGCGCACCCTGCAGGAGGTCGGCAAGACCTTTGCGCACGGCGGCGACATCTCGATCTCGTTCTCTGGTGCCGGCGATCGCGAGATCATCGCCTTCACCGCGGGCAACAAGACCGTCACCTCGTTGCTGATCAAGGGAAACTTCCCGCCGGTGCGGCGGCTCTTCCCCGAGCAGACCGAGCATCACGCCGTCGTGAACACCGCCGACCTGCAGGAGGCCGTGCGTCGCGTCTCGCTCGTGCTCGACCGCTCCGCCCCGCTGCGGTTCACCTTCGCCGAGGACGCGGTGACGATGGATGCCTCGGGCAGCGAGCAGGCACGGGCATCGGAGTCCGTCGAGGCGCACCTGCTCGGCGGCGACGAGGTCACGCTCGGACTGAACCCGCAGTACCTGCTCGAGGCGCTCGGCGCCGTGCGCAGCGAGTTCGCGCGCATCACTTTCACGCCGACCGACAACGCGAACAAGCTGAGCCCTGTGCTGATCACCAGCCAGACCTCGGTCGACCAGGCCGGCACCGACACGTTCAAGTACCTGCTGCAGCCGAACCTGCTGCTGCGCTGACCGTCGTCTCCGGCGGTCGCACCCGCTCATTAGGGTGGGAACGATGATCGTGGAGCGGCTTGGACTGGTCGACTTCCGCAACTACGCGGAGGCCGATGTCGTGCTGCACTCCGGCCCGAACGTGTTCATCGGCCGCAACGGCCAGGGCAAGACGAACCTCGTCGAGGCCATCGCGTTCCTGGCCACACTCGGTTCGCACCGGGTCGCCACCGACGCGCCGCTCGTGCGGGAGGGGAAGGATGCCGCGTTCGTGCGCGCACGCCTGGCCCACGGGGAGCGGTTACTGACGCTGGAAGCCCAGATCAACCGGCAGGGCAGCAACAAGACGCGCATCGGCGGGTCGCCGGTGCGCCCCGCCGAGCTTCCGCGCCACGCACATGTCGTGCTGTTCGCCCCGGAGGACCTGCAGATCGTGCGGGGAGACCCGTCGGCGCGACGCAGGTTCGTCGACCAACTGCTCGTGCAGCGCGCCCCGCGGTTCGCCGGGGTGATCGCCGACTACGACCGCGTGCTGCGGCAGCGCAACGCGCTGCTGAAGTCAGCCCGGGCGCGAGGCATCCGCGGTGACGCACTGACCACCCTCGACGTGTGGAACGACAAGCTCGTCGCACTGGGCACCGAGCTGATCGTCGCGCGTGCGCGGCTCACCCGCGAACTGGCCGAACCCGTGCACGTCGCGTACACGGCGATCGCCGGTGAAGATCACACCCCGGAGTTGGAGTGGATGCTGTCCGTCGGCAACGCAGACGACGTCGAGCACGCGTTTCGCACCGCCCTCGGTGCGAAACGCACCGAGGAGCTCGACCGCGCCGTCACCTTGGTTGGACCGCACCGCGACGACCTGCTGCTGCGCGTGCGCGGTCTGCCCGTGAAAGGGTACGCGTCGCACGGTGAATCGTGGTCGGTGGTGCTCGCGCTGCGGCTGGCGAGCGCCGAGCTGTTGCGCGAGGACTCCTCCACTGGGGATCCGGTCGTCATCCTCGATGACGTGTTCGCCGAGCTCGACGCCGATCGACGCGCACGTCTGGCGGGGCTGGTCGGCGGCTACGAGCAGGTGATCGTGACCGCAGCGGTCGATGCGGATGTGCCGTCGGAACTGCGGGCGAACGTGGTCCGGGTGCAGGCCGGCCAGATCGTGGAGGGCGAGATCGATGAGTAGCGGCTCGGCGGGTTCGGCACCTGAGGGCGCCGTGCCCGAGACCGTCGCCACCTACCTGCGGCTGCGGGGTCTGCCGGCGTCGGCGCGCACCCTCAAGCGCCGGCGTCGGCGCGCCGACGACGAGAACCAGCCGTTCACCGCGGGCCGGGACCCGCGCGGTCTCGGCGATGTGATCTCGAACCTCACTCGGGAGGCCGGATGGGACGGCCGGCTCTCACAGGAGGATCTCGTCCTGCGCTGGGCGGAGGTGGCGGGAGCCGAGACAGCGCAGCATGCGCAGCCGGTCGCCCTGGCCGATGGTGCGCTCACCGTGCAGTGCGATTCGACGGCGTGGGCCAAGCAGCTGCAGTACATGCGGGCGCAGATCCTGACCCGCATCACGACCGACCTTCCCGAGGCGGGGATCGTCAGCATCCGATTCGTGGGGCCGGACGTACCCTCGTGGAAATGGGGCCGCAGAGCCATTCCAGGGCGCGGTCCGCGCGATACCTACGGCTGAACGACCATCGGGGCCGTTTCTCGGGCTTCTGAGCCGTCACAACGGCGTCTGAGGGGTTTCTCGGATAGAATGGCGGCGATCCGAAAACCGAAACGGGAGCACTCGAATTCCATGACGTCATCTGCCTCTGACAGCGCTCTCGAAGCACCCAGGAAGACAGCCGGGGAATCCGCTCTCACCGACTACGGGGCCGATGCCATCCAGGTTCTCGAGGGTCTCGAGGCGGTGCGCAAGCGGCCCGGAATGTATATCGGCTCCACCGGTCCTCGCGGTCTGCATCACCTGGTCTACGAGATCGTCGACAACGCGGTCGACGAGGCGCTGGCCGGGTTCTGCGACACGATCGTCGTCACGATCCTGCCCGGCGGCGGCATCCGGGTGTTCGACAACGGGCGCGGCATCCCGGTCGATCCGCACTCGTCCGACCCGACCAAGTCCACCGTCGAGGTGGTGCTGACCGTGCTGCATGCCGGTGGCAAGTTCGGCGGCGGAGGGTACGCGGTCTCGGGCGGGCTGCACGGCGTCGGCTCGTCGGTGGTCAACGCACTGTCCACGCGGTTCGACGTCGAGGTCCGCCGCAAGGGCCACGTCTGGCGCATGTCATTCGAAGACGGCGGCACGCCGCTCGCTCCGCTCGCCCAGGGTGAGGAGACGGATGAGACGGGCACCGTCGTCACATTCTGGCCCGACGCCGCGATCTTCGAGAGCGTGCACTTCGAGTACGACACGCTGCGCACCCGCTTCCAGCAGATGGCGTTCCTGAACAAAGGTCTGCGCATCGACCTGATCGACCAGCGCACCGAATCTCTTGAGCAGGTCGAGGCCGACGGCGAACTGGTCAACCGTCAGCCGGAGGAGTCGTTCCTCTATGAGCGCGGGCTCGTCGACTACGTCGAGTACCTCAACCACGGCCGGCACGCCGATGTCGTGAACGACCAGATCATCGAAGTCGAGTCCGAAGACACCGACCGCAAGATCGCCCTCGAGCTGGCGATGCAGTGGACGACCAGCTACAGCGAGAACGTCTTCACGTACGCCAACACGATCAACACGCACGAGGGCGGCACCCACGAAGAGGGGTTCCGTGCGGCGCTGACCACCCTGGTCAACAAGTACGCGCGCGCCAAGGGGCTGCTCAAGGACAAGGACGACAACCTCTCGGGCGACGACGTGCGCGAAGGGCTCACCGCGGTCATCTCGGTGAAGCTGTCGGAGCCGCAGTTCGAGGGCCAGACCAAGACGAAGCTCGGCAATACCGAGGCGAAGGCGTTCGTGCAGAAGGTCGTCGGCGACCAGCTCGGCGACTGGTTCGAGCGCACGCCCGACCAGGCCAAGCTCGTCGTGAAGAAGGCGATCGACGCCGCCACGGCCCGCATCGCCGCTCGCAAGGCACGCGAGACGGCACGCCGCAAGAGCGTGTTCGAGTCGGCATCCATGCCCGACAAGCTCAAGGACTGCACGTCGAAGGATCCTTCGATCAGCGAGATCTTCCTCGTGGAGGGAGACTCAGCCGGCGGCTCGGCCGTGCAGGGGCGCGACCCGCACACCCAGGCGATCCTGGCGCTGCGCGGCAAGATCCTCAACGTCGAGCGCGCCCGGCTCGACAAGGCGCTGGCCAACAACGAGATCCAGGCGATGATCCAGGCGTTCGGCACCGGCATCGGCGAGGACTTCTCGCTCGAGAAGGCGCGGTACCACAAGATCGTGCTGATGGCCGATGCCGATGTGGACGGCCAGCACATCGCGACGCTGCTGCTGACCCTGCTGTTCCGCTACATGCGGGGGCTCATCGACGCCGGCTTCGTCTATCTCGCAATGCCGCCGCTGTACCGGCTGAAG